>JANMTG010000133.1:0-1595 GCA_031390205.1 Gemmatimonadota bacterium
TGGAGGGGTTCCCGAAGCGTGCGCCGTAGAACGGCCTCATCGCCTCGATGACCTCTTCGCGCACGGGCGTGGTAGCCGCGTGGTCGAGGTAGACGGGGGTCGGTGTGGCAGGCGCGGACATTTGGACCAATTTAAGGGAGACGCGGAGACTGAGGGAGGGTAGGGACGCGCGTTGTGAGTTTACCGTGTATCCGTTTTCCGTTTGTGCGTTAACGCAACGACGGGCAACGGTCGAACGCGAAACGCACAACGCGCGCCTCACCCCTGGAAAAACCTGCTCCTGACCTCCCACAACTTTGGAAAGAACCGCTGCGAAATGGTTTTGTGAAGGTACTTGGAGCCGAGCGTTCCGCCGGTCCCGCCAGTTTGCGGCCCGATTATTCGCTCGACCAGCTGGACGTGAAGAAAGCGCCACATCGCGAACCCCTGCTCGTACTCGAGCAGGCCCTCGGCCAGCATCTGGAGCGGACGCTGGTTCGTTTCGGCGTAGATCTGCTCGACCGATACTCCGTGCGACTCCAGCAGCTTGTCGAACAGCGCCTGGAGGGTTGGCTTGTCGAGCGCCCTCTGCACCTGCGGCGGAATTCCGCCGTGCTGCGCGACAACCTTGAGGAAATGGTCGTCACGCATTCCCGACATGGCTTCGATCGCGCGGAACTGCACGCTCTGCGAGCCACTCGAGGTGCCGAGGTACCCGCGGAATTGCGCGAAGCGTTGGGGCGGCAGTGTCTCCAGAGCGGAGAGCTGCGCGGTGACGATGTGGACCAGCGCGTTCACCCGCTTCACCGACGTCAAGGCACCAAGCGTGTCGCTGGCCTCGAGCAGAGAAACAAGCGCGGAGAGCTCGTGGAGAATGAGCTTGAACCAGAGCTCGCTCGCCTGGTGCACGATGATGAAGAGCAGCTCGTCCGGGTGCTCGGGTGCGGAGCGCGGTCGCTGCAGTCTCAGCAGCTCGTCCAGCGCGAGATACGATCCGTAAGTCACCTCGCCTTCCGGTGGGGCCGGTTTTGAGGCCTTGCTCAAAACGTCGACACCTCGAGGGTGCTGACATCGTCCACACGCATCGTCTCGGTTGTGTGGAACGGCTCGCCGTACCGGCAGCGGATGAGCGAGCCGTAGTGGGCGGCGTGGTGCCGCATCAGATCACCTAGCGGCTCTCCGTTCGGATACACTTCTCCGGCCTGGACCGCGTCACCGAATTGCGAGGCGTAAGCAGCCACCGCTTGCAGCTTTTTCTCGAACGCATCGGTAATGTCGACGACGAAGGTCGGCTTCTGATAGTCTTCGCGAAACGACAGGGCGTGCAGCACTTTCCGCGGGCGGTGTGGCGGAGTTTTCGGCTCGATCTTCCTGAGCCCGGCAACGAAGCACGCATCGCGGACCAGCTGTGCGACAACTGGATGGTCTGGATGCCGCCCATGCAATGAGTGCGTGATTACGACGCTCGGCTGGAGGCGCCTGATCACGACCGCGATTCTCGCCCGAGTCTCGGGCGTGTTGACGATCCCTCCGTCGGGAAGACCGAGGTTCTCGCGCACGGAAACTCCCATCACTTTCGCCGCCCGCTCCGCCTCCTCTGCCCGGATGTCGCGCGT
>JANMTG010000157.1:0-6042 GCA_031390205.1 Gemmatimonadota bacterium
GACATCACCGCCCGTGTGACGAACGCGCGCCGCCTGGAGGAACGCTTGATCAGCCTGCTCGCCAACCGAACCGGAAAGCTGGACGAAGTACTGCGGGTCGAACGCGAGCTCGCCCGCATACGCGAGGAGATAGAACGCTACGAGGGGAGGCTACGCTATTTGACCGCGCGCGTGGCGATGAGCACGCTCACCATCACCATTCACGAGCCCGGCCCGATACTCGGCAACAATCCGGGCGAAAACCCGATCGGCGAGGCGCTGCGTCGTGCGTGGAGAAACTTCGTCGGGCTGGTCGCGGCTTTTATCGCCTCACTCGGCGTACTGATTCCCCTGGGCGCGATCGCCCTCGGCGGCTGGATCGGATACCGCCGGTGGAGAAAAAACCGGGTGTCCTGACGCTACCGGGCGACGTCCCGGTTGTACCACCAGATAGCGCGAGAGAGTGACGAGTACGCGGAATTGATTTGTCTCGCCCCCCAAAACATCGCGCCGGCACCGGCGATCATGAGCACGGGCGTGGCTGCGTTGTTGGAGTTGTTGGCCGAGGCGATGATTCCCACGCCCAGTGTCACCGCACCGAGCGCGCCGGCAAGTGCGCCGGGACGGTGGCTCGCCCGGAAGAGTCTCGCCTCTGTCTCCGCGCGGCCGGAACCGGCGACGATTTTCTCGACGTCCGGTGTCGTGAACAATCCCGCAGTCCCCACAACGAGCCCGTCGGCCCCGCGCAGAATACGCAGACGTCCCCAACTCGACTCTAGACGGAGCGCGCGGGAGTCGTAGCCAGTGTGGGTTCCTGCGGCCGCACCGTTGGACGCCGAGGCGGCCGCTACCGCTTCGCCCCACTTCGAGCCGGTGATCGTAAGGTCGCCCTTCTCAGACTGGGCGGAGAGGGACGCCGGGACCAGCAGAACTATGGCCGCGCCAATACGAAGGGCGTTTACCGCGCCGGAACAGTTGGTCATTGACTCTCCTCGATGGAAACGCTCGACGGATCGACTCGCCGAGCGAGGTGGATCAGCGTCGACGGGAACCGGTCGCCGCTGTCATCCATCGACTGTTAAGTGAGGAAGACCGTAACGCTATCTGGTCAGCTCGCGGTTGTACCACCACACCGCTTTCCCCAATGCGCTGTACGCTTTGTAAAGATACTTGATCCCGTAGGCCGCCAGAAATACTCCGACGGTTGATGCCGCCGTCGCTGAGATGGAAATCGCCGGGTCTATATCCTCGATGCCCCCGATTCCCCTTCCTATTCCAAATGCCGCGATGCCCACTCCGAGCAGAACACCACCCCGGTTGTAACTCTGCGTGAATTCACGAGCTTCGCGCACTGCTTCAGGCGAAGCGGCGAAAACTGCCGGCAGATCGAGGGCACCGCGAAACGCAGCGATTTTTCCAACGACTTCTCCGTCGCGCCCGCGAAGCAGGACCCAGTCGCCCGGGCGTGTTTCGACTCGCAACGCCTGAGTGTCGTAACGGCTGGGTTCGATGTGTTGACCTTCCATGGTCGTGACTCCTCCAACCAAAACGTGGCCCACCACACAAACCACGCGCAAGCATCGCGACATTGCTCTCTCCAATTACCGGTAAATGATCGTGGCCCGCCCGTTCAATTTGGTGCCTTCCATTATGACGTGGGTGTTACCCGGATAATTGTATCCGGCGCTTTCCTGAGCCACCGCAGCGCCCACAAAATCATCATTCGTTCTTAGCCAGGCGCCCGGATTGTCGAACAGCACGGCGAGAAACGCTCCGGCCACCACATACCATGGGGCTTTCGGCACGAGCTTGATTGCTACGGTGGAAGTCGCAGCCGCGGTTGATTTTATCAGGTCGATGAGGACGTCGTTCTCCAGCTTGAGCACGCACGACGTATCGTCGTCCTCCCAGAAGAGCACGTGAAATCCGTCGTTGAACTTGCTGTTGAAATCAGCGATTTCATCGGCCGAGAAAAGCATTACCCGTCCTTGCCAAAAGCCCCCGTTCTGATCGAAAACCTTTCGGTAGTCGTACGCCTGCGCGCCGGAGCAGGATAGATCTTCGCCGTATCGGGGGTTGTTCTGACTGGTGGGGCCCTGGATGTGGACTTCGATTTCCGGCTCTGATTTCGTCCACGGTTCGTGAACGTCGAGAATGCGTGAAAACTCCAGATAAAGTCCGGGTGGTATCTGGGTCGTGCCGCCACTTCCACCGCCACCCCCATCATCGACAACCATGAGTGTGCTGACCTGGGGGCCGGATGGTATAAGGGTCCCGATCGCCTTGCCATTGAGATCACCGATGTTCTTCGAGTTCGGAGGCAGGGGTCTGTCGAAGCGCGTCTCGGAAGGCACAATCGAAAGCGTGGGCTGATCGGGAGGGGTTTCAGCATCGAGCCGGATTTCCTGGCCACGGGCGTCAAAGGCGATGATTGGGTCCTCCTCCTCCAGCTGTACCGCGACCAGAAGCTGTTCATCGCCCACCCAGGTCTCGCGGTGCTTACGAACAGGCATGTAGAACTCCAACGGACGAACCTGATCCAGCAAGGTCAGAACGGCGTCAGATGGCTTTTCCCCGACCATACTGGCCAATAGCTGCTTTCCATCGTCGCTGCGGAGATAACGCCGCAGCTCCAGCTTGTGTTCCTTGAACGGCGCCGCGCGGAAGTGCCGTTTGAGTTGGTGGCGCATTCCTTTGTCGCTGAGCGAAATCGCGATGAGTCTGCCGATTTTCGCCAGTGCGGCGCGCTCAGTGGCTGCCGAACGGGCCGCGTCCGCTGTGCGAAGATCGGGGGACGTTGCCGGCGGTACGGCAATTCCGGCTGGATCCGCGCAAGCGGCGAGAGCCAAAACGAACGACAATCCAGCCAGCGTTCCGCGGGTGTTCTTTTTCACCT
Source organism: Gemmatimonadota bacterium (assembly GCA_031390205.1). Taxonomy (GTDB): domain Bacteria; phylum Gemmatimonadota; class Gemmatimonadetes; order Gemmatimonadales; family Gemmatimonadaceae; genus UBA4720. The sequence goes on from JANMTG010000157.1 coordinate 2,876, forward strand.
TTGCCTCCTGGGGCGAGTGGTGCGATCGCTAACGCGAGCACACTAGCCGGGAGGAACGGCGCGACCGTAAGCCGCAGAGCGCCTACGAGATCACTTTGCCTCGCGCGCCGGTCGGCCGGGAGCGACGAACACCATGAGGACCGCGGCGACGAGCGCCAGCGTGGCGCCGAACACGAACGCGCTGGGAGCGCCTGACCGGTCCCAGATCGCCCCGAAGATGAGCGATGCGGGGAGCGCACCCAACCCGATCGCGAGGTTGTACCACCCGAACGCCGAGCCAAGCCGCGTCCGCGGCACGAGGTCGGCGACGAGAGCTTTCTCTGTACCCTCCGTCATGCCGTAGAAAATTCCGTAAACAGCGAACAGACCCCACGCGTGCCAGGCGGCAGTCGCCCACCCAAATGCGAAATACACTGCCGCGTACAGAATCCACCCGCCAACGATGAGCGGCTTGCGGCCTATTGTATCCGAGAGGTGCCCACCATACGTACCGGTCGCAGCCTTGACGAGATTGAGCAACGCCCAGAGAATCGGCGCCAGCGCTATGGGAACTCCCAGCTGGTGCGCGCGCAAAAGTAGAAACGCGTCCGTCGAGTTTCCGAGGGTGAAGAGCAGGACAACCACGAGGTATCCCCAGAACCGGCGCGACAGCCTGCTGGGTGAGTCGGCCGCGCCGGATTTCTCCGCCGCCTTCTCACCCGCTTCCGTGCGCGGAACCTCGCGCACAACAAAAATCAGAATCGCTACGGCGATCGCCGCAGGGATGGACGCCAGCCAGAAGACGTTCCTGATGGCTTGCTCGTCGCGCGCGCCGAGGCCCGTCGCGTCGAGCGACTCGACGCCCTGAAAGTGGAGGAACAGAAACGCGACGAGCGGGCCGAGCACCGCTCCGGCATTGTCCGCCGCCGCGTGGAAGCCGAACGCCAGGCCCCGCACCTCGGCCGGCGCCGAGTCGGCGAGTAACGCGTCGCGTGGAGCGGTTCGAATCCCCTTGCCGATGCGGTCGGTCACCCTGAGCGCGAGCACCTGCGTCGCAGTTTGCGCGAGTGCCGTGAACGGCCGGACGGCGGAGGCAAGAGCATAGCCCGCGACCACCAGTGGCTTCCGGCGTCCGATCTTGTCCGACCAGATGCCAGTGATAACCTTGAGCAGCGATGCGGTTGATTCCGCGGCGCCTTCAATTGCCCCGATGAAGCTGGCGTTCGCCCCGAGCACACCGGCGAGGAACACCGGCAAGAGCGGGTAGATCATCTCGGTGGAGGCGTCGGTGAAAAAACTGACCGCACCGAGGCCGAGGACGTTGCGACCGAGCTTCGGCCGCTTCTTGCGCTCCAGTTGCCCTGCTACGATGCGCGCACTTCCGAGTGATCTCCGACGGTGACTTCGCCCTTCACGCCCACCAGCACGGTGTCGTCACCAACCAGGGAATTGGTGAGCACCGATCCGGTAATCTTCGCCCTCTCACCGATGATCGAGTGGCTGACTTGCGTATCCTCGAGGACGGAGCCGGCGCCGATCGAGACGTTGGGGCCGATCTTCGACTTCTTCAACGTCACTCCGTCCTCGATATAGACCGGCTCGACGATCTTCGAGTCTCCCGAACTTTTGGGTTGGCGGGAGCGGCCGCGCGCCAGCATGGCCTGATTCGTCTCGATCATCGTGTCGATCTTGCCCGCATCGTACCAGCCCTCGACATCGACGACCTGAATTTTCGCCCCCTTGTCGATCATGTACTGGAACGCGTCGGTGAGATAATACTCGCCCTGGTTCTTGGGCTGGCTCAGGACGTGGTCGATCCCCTCGTACAACAGCTTCCAGTTCCTGATGTAATAGAGGCCGATGTTCGCTCTCTTGGAGATCGGCGTTTTGGGCTTCTCGACGATCTTGGTCATGTTGCCTTTCGCATCGGTCACCACGACGCCGAACCGCTGGTAATCCTCCACTTCCTTAACCCAGATGATTCCGTCGGCGTCCACGCTTTTCACCTTGGACAGGTCGGCGTCGAAGATCGTGTCGACGAATACGATGAGCACCGGCTGGTCGACGTACGGCTTTGCCAGCGCGACCGCGCCGGCGGTTCCATCCTGAATCTTCTGCTCGATGAACACCGAGGGGACGTCCATCTCCGAGCGGGCGAATTGTTCGACTTTCTCCTTGAGATGACCCGTTATGTAGATCACCTGCTCGACGTTGCCGAGCTTCTTGAGGTCGTCGAGCACGTACGACATCACCGGCTTGCCCGCCACCTTCATCATCGGCTTGGGCACCAGGTGCGTATGCGGGCGGAGTCTGGTTCCCTTACCCGCCAGCGGAATTATTACTTTCACGGCGCGCTCGTCCCCTCCCGGCCGTACCTGTCGCTCAGGCGTACGACGTCGTCGAGCTCGGGTGTGGACACTTCCAGCACGTCGCAGTCGGTCACGGCAACCATCTGATGGATTGTCCCGGGAGTGATCCGGAACGATTCGCCAATCTGTAGGCGCACGTCCTCCAGCCTGTCTCTGTTGGCCGGGTCCCTTTGCACGCGATAGACGATTTCCCCCGAGAGCAGGTGTATCGTTTCGTCTTTTGTCTTATGGTATTGCACCGAAAGCTCGTGTCCGGCGTTGATGTGGAGGATCTTTCCGACGTATCGCCCCGACCGTGCCCAGATCGTCTCGTGCCCCCATGGCTTGGGCACTGTTGCCACCTGCACGCGGCCCGTTTCGCCCTCGCTATTTGCGTCCGCTTTTGACATGCATAAATATCTCCCGCGACGTCGCTGACGGCCAACCTGACGCGGGCATGCTTTCTGCCTCCGCGGAACCCATGATCCTCTCGCCGAAGCATCTTCCACGCCTCGCGTCCACGCTGGGGTTGTTTACCAAATACGGGCTTCGCGATTTCGCGAAGCGCCAGGGGTTGATGAGTCTCGATGGGGCCAGCGTCGACGCCGCCGACGAGTCCGCGGACGGGGAATCGGCCGGAAAAGCCAAGGCGTTCCGGGAAAAGCTGGTCGAGCTCGGACCGGCGTACATCAAACTGGGGCAGGTGCTCTCAACCCGGCCCGACCTCCTCCCCCAACAGTACATCGATGAGCTCGAGCACCTCCAGGATTCCGTCCCGCCAATGGACTACGAGCTGGTGGAGAAGGCGATCGAGTCGGAGCTCGGGGCCCGCATCAGCAA
>JANMTG010000181.1:0-3232 GCA_031390205.1 Gemmatimonadota bacterium
CTGTCGTTGAAGGCGCCCCGCTCGCGCTCGATCCGCGCGCGGCACTTGAGCGCTCCGGCAATGGTGAGACGATCGTTGCGGCGTCGTGCCTCGGCGAGTGACTTGTTGCACGACTCATCCGCCAGCTCGAGCTTCCCCACCACCGCCCATACTTCAGCCAGATTCAGGTTGAGGACGCTCTCGACCAGGGCGTCTTTTCGCCTCTTGGCGATCTCGAGGCCCCGCTCCAGTGTCTCGACCGCACGCTGGTAGTGCCCCAGCTTCGTGTACAGCATCCCCATGTTGTTGAGGACCCACGATACCGCTTCATCGTCGCTCGCCTGCTCGAAGGCGCTGAGACTATTCGAGTATCGCGCTTCCGCCGCGGCAAAATTTCCCCTCACGTTCATGAGGACACCGCGATTCTGCTCTATCATCCCGAGCAGCCGGACGTCGCCGGCCTGCGCGGCGAACTCCGCTGCGCGCGCGTAATGGCTTTCGCTCTCGCGGAGGTCACCCCGACGCTGGGCGACGATCGCCAGGCAGTTGAAGCCGTGCGCCTGCGCCCCCACGGCGCCGATACGCTCGGCGTGAGCGAGGCTCTTCTCGTAGCAACGATAAGCCGCCTCGGTCTCACCTTGCTCGCGGAAGACGGTGCCCTTCCACCGCAGCACATCCGCGAAAAACGGGAGATCGGTCTCGTGCTCTATCAGAGCGATGGCGTCGTCGAAGAATGCAAGGGACTCGTCGGTCTGCCCCTGCTGCTCCGCTCCGCGCGCCATCTCGACGAGCTTTCGCGCCTTCTCCAGATCAGTCTGTGTCATGGTGATCTCAGACCGTAGCGTGCGTCATGTTTGTAAACCTCGCTCGAACCGGTGTCAAACGATGTTAGACGACCGAGCTCAGATCTAATTTTCGATCTGCACCCAGACACCCGAGATCAGAATAAAACGGGAAAAATGGGTCAGGTACCAGTCGTGACTCTCAGCGACCGGCCGCGCGCCGTAGAAGAGCGTGGTGCCAGCCTCGAGCTCAACGGGAGACGCTGAATCGTCCGCCTCTATCTGCTCGTTCCGGTCTGACAGGTAAGCGGAGCGGACGCCCTCTCCCTCGCGGGTAGCATACGACGCAGTGTTTCTCAGTTCCTGGACGACGCTGACCGGCTTCAGGAAGCGCAGTCCGTGCGGCTGCATGTCATACACGACGTGCGCGCCGCCTTTCGAGGTCACGGTGATTAGCGTAGGAGCGGACAGTGCTCCTTCCGGAATTCTCATCGCGAAGTCGGAGCCGGGGAGCGACAGAGTGCCGCCGTCGGGCCCGACCACTACTGACACTTTCTGCTCGGTCTTTATATGAGCAGGGCCCCATCTCACTGCTTTGGCCCTGGCTTGCTCGGTTAGGTAGGTGAAGGAAGCAGCCACCGTCTTCGTGGGTGGAGAAAGCCGGAATTGGCCCGTAACCGCTGGACTGGTCGAGCCCGTAAAGTCGCCGCACGAGACGCTCGCGACAGCGCTCGCAATGAGGGCGACACAACGAAATGCTCGTGAACGAAGCATCTGTCTAACCTCCAAACAGGGTAGCTTTCCTGAAGCTCATGCGTGGCATAGAGCATGCCCTGGGCTAAGTCATTGGAGCACAATAGCTTGGCTTTGATTGGAGGGGCGGCGTGCATCGTTTCGGTGTAACGTTCCTTTACGATGCAATCATTTGGTTATAGGGGTTCCCGCAGGTCGCCTCGCATGGTGGCGACTGTGCCCAGATTCTCCTCGATCATCGCTAGGAGCGCTCCGTCTCCGGAAAGCTCCGCCTTCTCCCGGGCAGCTTGATACATCGCCGCCGCCTGGTCGAGGTCGCCTCCCATCTGGTAGACGATGCCGACGACGTTCAGCGCCTGCGCGACGGCGGGCGGCGATCCGGTCATATCCGCTGCCGCGACCGCCGCCTCCAGCACATCGAGCGCGGCGCCCCGGTTTCCCTGCTCCATGTACGCGCGGCCGAGCCACCGCAGCGCGGCGAGCCGCGTGGGCGGATGCGCGTCGGGATCGCGCACCAGATGCTCGTAGAGCGTACACGCGTCCGGCCATCGTCCCTCGCGCTCGGCCTGCCTGGCGCTGGCGATGCACTCCTTCACGGCGCCTGATTCCACCACGCCGATTTCAACCGTATGCAAGTGCGACTTCATGGTGCTACCAAGATGCGACCGTGACGGGCGCGGGGAAAGCTGGCCCCGCCCGTCCGCGCCGCTGCCGTTCCGAAATCAGCCCGAAGCCAGCATGTAGGTTGCAGGCCGTTTCGAGCACCCCAGGCTGTTCCGGCGTATTAATTATAGGGAGGCACGAAACAGCGATTTCACGGCTGAAGCGTTTCAACGCCTGGCGTGAAACCTGTAGCAAACGAATTGTGTCTCATTAGTTACAAACCCTTAGCAACTATTCGCATGTCAATTGGAACAAACAGAGTTCGGCTCGTCGTAGCCGTAGCAACAGCATTCGTCGGCGGACTGATCGTCGCGTCCGGTCTCAACTGGACAAAGCTCGGCTTCGCGCAAGGTCGTCCCGCCCCCGCGGTCATTCAGCCGATCGCCGAGGCGAGCAACGCCTTCGTAGCGATCGCAAACAACGTCACACCGGCCGTCGTTTCGATCGACGTGTTCAGCGCCGCGCGCACGAACCCATCGCTCCAGCGCGGACGCACGCAGTCGCCGCAGGCGGTTCCTCCGGGGATGGAGGATTTCTTCAGAAACTTCGACCTGCCGCAGCAGTCGCGTCCCACGCGCGGCCAGGGCTCTGGCTTCCTCGTCACGCCGAACGGATACATCCTCACCAACAATCACGTCGTCACGAGCTCGGATCACGAGACTGTCGCGGACCGCGTGACGGTCCGCATGATGGATCACCGCGTCTTCACGGCGCGCGTCGTTGGGCACGACCGCACCACCGACGTTGCGGTCCTCAAGATCGAGGGAAACAATTTTCCGACTCTCCCTCTCGGCAGTGATTTCACCGCGCGCATTGGCGAGTGGGTACTGGCGATCGGCAATCCGCTCGGACTCGAGAACACCGTTACCGCCGGAATCATCAGCGCCAAGGGCCGGAGCCTGGGGCCCGAGCTCCTGAATCCCGATGGCAGAAATCAGTATGCGATCAGCGACCTGATTCAGACCGACGCCGCGATCAATCCCGGCAACTCGGGTGGACCGCTCGTTAACGCGCGTGGAGAAGTGATCGGAATCAACAGCGCCATCGCGAGCGCC
>JANMTG010000186.1:0-2658 GCA_031390205.1 Gemmatimonadota bacterium
TTGTTCTTGAAAGCCGCGCCGCACAACACTGGAACGATGAAGCCACCGACCGTGGAGCTCCTGATGGCGTGTCGGATCTCGTCGTTGGTGAGCTCCTTGCCGCTGAAGTACTTCTCGATCAGACCCTCATCGTGCGAGACAGCGGCCTCGATCACGTCGTGCCGGGCCTTCTCCATCGCCTCGCGATACTCCTCGGGGACTTCCGTAATCTCGAACTTCTTCCCAAGCGATTCGTCGTCGAAGATGAACTGCTTGCGCTCAATGACGTCGATGTGTCCGTGGAAAAGCTCGCCCGTCCCAACCGGTAGCTGAATCGGGAATGCGTTCTTGGTGAGGCGATCGCGGATCATGCGCATGCAGCGGTCGAAATCGGCGCCAACGCGGTCCATCTTGTTGGCGAAGATGAGGCGCGGGACGCGATAACGGTCCGCCTGGCGCCACACGGTCTCGGTCTGCGGCTCAACGCCGGCAACGGAGTCGAGAAGTGTCACCGCGCCATCGAGCACGCGGAGCGATCTCTCGACTTCCACGGTGAAGTCCACGTGACCCGGAGTATCGATGATGTTGATGCGGTACTCGGTGTCGTTCCGCATCCAGAAGGCGGTAGTAGCGGCGGAGGTGATGGTAATTCCGCGCTCCTGCTCCTGCTCCATCCAGTCCATCGTCGCGGTGCCTTCGTGCACCTCGCCGATTTTGTGGGTCTTTCCAGTATAGTAGAGAACGCGCTCGGTCATAGTCGTCTTCCCGGCATCGATGTGGGCCATGATGCCGATGTTACGATAGTGGTCGAGCGGTGTTGCGCGTGGCATTGTCTCTGGTGCTCTCTCTATGTAGGCCGCTCCAAACAGCTGGAGCCGGTGGTCGCATTTCAACAAAAACGCGGGTGGACCAGGCGTCCCTGAACGGGACCGGTATCCATCCGCTGCCGCCGGGTGCACCCGCAACTCGTTCGCGGGTGGGGACTCGAGGCGCGCCGAAGTACTGCGTTTCGGCGAATAAGTTGTAGTTATGACAGGCGCGGTAAGCTGCGTTCCGCCATAGCCTTGTAAAGTTATCCGGGAAAGCGACTAAGTCAAGGCGGCCGCCCTACTCGGTAGTGGGTCAGGTTCAACCCTTGACTGGTTGTACTGTTCTCGCAACTCGAGGCTCTGCTTCTGTCCTCTCGCATCTGTGTCGTTCTCGGTTGACTTCCTTACTTAGGCTGTCCGGATGGTGCGGCTGGGGCGCATCAGTAAGAAGAGAAGCGTCTCGGCCACGAGCATCGCGCCCATCGCCAGAACTTCCTCCTTTGTCGAAGCGGTCATCAGCCACACGACGATCGCGGAAGCGATGAGCGGAATCACTGGTCCGCCGGGAATCTTGAACGGAACCGCACCTTCGTCGCGGATGTCGCGCCGCCGAAGCTGAATGGCGGCAAGGCAGCAGATGAGATACACGATGAGAGTCGCGATCACCGCAAGGACTGCGAGCTTTTCAAAGCTTCCGCTCAGCGCGAAGCCGAGGCAGAGTACGGCGTGTATGAGAATGGCGACGTGCGGGGTTCGATACCGCGGGTGGACGGAGCCGATCGCCGCGGGGAGGAGACGGTCCCGCCCGAGGGCGTAAATGCCGCGCGGTGCCGCGAGCATGTCGCCCGCGACGTACCCGAAAGTCGAGATCGCGGTGCCGAGAATCACGAGCATCTGGCCGCCGCTGCCGAGTACACGCTTCGCGGTCTCGGCGAGAGGCGCCTTCGCATTCGTGGCGAGCTCGGCGCCCAGCACGCCCTGGGCAACGATCTGGAGGCCCATATAAATGAGCGTCACGAGGACGAGAGCAGCGAAGAGCGCCCGCGGGACCGTTCGCGCTGGCTCGCGCACCTCACCGCTCGGCGTGAGCGCAGACTCGATGCCGATGAACGCAAAGATGAGGATTACGGACGTGCGCGCTACCTCTCCCGCCGGGGGCATGCCCGGCCAGGTGAGGTTTCCGGCGTTGATGGCGAACAGCCCCACGCCGACCAGGATCAGGAGTGGTATCAGCTTGGCGGCTGTCACCGTCTGCACCACGCCGCTTCCGATCCTCACGCCACGGATATTGATCGCGGCGAGGGCGGCGTACATGAGAATGAGCGTTCCGTTCCGGATGACGGGATTCCCTAACCGCGGAGAGATCTGCGAAAGCGTGTCCACGAAAATGTTGGCGACGGCGGCGCTGGCGAGGACCGTCGAGCCGAACCAGAGCGACATCGCGACGATGAATCCAATGAACGGACCGAACGCGATCTCGGCATAGGCGTAGGTGCCGCCGGAAAGCGAGACCCTGCTCCCGGCATCGGCGAAGCAGAGGACGATCATCCCCATCGCGATGGCGCAGATTACGTAGATGACGGGGGCGGCTCCGCCAACTCGCGCCGCGACTACTGCGGGGAGCACGAAGATCCCCGCGCCTATCATGTAGTTGATCATGCCGGCGGTGAGGCCGCTTACGCCTACTGCCCGTATCAATCCTTCGTCTTTCGTCATTCGATCTGGCTGATGGTGATCACGCGCGCGGCGTCAGCCGCGAAGATCCGTCGGTGGCGAGCGGCCGTCGCATGAAGTCGGCGAGCAGCTCGTGGAAGTGGTGCGTCCCCACTTCGCGGCGCTCCGAGTAGCGGCCGCGGTCGTACAGGCGCGA
>JANMTG010000215.1:0-12259 GCA_031390205.1 Gemmatimonadota bacterium
ACCGGCTGGACGCTGAAACCCAAGCGACGAGGATTCTCGCCCTCCTCCTTCCGTAGAACAAATCCGGATTGCTCGAGTCGCTTCTCGAGACTGCAAATCGCCCACTGACCGGTGCGCGGGCACGGCGCGCTTCGGTCACCAACGGTAACAGGCGCGGCCCTGGTTATAGCGGCACTATCAACGCCGGCACCACGTGCTGTGTCCGACTCGGGCTGAGGGGCGCGATCGCAGCCGACGATCGCCAGGCAGAGATAGATCGCAGTAAATTGGGAAACAGCACCTCGCTTCATCATTACTCCTGAGACCGGCGCCCTGATTCAATAGATGAATTCCGCGCTGCCACTGATCGGTGTTTTCGTAGTCGTCATCGGCTTCGTGCTGCGGATCAATCCGCTTCTCGTCGTCACGGTCGCGGGGCTCGTGACCGGAGTGGCCAGCGGCCTCAACATCCTGGATGTGGTGGCCGCATTCGGCAAGGCGTTCATCACGAGTCGTTACGTAGGGATCGTGTGGCTGGTTCTGCCGGTGATCGGTCTGCTCGAGCACGCCGGCCTTCGGGAGAGAGCCCGCACCGTAATCAGCGGATTCGGTGCCGCGACCACTTCGAAAGTCCTGCTCGCCTACTTCGCGGTTCGACAGGTGACCTCCGCGCTCGGCCTGACATCGCTGGGCGGACACGCGCAAATGGTACGCCCGCTGATCGCTCCGATGGCGGAAGCGGCGTCGGAAAATCGGTACGGGGAAATCCCGATACCGGTTCGGCACCGGATACGGGCCCACTCCGCGGCGGCGGACAACATCGCGCTCTTCTTCGGTGAAGACATCTTCATTGCCATCGGCTCGATCCTGCTAATCCGGGGATTCCTCGATCAGAACGGAATTCACGTCGAACCGGCGCAGCTCGCGATCTGGGCGATTCCCACCGCCATCTGCGCGTTCGCGATCCACTGCACTCGCCTCCTTTTGCTGGAACGGTCGTTGCGCGCCGAGCTGTCGGCGAGAGAAACAGACAAGGCATGATCACGCTCGAGCACGTTTACGGGCTCACCGGACTCATGGCGGCGGGTGTGGCGGTCGTGAATCTGCGCGACGCAACCAACCCGCGGCGCCTGAACAACGCCGCGTTCTGGGGGATCTACGCGATAACCTTCCTCATCGGGTCGTACCTCCCCGATATCGTGAGCGGATTCCTGGTGATCGCGATGGTGCTGGTGGCGAGCATTCGCGGTCTCGGCCAGGGAAAGCAGAAAGCGACACGCGAGGACGAGGCGGAAAGCGCGAAGCGCTGGGGCAACAAGTTGTTCATTCCCGCGCTGACCATTCCGGTACTCACCGTTCTTGGCACCTTCGTGTTGAAGCGAATAGAAATAGGTGGCGCCGCCATCGTTGACGTCAGGCAGGTGACGGTGATATCGCTGGCGATCGCCACCCTTGTCGCTCTGGCGGTCGGGATGATAATGCTCCGGCCTCCACTCCTCGCGCCCATCAGGGAAGCACGGCGACTGCTCGACGCCATCGGCTGGGCCGCGGTGCTCCCTCAGATGCTGGCTGCACTAGGGGCCTTGTTCGCCATCGCGGGGGTCGGAACAGCGGTGAGCGGAATCGCAACGCGCTGGATTCCGCTCGGAACTCCTTTCGCCGCGGTCACGACGTATGCCATCGGGATGGCGGTGTTCACGATGATAATGGGGAACGCGTTTGCTGCTTTCCCAGTGATGACGGCAGGCATCGGTCTTCCGCTCGTAGTGCAGCAATTCGGCGGAGATCCGACCATCATGTCCGCGATCGGAATGCTGTCCGGTTTCTGCGGCACGCTCATGACTCCAATGGCCGCCAACTTCAACATCGTGCCGACGGCACTGCTGGAGCTTCCCGACGAAAATGCTGTTATCAAGGTTCAGATCCCGACTGCACTCCTCCTGCTGGGCGCCAACATTCTGCTGATGAACGTTTTCGTGTTTCGGAGTTGAAGGCCTCGGACACGCTGCTCACGCCGGAGCTGGCGTCCAGATTTGCCGGGCTCGCCCTGGCGCACATCACCCGCGAGTACCCGCACAAGCTGGATCACGTGCTGGTCGACGCGGGCGACATACAGACGCCGCGCGAGCTGCACCCTGTTTTCTTTGGCAGCTTCGACTGGCACTCGTGCGTGCATGGGTATTGGCTGCTCGCAACACTTATGCGCCGTTTCCCCGCACTTGGTGAGGCGGAGCGGATAGTCGCGCTCTTCGATTCACAGTTCACGCCGAAAAAAATCCAGAGAGAAGTGGAGTACCTCACGCCACCGCTGCGCCGCACTTTCGAGCGTCCGTATGGCTGGGCGTGGTTGTTGATGCTCGGCGCCGAGCTTTCTCGTCACAAGACGACGGTGGCCAGACAGTGGAGAAAAGCGCTCTCGCCGCTCACCCGCGCTTTCGCGGAGCGCTATGTCACCTTCCTGCCCAAGGCGACGTACCCTGTGCGTGTCGGGACGCATTTCAATAGCGCGTTCGGGCTGGCGCTCGCCCTCGAGTACTCGTCCGCGGTCGGTGACGAGGATTTTCGACAACTGCTGGTTGGTAAAGTCGTGGAGTGGTACGGCGAAGATCGTGATTGCCAGGCCTGGGAGCCCGGGGGAGATGATTTCCTCTCGTCTGCGCTCATGGAAGCGGAATGCATGCGCCGAGCATGCGAGCCGGACGAGTTCAGCAAGTGGCTCGCGGGCTTTCTTCCGCATCTGGAAAAAGCAGAGCCCGCGACGCTCTTCATGCCGGCGACAGTCAGTGACCGCAGCGACGGCAAGATCGCGCACCTCGACGGACTCAACCTGAGCCGCGCCTGGTGCTGGAGATCGCTGGCGAAGACATGGCCCGAGGGAGACAGCCGGCGGGAGCTGGCGATCGCTGCAGCGCAGAAGCACCTGGACGCGAGTCTTCCCCATGTCACGGGCGATTACATGGGCGAGCACTGGCTGGCTACGTTCGCGGTGTTGGCATTGACCGAGTAACCAATCGTGAAAGAAGACCTGACCCGCCGACTCGCCCTGAGCGCATTGATCGTCTCCATCACCGCGATCGCCGTCGCTTATGCGTCCGCATTTTGCGCTTCAGGGCCGCCAACCTGGGCGGCGTGGCTCCTCGCCCTCGGTATTCCGCTGTCGCTCGGCGCAATCATGATCCTTGGCGCGGCACGAGGCGGAAAGGGCGGTGGGGTTGGGTCACTCAAGCTGCCGTTCGCGTTCGTCATTGTCGTTCTCGCGGCCGGCTTCTGTGCGGCGCTTCTTCTGCCGGCGACAGAAAGCGCGACCAGTGGGCTGTGGCTCGGTCTGCCCGCCAGAGCGGCAATCGTGATTTATGGCGTGGGGCTGCTACCGGCGATCGTGCTGCCCGTCGCCTACGCCCTGACCTTCGAGACGCAAACGCTCACCGCACAGGATATCGAGCGCGTGCGCGTCTTTGCGCGTGCGCGCGAGATCGAACAGCGGGAGCTCGGCGAGCGAATGCCTCTCGATCAGTCTGGCCGTGACGATGATACGCACGCAGGCGATCGGCAATCGTGATGAACTTGCCGGCTGGCTTCCATGCATTGCTGCAGGCCTCACTACCGAGTGCAGCGCAGCCCGCGGTGATTGCGGTGGGAGCTGTCTACTTCGCGGTAGTGATCGGAATAAGTGTATGGGCCGCGCGAAAGACGCGAACCGCCGCCGACTTCTTCGTGGCGGGAAAAGGGATCGGCCTCGTCGCGCTCACGGTCGCGTCGGTGTCGGTGTCGGTTTCCGGCTTCGCGTTTATCGGCGGCCCCGGTCTCATCTACGCCGTCGGATTGGGAGCGATGTTCATCGTGTTGCCCGCCTCGGTCACCAACGTAATGGGCGCGTGGGTGTTGGCGAAACGGCTCCGCCTGCTTGGCGAAGCGCGGGCGCTCATGACGATTCCCGATGCGATCGGCGCGCGTTATCGCTCGCCCGCGGCGCAGGGACTGGCGGGCGTCGCCATGCTGTTCGGAATCGTCGGCTACATGGCCACCAACGCGCTGGCGATGGGCGTGGTGATCAACTCGATCTTCAATGTGGGGCTCGGCTGGGGAATCTGGATTGGAATGGGGATCACGCTCGCCTACTCGGCGTCTGGCGGAATTCTCGCCGGCATTTACAACGATGTGTTCCAGGGCACGCTGATGGCCATCGCCTCAGTGCTGGTGTTTCTGTTCGTCTTGGATTTTGGTGGAGGCTTGGGTGCGATCTCTCAAACTATTCTTGCCGCCGATCCGGCTTTTCTCGGGCCATGGGGGAAGATGACACCGCTGGCTGCGCTGTCGTTTTTTTTCGTGTTCTCGATGGGCTCGCTCGGACAGCCACAGGCCGTTCACAAGTACTACATGCTGCGCGATCCGCTCCAGCTGAAATGGTACCCGCTGCTCAAGACGCTCGGATTGATACTGGTGCTGTTGTTGTACTTCGGCGTCGGCGTGGGGGTGAAGGCGTTCGTCGAGGGCGGGAGAATGGCGCCGCTGGTGAGCCCCGATCAGGCGACGCCGAGCCTGCTGTTGAATGTGACGCCGATAGTATTGGCGGCGCTGGTGTTCTCCGGAATAGCCGCCGCGACGATGAGTGCTGCCAACTCATTCATCAATATCGGGGCGGCGGTCGTGATGCACGATCTTCCGATCGCGTTCGGCCGTCGGCTCAGGAATGAGCTGGCATGGGGGCGCGCAGTAACGGTGCTGATTGCAGTCGCCGCTGCGATCACCGCGCAGATGTCGGGCTCGATGGTAGCGTTTCTCGGAATCTTCGGGTGGGGGCTCTTTGCCTCGACACTGGTGCCCGCACTGGCGGTGGGTTTGAACTGGCAGGGCGCGACACGGGCGGGAGCAATCATGTCAATTGCCACGGGCCTGATCGTCACGCTGGCACTGGAGATTGCCGCTTACAACAAGGCTTTCACTTTTCCCGCAGGGGTGACCGCTTCTGCCGTCGCGCTGGTGCTTTCGTTCCTGGTCTTCTTCGTCGTGTCCTGGCTCACTCGACGGACTGCCGCCGCCTCCATTGATCCGGATGTGAGACTGGTGATGGAGCTGTAACAGCTACTACTCGGTGGCGGCTCTCGCATCCCGGTGCCGCTCGCTCTTCACGATCTTCACCGTTTTGATGTTCACGAACTCGCGGATTCCAAATTCACCGAGCTCGCGGCCGAATCCGGAGCTCTTGACGCCGCCGAACGGCAGTCGCGGATCGGAAGCAACCATGCCGTTGATGAAGAGCAAGCCCGACTCTATCTCCTCGACGAAGCGGGACTGTTCCGCCTTGTCGCGAGTCCATGCTGATGCGCCGAGGCCGAAGCGTGTTCCGTTGGCGAGAGCTATCGCTTCATCGAAATCTTTAGCCCGAAAGACGGATGCAACGGGGCCGAACAACTCTTCCTGTGCGGCGGGGCTGTCGGGTGGGATGTCGGCGAGCACAGTCGGGGCGTAGAAGTATCCTTCCCCCTCGACTCGCTTTCCTCCGGTGAGGAGCTTCGCCCCTCGCGAAACCGAGTCTCTCACCTGGATGTCGAGCTCGTCCCGTATCGCGGCGGTGGCAAGAGGGCCGAGCTGGGTCTTTTCATCCATTGGGTCGCCGACTCGTATCGAGCTTACCTGAGCCACGAACTGCTTCACGAATCTTTCGTAGATGTCGATGTGGACGATGAATCGCTTGGCGGCGATGCACGACTGGCCGTTGTTGATCATTCGCGCCGTGACGGCAGTGGACACCGCGGTATCGAGATCGGCACTGGGCATGACTACGAAAGGATCGCTGCCCCCCAGCTCTACTACGGATTTCTTGAGGTGCTTGCCGGCGGTGCCGGCGACGGACCTTCCCGCGCCTTCGCTCCCGGTAAGTGTGACTGCGGCGACACGGGGGTCGGCGATTATTTTTTCGACCAGGTCAGAGCCCACCAGCAAGGTCTGGAACACGCCCTCCGCGAACCCGGCGCGGTGAAAAATCTCCTCGATCGCTAACGCACATTGCGGGACGTTCGATGAATGCTTGAGGATCCCGACATTGCCGGCCATGAGTGCCGGCGCGGCAAATCGAAACACCTGCCAGAAGGGGAAATTCCACGGCATGATGGCCAGCACCACGCCCATCGGCTGGAATGCCACCCAGCTCTCGCCTTCCTCCGTCCGCACCGGTTGATTGGCGAGAAAACGCTCGGCGTTAGCCGCGTAATATCTACAGGCGGCTGCACACTTCTCGGCTTCGGCGACGGCGGCGGCAAACTGCTTCCCCATCTCGAGCGTCATCAATGCGCCGAGCTTTTGCTTTTCGGCCTCGAGAATCTCTGCTGCGCGGATCATGCATTGCGCGCGATGCGCGAATGACGTGCGGCGGTGGGTACGCGCTGCTCGGGCCGCCTCGTCCAGGCAGTTCTCAACGCGTTGCGCCGAAAACGGCTCGAACGTCCTGAGGGTTTTCCCCGTGGCCGGGTTTGTCGTCGAGATCGGCATCGCTTGTAAATATGCCTTGAGTTAGAACGAGGAGCGCGTTGTGTGCGTTTCCCGCTTATCCGTTTCCCGTTTATCCGTTCCGGCAACCCCGGAACGGCCCGCAGCCCACGGCCGTGAAGGCCGACGGCACCCGGCAGGTAGTCTTCAGTTTTCTTTTTGCGGACCAAGATGAATGCGCGCGAACCCTTTAACTTTTTTTCATGCCCACCCAACTGTCCCGCGTGCTACTCGTCGCGCTCATTGCCCTCGCCGGATTCGATACGGCCTACGCACAGCCCGCTCCTTCCGCCTCGGTCCTCACCGCACCGCCCGTCAACCGGGAGCTGAGGGCGGTTTGGGTAGCGTCCGTCCGCAATATTGATTGGCCGTCGAAGCCCGGTCTCTCCACGAAAGAACAGCAGGATGAGCTGGTCGAGATACTCGACCGATCGGCCGCGCTCCGCCTGAATGCCGTGATTCTTCAGATCAGACCCGGCGCCGACGCGCTCTACGCATCGCCGTATGAGCCCTGGTCGGAATACCTGACGGGCCAGATGGGGAAAGCGCCGGATCCGTACTACGATCCACTAGAGTTCGCCGTCAACGAGGCACACCGGCGAGGACTGGAGCTGCACGCCTGGTTCAACCCGTACCGGGCGCGCCATCCATCGAGCAAGTCCGCGCCATCCCCTGATCACATCAGCCGCACCCACCGCGCTCTCGTCAAGAAGTACGGAACGCACCTCTGGATGGATCCCGGCGAGCCGGCGATACGCGAGCACTCGATCAAGGTCGTGCTGGATGTCGTCAAGCGATACGACATCGATGGCGTCCACATCGACGACTACTTCTATCCGTACAAGGAGAAGGATCGCCGTGGAAACGTGATCGACTTTCCCGACGCGCCGAGCTGGCGACGCTACGTGGCGTCCGGTGGAAGATTATCCAGGGACGACTGGCGTCGCTCCAATGTCGACAGCCTGGTGCGACAGGTATACGTGGGGATCAAGGCGTCCAAGCCATGGGTGAAGTTCGGAATCAGCCCATTCGGAATCTGGCGTCCCGGCAACCCGCCGCAGATCGGAGGATTCGACTCGTACGCGGAGATCTACGGCAACTCGCGGCTATGGGTGACCAGCGGCTGGGGAGATTACTTCACGCCGCAGCTGTACTGGCCGATCGGGCGGGAGGATCTGAGCTACCCCGTACTGCTCGAGTGGTGGGTGCAACAGAACAGGACCGGCCGCCACATCTGGCCGGGCAATTACAGCGACAAGGTCGGGAGTGGAGGGACCAGCTGGGAATCGCAGGAAATTCTCGACCAGATCGCGGCCACCCGCGCGCAGCGGGGAGCGACCGGCAACGTCTACTTCAGCATGCGCTCGTTCATGAACGGGACGACCGGGCTTCCCGAGCGAATCGCATCCGGGCCTTACGCGGCGAGGGCACTCGTTCCGGCGTCTCTCTGGCTCGACAGCATCCCGCCATCGATGCCGGTGGTGCGCGCTGGCCGCGATGCGGGAACCGGAGCGGTCACGTTGAATCTCCAGCCCCAGGGCACGGAGCCGACCTGGCTCTGGGTTATCCGCTCGCGTGCCGGGGCACAATGGGCGACAGACATCGTCCCCGGATTAATGAGAGCTTACGCGTTCCCGCGCACAGTCGGTCCAGCTTCCGTGGATGCGGTGGTGGTGACGGCGGTCGACCGCACCGGAAACGAAAGCGCCCCGGTGATCGTGGGAGTCGCTGCCCCGCGCTAATCGAAGCTCAGCACGGGGAAGGCGCTGGCCAGCCAACTGTAAACGAGGGTCCGCTATTTGTCTTCGCGCCTGAGCGATGCGGAGTTGATGCAGAAGCGCTGGTGAGTGGGTCCTGGGCCGTCGTCGAACACATGCCCGAGATGGGCGTCGCATTTCGCGCACAGTACTTCAGTGCGTCGCATGAACAGGCTCGCATCCGACTCCGTCCGGACATTGTCCTTCGACACCGGCTCGGTGAAGCTTGGCCATCCAGTGCCGGAATCGAACTTCGCATCGGAATCGAACAGCGAAGTCCCGCAGCACACGCACTGGTAGGTGCCGGGCTCTTTGCTCGCGTTGTACTCCCCGCTGAAGGCGCGCTCGGTTCCCTTCTGGCGCGCGACGCGGTACTGCTCGGGCGTCAGCTCCTTCCGCCATTCCTCGTCCGTCTTTTCGATCTTGTCACTCATCCGGTAACTCTCTGGCTGCGTGTGGAATATCGTGGTGCGGGCTCATACCTTCCGGCAATGGTAGCAAAGTCCTTGCTCGCGCTCCTCACTTTGGTCGCCTGCACTTCGGTGCCGCGGTCGGAACGCCCCATTCCGGACCTCAATTACTGGGAGGCGCTGACCCAGCTTCAGTCGGGCAAGGCGATCACCACGGCGCGCACGACTGCGGAGAGACACTTTGCCGAGTCGCTGAACAGCCTCATGGCCGGCGACATCGCGAAAGCGGAGCGGGGGTTCGACGTTCTCCGGCACTTTGCCTCGGATTCGGTAATACGCTCCGGGTCGCGGGTGATGCACATGGCGACGCTCCAGTACCAGGAAAAATGGGTCGAGCTGGCGGAGCTCGCGCGCGACACCGCCCGGCCCAATGCGGCGAGACCCGACAAGGCGGGCATCGAGTTATGGGCACTCGCCTTCAGTAACATTCCGCCGAAAACGGCGGAGTTCCGCGAGCGGTCGCAAACCATACCGATGTCAGTCTCGGCCGTCGGCACTCCACTGATTCCGGTTCACATCGGGGCGCAGCTGTTCCACTTCTGGCTCGACACCGGCTCGAGCATGACGATGTTGGCTTCCGACGTCGCGAGGTCGCTCGGCGTCAGGCCGCTCGTGCCGGACACGCTGGAGATCGTGACGAGTACTGGACGGATCGTTGCGCAGCCGGCCGTCATTCCAATGCTGCGACTCGGGCAGCTCGTCATTCGCAACGCGCCGACGATGATCGTGGACGAGACGATGATGCGAATGCGGGAGCCGAAGTCTATCGGGCAGGGCCCGCATCTCAAGATCGATGGGATCATCGGCTTCGACATAATTCGACGGCTGGACATCGAGGTCGATTACGCCGAGTCGATGCTGAGGCTCCGCGATCCCGCGCACTCGGGAGCGACGCGTGAGCGCAACATGTTCTGGGTCGGACTACCCGTCGTGCGGTTCACGAGCTCTGGCGGCATCCCGCTTCATTTCGCGCTCGACACCGGTGCCCAGCTCACCTTCGTCACGGAGACGCTGCTCGACAAGCTGCAATTGCAGGCCTCGCGCGTCGAGAGCCGGCGAGTGGGAGGATTGGGTGGTGAGATATCGATGCGAGCCCCGGTGCTGTCGGATCTTCGCGTCCGATTGCTCGGCTTTCCGATCATCTTCCGCGGTGCGGTCGTTCGGGCACCTGTCTACCAGGTTCTGGCGGCGCTGGACGGTGTGCTCGGCGGAGATATCTGGAGCACGGGTGTGGTGCGGATTGACGTCACGAACGGTGTTTTCGCCGTGCGGAGGCCGGTCAGGGATTAGGGGATTGCCGGCGGGGGCCGGATGTTAGATTATTAACTAACATGCCATCATCGACGCCCTTTTCCCTCGAAGTCGTCGTGACTCCGCGCTTCGACGTTTTCTACGCGCTCCACACTCTGGTGAGCGAAGCGCCAGCGCCGCTCGATCCGTGGAAGGAAAAAGCCGCTCGGCGCTTGCCGCGAGATTTCGCTCGCGCGGCGAAGCGGATCGCGCCGATCCCCATTTTCTGGCCGCTCCTCGCCGACGCTCTGCAGGGCACTCGGGGAGCGATGACATTCGACGACATTTTGTCGACGCTCCGGTCGATGCCGGTCGGTGAGCTCAAGGCGAGCGTCCTCAATGGGATCTTTCACGACCGGACGACGGCCGACTCCCTGCTCACCCGAAAGCGGACGCTGCGCCAGGTGCTGACCGACGAGCGGCACCCCGACAGTGGGCTTCTGTCGCATTTCGGGCTGCGACCCTACAGCGCGCAATCTCCCGCGGCCATCGCTATATCGACGCTCCTATCTGACGCCGCCTCATATCGCGACGAGCTAAGCGTGGTGCTGCAGAAATTCTGGCAGTCGGGATTCGGAACGGATTGGTCATCGCTTGAGCCGACATTTCGGACGGAAGGCACTCGCCTGACCGCGCGTGGTAAGGAAAATTCCATCGCTGAGCTCGCGGCCGAGCTGCGTCTACCCGTGATTTTCGACGAGAATGCAGGCGTAATGCGCACGAAGAGCGGTACGGTCGTGAAGTTCGATCAAATCAAGCGCTGCTATCTCGTGCCCTCGGCGTTCAACGCCAGGCGGTGGTGGGCGAAGTACGAAACTACGGGCGGGCGCGTGACGCTTTACTTCCCGGTCTGGGTCGGGGCGGCAGCGGCCAACGCGCTCGCCGGGGACGACTCGGTGGCCCAGAGAGCACCGCGCGTCGCGACCACGTCGCGGACGCCGAAGGTGAACGCCGAAGCGGTTTTTCGCGCGCTCGGCGACACCACCCGCTACGCGATCGCCTCGATCCTGGCGCGCGCTCCGACTTCGTCGGCGGACCTTTCGCGCACCCTCAAGGTCTCCAAGCCCACCATCACTCATCACGTGCACGCACTGCGCTCGGCCGGGCTGATCACGGAAAAGGCCGACGGTGGATCGTCGCGGCTCTCCCTGAATCGCGACACGCTCGCGGCGCTGTCGGCGGCCGCAATCCAGGATCTTTTCTCCTCGACCGGTGAGCTGCAGTTGCTCACCACCCGCCAGCGCCGGGGTGGCCCGAAAAAGACTTAAGCCATAGGTTTGCGCTCATGGCACCCGTATTCGGGCAGAAGCAGCTCGCAGGAAAGACTGCCGTGATCACTGGGGGTGGCAGCGGGATCAACTTCGCCATCGCCCGCCGGTACGCCGAGCACGGGGCAAGGGTCGCTCTGATCGGCAGAACGAAGCAGAAGCTGGACGACGCCGCCGGAGAAATCCGGAAGAATGGTGGAACGTCGTCAGGCCACCCGGCGGACGTACGCGACTACGAAGCTCTGGCCGCCGCCATCAAGGCGGCGCGCGAAGAGCATGGCCCGATCGATCTCGTCGTCTGCGGTGCCGCCGGAAATTTCCCCGCTTCAGTGCTCGGCATGTCCGCCAACGGATTCAAGTCGGTGGTGGATATCGACCTGCTCGGCACCTTCAACACCTGCCGAGCGGCGTTCGAGCACCTGCGTCGGCCCGGGGCGTCGATCATCAGCATCTCCGCGATGCAGGCGTTCACGCCGATGCCGATGCAGGCGCACGTTTGCGCGGCCAAGGCGGGCGTGGATATGCTGACCAAATGCCTCGCCATCGAATGGGGGCCCGAAGGTGTGCGCGTAAATTCCATAGCGCCGGGTGCGGTGGACGATACGGAGGGAATGAAGCGCCTGGCGCCGACTCCGGAGATCCGGCAGAAATTCATTCGCGGCGTGCCGCTGGGACGATTCGCGACCAAGGACGAAATCGCCGACCTGGCGCTCTTTCTCTCGAGCGATGCCGCTCGGTTCATCACCGGCGCGATCGTCGTGTGCGATGGAGGTCAGTCGCTGGTGGGGCTGGGCGCCGCCGCGGCCGCGCTTGCCCAGCGCCCGCGCTGACCGCGTCGACTGATATTCGTCGACTGATACTACTGTAAGGGGAGGCGAGGGTATCCTCTTCGGCATGCGCCCGCAAGCGGGCACCCGCGCTCGCTCGGGCGGAGCCACCGTGCCCACTTCGTGGGCGCCCCCGCTCCTTCGCGCTCCGCGCTCCGGAGCTGGTCTCCTTGGTCGCTCGC
>JANMTG010000216.1:0-2416 GCA_031390205.1 Gemmatimonadota bacterium
CATAGATGTTCTGCGCGATGAAGATCGGCTGGATGGCGGCGTCGGCATAAAGCCTGGCGCGGATGAACACGATCGAGTAGGCCAGAATGCCGACTATCGCCACCGGCCAGCAGCTGATGCGCTGCCTGATGGTGAGCACGAGCCCCAAGAGGGTCATCGCCACGGCTGCCGCTTCGATGGGATTCAACGCGAGCGAATGTAGCCGTTCTCACGGACAATCTCATCGCCTGGCCGACTACCTTTAGTGATCGACTGACTCAACCAGACATCGATCCACTCAACTCTTCAATCAAGGCTACACCCTGCCGTTTTCTTCACTGAAGCTTCATCCGAGCCTCCATAAGGGGCTGAAAGAGCTCGGCTTCCAGCGACCAACTCCGATTCAGGCCGAAGCCATACCAGCCGCGCTCGAGGGACGGGACATTATCGCGTGCGCGATGACGGGAAGTGGCAAAACCGCCGCGTTCGTGCTGCCCATCCTGCACCAGTTGATTGACAGACCGCGTGGCAAAACACGAGCGCTCGTGATCACGCCGACGCGCGAGCTCGCCGCGCAGATACTTTCGGCGCTCGACTCAATGGCGGTGCACACGCCGATCACCGCCGCCGCTATCTACGGCGGGGTCGGAATGGCGCCTCAGGAGCACGCGATGCGCGCGGGTGTCGACGTGTTGATCGCTACTCCGGGGCGGCTGCTCGACCACCTCAGGGCGCCCTACGCGAAGCTGGACAACATCGAGTTTCTCGTGCTCGACGAGGCGGACCGCATGCTCGACATGGGATTTCTGCCGGACATCAAGCGCATTCTCAGACTCGTGCCGCGCAAGCGCCAGACGCTCTTCTTCAGCGCGACGATGCCACCGGCGATCGCGGCACTTACGCGTGAGATGCTCCACAATCCGAAGTCGATCAATCTCGGACGCCAGTCCCTGCCCGCCGTCGGAATTACGCAGGCCATCTATCCGGTGAGGCAGGATCTCAAACCGGGCCTTCTACTGGCGCTGCTCCAGCGCGACGACGTCACGCAGGCGCTTGTTTTCACGCGCACAAAGCACCGCGCCAACAGGCTGGCGGAGCAGCTGGTGAAGCGCGGCGTCAAGGCGGAGCGAATTCACGGCAACCGCTCGCAGCCGCAGCGCACAGCCGCTCTGGCCGGCTTCAAGAACGGTCAGTATCGGGTGCTGGTCGCCACCGACATCGCCGCACGCGGGATAGACATCGAGGCGCTCGGACATGTGGTGAACTTCGACGTCCCGCAGGCGCCGGACGACTACATACATCGAGTGGGCCGAACCGCGCGCGCCGAAGCCGTTGGAGACGCATTCACTTTCGTCGCGCCCGAGGAGGAGAATGATCTCCGCGCGATCGAGAAGGCGATTGGAAAGAGACTCCCGCGGATCACCCTCCCCGACTTCGACTATTCAGCCCGTACGGAGGGAAAGTTCGAGGTGCCGATCGGTGAGCGCATCGCCGCGATTCGCGCCCGCAAGGCGGACGAGCGGGCTCGCGCGAAAGCGAAGGCGGAACGAAGAGGACAGCACTCACCTTCAGCGGCGTCGATCGGGCGATCGGACCGTAGTTCCCGACGGGGTGGGGGTGGGGGTGGCGGAAGATCGAATACTGGGAGGCGAGGGGGCAGGGGTTAGGCCCGTCAACGAATGCGCCCTCCACCATTCGTATGGCCGTACGCGCTCATTTTCTGGGCGGCATTCATGTGGGCGCTGCTCCCCGAAACGATGATTCTTCGCCGCGCACGGGAAGCAGCGAAGAATGCGGACTCAAAGGACCACGGCTCGGTGAGAGTCATGGCGGCGGGCATGTCGGCGGCACTGGTGCTGGCGTTTCCACTGGCATTCCTCGAGCGATGGTCCTTTCCCGAGGCGCGACACCGCGCGTTCTTCGTCGCCGGAATGCTACTGCTTGTCCTCGGGAGCCTTCTCCGTCGTTACTGCTGGCGGACGTTGGGAGAGTACTTCACCGGCGATGTCCAGGCGCGGGCCGGTCAGCCGGTGATACGAACCGGTCCGTACAGACTGGTGAGACATCCGTCGTACAGCGCGGGAATCGTGATGTATGCGGGGATTGGCCTCGCGCTCTGTAACTGGCTGAGTATCGCGGTGTTGATCATTACGGCGACTGTCACCTATAGCTACCGGATCAGCGTCGAAGAGCGTGCCCTGCTGGATACGATCGGGGAGCCGTATCGGATCTACATGCAGGGGCGAAAGCGCTTGATTCCGTACATACTGTGACCCGTACGTACGCTGATGAGCCGCGAGTGCCGAGCCCACGATCGCGTCAAGTGGGCAGCAGCGGAACATCCTCGTTTCGGGCTGGGCCAACGGGAACCGGGGCAACCCAACGCACGATTTGATCTTCCACGCCCATGGTAAGCCGGCGATACTCGTCCTTCATG
>JANMTG010000237.1:0-4641 GCA_031390205.1 Gemmatimonadota bacterium
TGGGGCGCGGCGGTTATGCGGTGGACGATCTCAGGAGCGGGGACGCATACACAAACCTGCTGCTGGAGCGCTTTCGATTCGCGCGCCGGATCCTCAGCTGACTATTCCGTTCGGCACCTGCGGCATCATCGTCTGACCCGAGCCGTTAACCAGTAGGCGCGCGACGGCGGTCGGCTCTCCATCCAGCGTCACCTGCATTGTGTACTGACCGGTGATGTTGAGCGGGAGATCCACGACGGCGATGATTGGAAGGTCAACCTCGAACAGCGGGTTCGGCGCGGGGGCGACGCTCATCTCCCCGGAAGACGACCAGAGCTCTTCTTCCAGCGGACTGAGCCAGCGGAAGGTGAGCTTGTGCGAGCCGATGTCCTCGGAGTTCGCCTTGAGCCTTACGACGAAGTGAGTGCGCGGATGGATGGTGGGGAGCCCCGCGACCTGCACCGCGTCAAAAACGCCGAGGATGTTGAGCTTTCCCTCCTGCGAGAGATTGGCGGCGTCGGCAAAGACGGCGAACGAAATGTGCATCCCGCAAAGTAGCCGCGACGCGCCCGTGGCGGCTAGTTTTCCACGATGACGGATTCAGCTGCACACGCCCGTCCCGCGTTCGGCGTCACCGATCTCCTCCTGTTCACGATGGCCGTGATCTGGGGGATCAATTTCAGCGTCGTCAAATACGCTACCCTGTCCTTCAGTCCACTGGCCCTGACCGGCCTGCGAGTCGGGCTGGCGGCGCTCTTTCTCATCGGCGTCGCTTTTGCCGGAGTCCGGCCGCGGCTGGCGCGCCGCGACGTTTTTCTTCTCCTGCTCCTCGGCGTGCTCGGGAACGGGCTTTACCAGCTTTTCTTCGTCCACGGGGTTGCGCGCACCCGCGCGGGAAACGCCGCCCTCATCGTGGGATCCGCTCCCGCCTTCATCGCCCTCTTCGCCAGATTGAGAGGGCTGGAGCGCGTCAAAGGCCTCACCCTGGCGGGGATCGGGCTTTCGGTTACCGGAGTCGCGCTCGTGATCATTGGGAGCGCCAGGTCCTCCACCGGTGAGGCAACACTGCTGGGATCCCTGCTGGTTTTCGGCGGAGTCCTCTGCTGGACCGTGTACACGATTCTCCTCCAGCCTTTCACCAGGAGAATCGACGTGGTGCAGCTCTCGGCGGTTACGATGGTGGGCGGGGCAGTGCCACTTCTCATCGCGTCGTCGCCCTCGCTCATCGCCACTGACTGGGCGGCGGTCAGTCTGAGTGGATGGCTGGCGCTCTTCTACGCCAGCGTGGTGTCGATGGGCATCGCCTATCTCTTCTGGTATCGCGGCCTCAGGGTGCTCGGTCCAACGCGCACAGCGGGTTACTCGAATCTCCAGCCGATCATCGCGCTCTTGGTAGCGTGGGCGTTTCTCAACGAGACGCCCACCGCGTTTCAGGCGGTTGGCGTGGCGACGATCGTGGCCGGCGTATTCCTCACCAGAACGTGAGGCTCGTTCTGTTCGACATCGACGGCACCCTGCTCAACAGCGGGGGAGTCGGTCGCGCATCGATGCAGCGCGCGCTGAGTGAAGTGTTTGGATCGCCCGGCAGCGAATCCTACCGCTACGACGGAAAAACCGACAAGCAGATCGTGCGCGACGTGATGCGCCTCGAGGGTCACTCCGACTCGCACATCGATTCACGGATGACGACTCTCATCGATCGGTATCTCGATGGCCTTAAGCAGGGGATCGAGAGCAGGAAGTTCAACGTCCGGCCTCTGGAGGGCGTGGTGGAGATTCTGGACGCGCTCGAGGCGCGCGCCGACGTGGTGCTCGGACTTCTTACCGGCAATGTCGAAGCGGGCGCCCGGGCAAAGCTCAGCGCAGCGGGAATAGACCCGGACCGGTTCCGCGTCAACGCATTCGGGTCCGATCACGAGCACCGTCCGGAGCTCCCCGCCATCGCGCAGCGGAGATTCGGAGAGGAGCTCGGGCTCGAAGTAGCGGGAGAGAAGGTCGTCGTAATTGGCGACACTCCGGCGGACATCGAGTGCGGTCGAGAGCTCGGAGCGCGAGCAATCGGCGTTGCCAGTGGGCACTACTCGGTGGCCGATCTGGAGAAGCACGCGCCATACGCGGTGTTTCCGTCACTCAAGGACACAAAAAAAGTTCTGGAGACGATCCTCGATGTTTGAAGTCGAGCTGAAGGCGGTGGTAGACGACCTCGATCTGAGGCGGGAGAGGATGGAGTCCGCCGGCGGGGAGCTCACCTTCGACGGGCGGTTGTCCGACAAGCGCTACGATCTCCCCTCGCGCGAGCTCGCCCAGCGGGACGAGGTGCTGAGGGTGAGGCGTTACGAGACGCGGGACTCAGTCCGGACCCACGTCGACTGGAAAGGCCCGACCGATACCGAGGGCGCTTACAAGGTGCGCGAGGAAATCTCCACGGTCGTAGAGGATTTCAAGGGACTGTCCGCGATTCTCGAGAAGCTGGGCTACGTCGTAACGCGCGAGATAGACCGGCAGGTGATGCAATATCGATGGGGTGCTGCCACGGTTCGCTTCGAGGTCTACCCGAGGATGGACAACCTGGTGGAGGTGGAAGGCGAGCCACCGGTGATCGAAGAGGCAATTGAAACGCTGGCGATGCTGCGCGGCGAATTCACCACCGAGCGGCTGGCCGCGTTCGTCGCTCGGTTCGAGCAGCGGACGGGAGTGCGGGCGGCGATCAGCGAGCGGGAGCTGCTGGGAGACTACGAATTGAGGGAGTCGGAGACTTGAGCATTGCCTAATTGCTTCCGCCCAGTATCCAGATAAGTTTACTCGGCAATGGATTCTCGAATGTCGCGGCGGAGTTGTTTCCTGCTCCTGTCGCTGGTGGTGGCCATCCCCACCACCCTGGGTGCCCAGGAAAACCACGCAAAACGTCTCTCCAGCATCGTCGGTGTCGCCGTCGAGGAGTACGCCAAAGCCTTTGACGACCGGGGCAGGCTTATCTCACCGATTGAGTACGAGGAGGCCACGAGCTTTTTGGGCGATGCGCGGCAGGTCGCGACCCGCCTCACGGGGTACGACGCACCGCGAACCAGAGCGGTGCTCGACACGATGATCGTTGCTGTGACGGCGAAGAGGCGGCCCGCCGAGGTCCGGGCGCTCAACGACCGTTTCCTCGCTTCACTCGGAGCGGCTGGTGCGATGGATATGCCGACCGGTCCGCTCGACACGGCGACAGGGCACCGGCTTTACAGCCAGACCTGCGCATCCTGCCACGGTATTTCCGGTGCCGGCGACGGACCCGCCGGTCGCGCATCGAATCCTGGGCCGCCGGCAATCGGTGTGAGGAATGAGGCTCCGGATCTCACTCCGACGCTCGCGTACAACGTGATCTCCGTTGGAGTGCACGGAACGGCGATGCCCGGCTTCGCGTCTGCGCTTTCGCCGCAGGACCGCTGGAACATCGTCAACTACATCTACTCGCTGAGGGGCGAGCAGATGAAGCTCCCGCTTCCCCTCGCCCGCGCGGACGCCACCTCGGTCTCACCCGACAGCGCATCACTGGTGATCCAGGCTCTTCTAGATAGCGCACTCGCTTTCGCGCGATTGGGAAAAGGGGAGGACGCAAGCGAGCGCGCGTTCGATGCGTACATCGCTTTCGAGCCGCTCGAGACTCCCACCCGCGCGAAGAAGCCGGGAATGGTGGCGACGATGGAGCGCCATTTCGCCGACTTCAAGGGCGCGGTGTCACGTCTGGACCTGGAGACCGCGCGGACCGCGCGGGCGGCGATCGTCGATGGACTTCCAGCGGTTGTGGATCTCGCGCGCCGTCCGTCCACGAGCTGGGGCGCGTTCTTCCAGTCGTTTCTCATAATCCTGCGCGAAGGATTCGAGGCGATTCTGGTGGTTGGCGCGGTGGTAGCGTTCCTGATCAAGACGGGACACCGGGAGCGCCTGCGGTCGATCTGGCTCGGCATCGCGCTCGCGCTGGTGGCGAGCATCGCGACCGCGATTGCGCTACGGACGCTCTTCATCGCGATTCCCGCCAGCCGAGAGATCGTCGAAGCGATAACCATGCTGCTTGCCGTCGTAGTTCTGTTCTCGGTGAGCTATTGGCTCATCTCCAAGGTGGAAGCGGCCAAGTGGCAGAAATTCATTCGGGAAAAGGTCGGCACCGCGCTGGAGCAGGGAGGAGGACGGGCTCTCGCGCTCGTCTCGTTCCTCGCTGTTTATCGTGAAGGTGCCGAGACGGCGCTCTTTTACCAGGCACTCTTTCACGAGGGGCCGAACGTTGCGCTCCCGCTCACGCTTGGCATCCTTGCCGGGTTCGTGGCTCTGGCAGTGATCTTCACGCTCTTTTATCGGTATGGCGTACGCATCCCGATGCGTCCGTTCTTCGCCGTCACGAGCCTCCTTCTCTACTACATGGCGTTCGTCTTCATGGGGAAGGGAATTCGCGAGCTTCAGGAGGGAAACGTTGTGCCCATCACTGTGATCTCGGGCGGGCCGCACATCGACACCATGGGCATTTATCCAAGTGTCGAAACGCTCGCCGCCCAGGGACTCCTGGTGGCGCTGCTGATCTTTGCGATGGTGAAAACGTTCTGGCCACGGGCTACGCCCGCCGGAGACGCCAACACCGGCCAACGATGAACGCAACGCACAAGCCCGGCGGGACCGAGCGTGGAA
>JANMTG010000265.1:0-2925 GCA_031390205.1 Gemmatimonadota bacterium
CTCTGGCGGTTCATCTTCGAGTCGCAGGGCGGGATTGCCAATGAGCTGCTGGTGAACGTCGGCATTCTCGACGAGCCGATTGTCTGGTTCATCAAGACGTGGACGGCGTGGATACCGGTGATTCTCGCCGACGTGTGGAAGACGACGCCCTTTGTCGCGTTGCTGCTGCTCGCGGGATTGCAAAACATCGACCTCACGTTGTACGAGGCCGCGGCGGTCGATGGCGCCAATCCCTGGTGGCAGCTCCGTCACATCACGCTGCCGCTGCTCAAGCCGGCGATCCTGGTCACTCTTATTTTCAGGACGCTCGATGGGTTTCGGGTTTTCGATCTGATTTACGTGCTCACGGGCGGAGGGCCGGGCACGACTACCGAGCCGGTCGCGCTCTACACGTTCAATGCGCTGCTGCAGAATCTTCGCTTCGGGTACGGGTCAGCGTTGTCAGTTGTGATCTTTTCGATCACGTTCGGGATTGCGTTGCTTTACGTGAAGGGGCTCGGCGTGCGACTTGGCGGGGAGGAACGGTGAGATCGTCGGTTGGGGGGAGAATCAGCTGGGGCCGGTGGGCGATGGGCGCGGTGCTCGGCCTCCTGATGGTGTTCACACTCTTTCCTTTTTATTGGGCGTTGGTATCGTCGCTCACGCCCGACGCGGCACTGTTCCGTGATCCTTCGCTGTGGCCACGCGAGATCATTCTCGACCACTATCGCGCGCTGTTCGACGAGCGGGATTTCTTTACGCCCATTCGGAACTCTCTCATCGTCGCCGGGACTACGACTCTCTTCTGCCTCACCGTCGGGACGCTCGCCGCGTACGCGCTGGCGCGGCTCGAGTTCAGGGGAAAGGCCGCGATCATGGCGTTCATCCTCGCGGTGACGATGTTCCCGCAGATCTCGATCGTGAGCCCGCTCTATCTGTTGCTGCGATCGCTGCGCCTGATTGACACCTATCCCGGACTCATCATGCCGTACATGACGTTCGCGATGCCGCTCACCGTGTGGGTGCTCACCGGCTCGATCCGGCAGATTCCACGCGATCTCGAGGAGGCCGCGCACGTCGATGGCGCCTCGCGGCGACAGAGCTTCACGAAAATACTTCTCCCGCTCGCGGTGCCGAGCCTCGCCACGACCGGGATACTGACTTTTATCTACTGCTGGAACGAGTTTCTCTTTGCGCTCTCCTTCACCCTTGGGCCGGAGCGACAGACGGTGCCGGTGGCGATCGCGCTCTTCCGCGGCCAGTATCAGGTGCCGTGGGGACAGATACTGGCCGCCGCGGTCGTCGCCACCGCTCCAGTGGCGGCGATGGTGCTGCTGTTCCAGCGGCGCATCGTGCAGGGACTCACTGCCGGCGCCGTAAAAGGCTAGAGGGGACGAAGAATGGCGCGAATCACACTGGAGCACGTCGAGAAGGTCTATCCCAACGGATACGTTGCGGCGCGCGATCTGAGTCTCGAAGTCGCCGACGGCGAGCTGCTCGTTCTCGTCGGCCCGTCGGGGAGCGGAAAATCCACGATACTGAGACTGATGGCCGGGCTGGAGAGCGTGACTGGTGGAACGATTCGCATCGGCGACCGTGATGTGACGGAGCTTCCGCCCCAGCAGCGCGACATCGCGATGGTATTCCAGAACTACGCGCTTTACCCGCACATGACGGTGCGCGATAACCTCGCGTTCGGTCTCACCATCCGGAAGCAGCCGCTCTCGATAATCGACCAGCGCGTTCTCGCCGTCGCGGCGTCTCTGGGGCTCGACGCGCTCCTCGATCGGAAACCGGCGCAACTCTCGGGTGGCCAGCGGCAGCGCGTCGCCCTGGGGCGCGCCATCGTGCGTGAGCCGCTGGCTTTTCTGTTCGACGAGCCGCTCTCGAATCTCGACGCACAACTTCGTGTCGAGACGCGCGTCGAGCTGTCCCGCCTCCACCGCAAACTGGGCGCGACGATGGTCTATGTGACGCACGATCAGTCGGAGGCGCTCACTCTCGGCGACAGGATCGCCGTGCTCAAGGAGGGGGTGCTTCAGCAGATTGCGACACCAATGCAGCTCTATCATCAGCCGGCGAACAAATTCGTGGCGGGATTCATCGGCAGTCCGGCGATGAACTTCCTCGAAGGCGTGATCCGCCGCGAGGGGCCGGGGGTCGAGCGCACGTTCCGCGGAATCGATCTCACCATCGAGGTGCCTCACCGCTCCGAGGCTGCCGACCGGGTATTTCTTGGCGTACGTCCGCAACACCTGGAGGTGTTTGGGGGCGGGAGCACTGGCGGCGATGGGACCTTGCGGGCCGAGGTCGGGGTGATCGAGCCGATGGGAAACGAGCAGATCGTCTACGTCACGCTCTCGGGCGGCGATCGCCTCGTCGCGGTAGCGCCCCCCGATCAACAAGTCGCGCCGGGAGACGTCGTCGCGATTCGCGTGCAGCCCGAGGGAATCCATCTCTTCGACGCCGCCACGGGCGCGCGTCTCGGGGTTTCGCCGCAGCCTGCTGGCTGACGTCCGCGTCTTCGCGCGGATCTCCAAGTATTTGGATCGTTGCGCCGGGGAGTACCGGCTTCAGGTATTTGGAGAGCGCTATGTCGGCGTCATTCGCCGCTCGCCCGCGGCGAACTTGGTCGCGCGGCGCCGCCGCCCGGGACGAAAATTCCCTCGGGCCGCAAGCGGATGTGCGACATGAGCCCGCGGGCTTAGTACCCGCGCGGACCGGTGAAGGAATGCGTATCGTGCGGATCGCGAGTCAGTAGAGGGGAGGTGAGGGTGTCCTCGCAGGCGACGTCCAAGCGAGCGCCCGAGGAGACCAGCTCCGGAGCGCGGAGCGCGAAGGAGCGCTCTGGGCTCCGACAAGCGAGCGTCGCCGCCGAAGAGGGCACCCTCACCTCCCCCACACAGGGATGCCATTGCTGCGACAAATCCGCCGCGCAACCGAGCA
>JANMTG010000274.1:0-41102 GCA_031390205.1 Gemmatimonadota bacterium
GCGATCTGGCGCGGCGAAAGGCGCGCGTGGAAGAGCTCGACCTACGTTACCGCGATCAGGTGATCGCAAGGCTGCAATGAACCCCGAACGAATCATCGCTGGTCTGGACATCGGTTCCGCGAAGACCACCGCCGTCATCGCCGAAGCGGTTGGCGACGGGCGTGGCTCGCCCACGCTCAGGATTCTAGGCGTGGGTCAGGCGCGGACGACGGGCTTGAGACGCGGGATCGTTTCGGACATCGAGGAGACGACACGCTCGATCAAGAAGGCGATCGAGGACGCCGAGCGGATGGCCGGCATCAAGGTCGCGATGATCTACGCGGGGATTGCCGGCGAGCACGTCCGCGCCATGACGAGCAAGGGAATCGTCGCCGTCAATGGAGAAGAGATCTCGAAAGCGGATGTCGATCGTGCCAACGAAGTCGCCCGCGCGCAGCCCGTGCCGCAGGACCGGGAGCTGCTCCACGCGATTCCGCAGGAATACTCGGTCGACAAGAACCAGGGAATTCGCGACCCGATCGGGATGATCGGCACTCGCCTGGAGACGGAGATGTACCTGGTCACAATCGGCAGCTCGCCCGCCATGAACCTTCGAAAATCGGTGGAGAGAGCGGGATACCGCGTGCGCGAGCTCGTCCTCGAGCCGCTCGCCAGCTCGCTCAGTGTCCTGACCGAGGACGAGAAGGAGCTCGGCGTCGTTCTGGTCGAGATGGGCGCGGGCACCACTGACATGGCGGTGTTTCACGAGGGAAAAATCCGGCACCTGGGCACCATCAACTACGGCGGCAACAACGTCACGGGCGACATCGTGCAGGGTATCGGCGTGACGCAGGCCGACGCCGAACGGCTGAAGGAGAAGTACGGCTGCGCGTACGAGCCGCTCGTCGATCCTCAGGACATGATTCAGCTGCCGAGCACCGTCGCACAGGGCGAGCGTCACGTGGCTCGCGAAGTTCTGGCCCACATCATCCACCAGCGGATGGACGAGATCTTTTATCTCGTGCAGGGCGAGATCGAGCGGGCGGGATTTGCGCAGCGCTTGCGTGGGGGCGTTGTGGTGACGGGTGGCGCAGCGGCGATGCAGGGCGTGGCGGAGCTGGCGGCCGATGTATTTGGAACAGGGGTGAGGATCGGATCGCCGGCGGAGAACATCGGCGGGCTGAGCGATTCGGTGGATGCCCCGCGATACGCGACGGTGGTGGGTCTCGCCATCTATGGCGCCAACCGCGCGGCCGCGGGTTTCTCCGCGACCAGCAAGCATCGCGCGCTAACTGGCGCCGGAGTCGAGCGCGTCGCCCGCAAGGTCAAGAGCTGGCTCGAGGATTTCTTCTAGCCGCCCCCTCGTTCGTGCCAAAAGTTCTCGCCGCATGTTCGAGGTCTTGGCCGGTCAGGCGGGAGGGGATCGATGCTGCGGCGGCTATGCGCTTA
Source organism: Gemmatimonadota bacterium (assembly GCA_031390205.1). Taxonomy (GTDB): domain Bacteria; phylum Gemmatimonadota; class Gemmatimonadetes; order Gemmatimonadales; family Gemmatimonadaceae; genus UBA4720. Next base: position 1,429 of record JANMTG010000274.1, read on the forward strand.
CACGCATCGAGCCTCGCTGCCCGCTGCGCGGGCAAAACGCGCGAGTCTCTCGCTACGCGCGATGCCGCCTGCGCACCGATCCCCTCCCGCCTTCCCACTAAGGTCTTGAACCGCGCGTAGCCATTGCGGCTCAACCAAGGTCGGCTTGAAGACACCTCTCGTGAGCGCCACCGCACGCGCGCTTGCGCGCGCGGCGCTCCACGCCGATCGCCACGGGAAAAAGTGAGTGTCACGCGCCCAGAGAACCGTTCGTAAATGAGAGTTCCGGGGTGCACGGGCCGCCATCGTCGCCCTCCCACAGATCCGTGTAGGGAGGTGATACCCTAACCGACCCCTACAGGGATGCGTAGGCGACAAGAGGACGCCCGCGCAGTCCCCCCGAGAAAATCATAAAAGAGAGGTAGCCGAGGAGCGTGTGGATAACTCGCTTGCCTGACGTTGTACTTATTTTGAGGTCCGTTCGTCTTTGCCTATGGTACGAATAGACTAACGGGCGTATACTAGCCCCAGATTTTTTCCACATACTTCGCTGCACTGGAGTTTCCCACCCGATGATATTCGAATTCGAGGAGAGCCAGTCACAAAACGCCCGCATGAAGGTGGTGGGCGTCGGTGGCGGGGGCGGAAACGCCGTCAACCGCATGATCGAGGAGCACCTCGAAGGTGTCGAATTCATCTCGGTCAATACAGATGCCCAGGCCCTCCTCAATTCCAAGTCTGACGTAAAAATCCAGATCGGCAAGAAGCTGACGCGTGGTCTGGGTGCTGGAGCCCGACCCGAGATCGGCAAGCAGGCGATCGACGAGAACAGGGAAGAGGTCGCTCGTGCCATGCACAACGCCGATCTCGTGTTCGTTACCTGCGGCATGGGCGGCGGAACCGGCACGGGAGCCGCGCCCGTACTCTGCGAGCTCGCCCGCGAGGCCGGCGCCCTCACGGTTGGAATAGTCACCAAGCCGTTCCTGTTCGAGGGCCGGAAGCGCATGCGCCAAGCGGAGCTCGGCATCGCCGAAATGCGGAAGCACGTGGACACAATGATCGTCGTCCCGAATGAGCGGCTCCTTGCGGTTGTGGGGAAGGGAATCCCGTTTCAGGACGCTCTCAAGAAGGCGGACGAAGTGCTTCTTCACGCCACTCAGGGCATCTCCTCCCTGATCAGCGTCACCGGACTGGTGAACGTCGATTTTGCCGACGTTCGCACGGTCATGCAGGAAGGTGGCTCCGCGCTCATGGGCACCGGCATCGGGCGCGGTGAGAACCGCGCGATCGAAGCGGCCCAGCAGGCGATCGCCAGCCCTCTTCTCGACAACGTATCGATCTCCGGCGCCACGGGCGTCCTGGTGAACATTACTGGCGGCGCGGACCTCACCCTCGGAGAAGTCCACCAGATCAACGAGATCATTCACGACGCCGTGGGCGAAGAAGCGGAGATCATTTTCGGCGCCGTGCACGAGCCGGCAATGCAGGGCGAGATCCGCGTCACCGTGATCGCGACGGGCTTCGACCGCGAGCGGCCCTCCTCGCAGCCGGTTTCCGTTCCGATGTCGGTGGTGTCAACCCCCTCCCCCGTAGTCAGGGGATCGGCGGTAATTCCTCTCCGTCCACCTCGCGCCAATGGGGTCGGCCGCCCCACTTTGGGCGACATTCCGCGCCGCAATACTCCGCAGTCAAATCCGGTGACTCCGGAGAGGGATCGATCGTCTCCAGAACAGGACCTCTCCGACATGGAGATTCCGACATTTATTCGGAGACAGATGGATTGAAGCCGGCAAGCGTAAGACCAGTTGGTTATGGCGTGGTGGCGGCCCTTGCTCTGGCCGCCATTTGGCTTATTCCGGCCCTTGAAAAGAAGTCCGTTTTCGTCCTCCAGCCGGTCACCGTGACCCGCGCCGGACTCGAGGCCGCGGACTTCGAGCTCCGTCCCCTGCTCATCCAGGCGTCCAACAGCGAGCTGATCGACACTCTCGCAATCGCTGGCATAATTCGTTCGAGCCTTTACAACGCGCTCAACGAGAGCGGGGTCGGAGTGCTTCCGCCCTCTGCCAGACACAAGCTCGCCTGGTCGCTCGCCGACATCTTCGAGTACCGCGTAGACATGAGCCGCGATCTTTCGCAGGGCGACAAGTTTCACGTCCTGGTGGAGCGGTTGCAGAAGCCGAATGGCGCGATCATCGTCAACAAGGTCCTGGGCGCCCGCCTGGCGCTCGGCCGCGGGCACAGCGAGCTCGAGGCCATTCAGTTCGACACGCGCGCCGGGGGGCCCAAGTATTTTGACGCCAGTGGCAAGTCGCTACAGGCTGCGTTCCTCCGCGCTCCGGTCGCTTTCCGCCGGGTCAGCAGCATGTTCGGTAGCCGCAGGCATCCGATCTTCGGCACGTGGCGGAAACATACCGGAACCGACTACGCGGCGGCGATGGGAACTCCCATCCGCGCCATTGGCGACGGGGTCGTAATCTTCGCGGGACGCCGTGGCGGCTACGGGAATGCGGTGGACATCAGGCATGCGAACGGTATGGTGAGCCGCTACGGCCACATGAGGAACTTCGCCACCAGCACCCGCGTTGGAACGCGAGTGACAATGGGCAGCACTATCGGCTACGTGGGAATGACTGGGTATGCGACGGGCCCGCACCTCCACTTCGAGATTCTGGTTCGCGGCGTGCAGCACGACCCGAGACTGGCGTTGCGCGACAACACCGGAGATCCGGTCCCGTCATCTGAGCGTCCGCTCTTCCACAAGATGAGAAACCAGACGCTGGCAAGCCTGAGTCAGGCGCGCATCGCCACCGCCGAGTAGCACGCTTGCCCGTAGCGGCACTTATTATCAACCCGGACCGAGAGGTCCGGTTTTTTTTTGGGTCCTGACGGAATAGCGTGAAATAGCGTGAAATAGCGTGAAATGGCTTTGTCAGGAGACGTAGGGCTTCGGCAATAGAGCAATTCGACCCTCATGCGGATTGCGCGTGGAAGGTCCCGGGTTGGTCGGAGGGGATTCAAGTTTTGAGTCTTCAGTACTGTCAACTCAAGACTTGCATCCCCCGTAGGTTCTCGCGTGGTCAGAAACCCTCACCGAATCTCAGCCCTACGAGGAGCCCGCTCCGCCATTTCTCTGCCCGTTCCCTAAATTCAGCAACGAACTTTTTCCCCACCGGCCAACCGAAAGAAATGCCAGGCAGGATACTGAAGCACGCGGGCGATGTTCCCTCCCGCACGCTCTGGAACAGAATCAAGGACGTCGCGCTTGCCGATGTCGGCGCCACCCTGCGCTCGGGAACTATCCAGGGATCGCTGGAGAAGCTCGAACGGGTGTTGCTGGAGGCCGACTTTGGCGTAGCCGCTACGATGCGGCTCGTCGCCGAAGTGGAGTCACGGGCCAAGCGCGGTCTCGTGAGGACCGAGGCAGAGTTTCAGTCGGCGCTGAGAGGAGCGATCGAGCAGTCACTGCGGTCCGGTAACAGCAACCCCGGCATTGTCAGGGCAGATAGTCCGCCCACCGTCGTTCTCGTCGTCGGCGTCAACGGCGCCGGCAAGACGACCTTCATCGGGAAGTTCTCCGATCTTCTCGTCGCGAACAAGATGACGGTCCTCGTCGGGGGCGCGGATACGTTCCGCGCGGGCGCCATCGACCAGCTGCGTATCTGGGCGGAGCGGGCCGGAGCCGACTTCGTGGGAGGCAAGCCGGGAACCGATCCGGCCTCCGTCGCTTTCGATGCGGTAGACGCCGGCATCGCCCGCGGCAGAGACGTCGTAGTCGTCGACACTGCCGGGCGTCTTCACACCAGCGGATCGCTGATGGACGAGATGAAGAAGATCAACCGCGTCATCGGCAAGCGCCTTCCCGGCGCACCGCACGAGACACTTCTGGTTCTCGATGGCACCATTGGCCAGAACGCCGTGGCTCAGGCGACCACATTCGCGGAAGCGATCTCCGTCACCGGACTGGTGGTGACGAAGATCGATGGTACGGCAAAGGGCGGTATCGTTTTGGCCGTCCACGAGGCGCTCGATGTTCCGGTGAAGTTCATTGGAGTGGGGGAAAAGGCGACCGATCTCGTTGCATTCGACCCAACGGACTTCGCGCGCGAGGTTCTAGAGGAGTAATGGATTCGGCGAGGGAAACGCGCTCAGGCAAGATCTACCTCGACATGCCGGTCAACTACCTCAAGGGCGTTGGCCCGGCGCGAGCGGAATCCCTGCGGCGCCTGGGCATCGTGACCGCGCGCGATCTGCTCTTCCACATCCCGCACCGCTACGAGGACGCCAGCACCATCACGCCGATCGCGTCGCTGGAGACCGGAATGGATGGCACCATCATCGGCCGCGTGATTTCCAAGGGCATCATCCCGACGCGGAAAGGCCTCCGGATTTTCCAGGCGGTTCTCAAGGATGACACCGGGATGATCGAGGCGTCGTGGCCCGGCCAGCCCTTTCTCGATCGCACGATCGAAAAGGGTGACATCATGCTCCTCACGGGGACCGTCCGGTTTTTTCACGGCCGGCAGCTCCAGCCCCGCGAGTACATCCATCTGGGCAAGGACGACGACGGCGTGAAGGGCGGCAAGGTACTCGCCGTGTATCCCGCCACCGAGGGACTGTCGTTCCGGATCATCCGCGGCATCATCGATGCCCACCTGGACGCTCTGCTGCGTCTGGTCGAGGAATATTTGCCAGCCGACGTGCTAGGCGTGGCCGGCGTTCCACCGTTGCCTGAGGCACTGCGGATGGTTCACCGTCCGCAATCGATCGGCGAGGGAACACGCGGGCGTTCCCGGCTCGCGTTCGAGGAGCTCCTGTTCGTCCACATCCTGCATCGCAGGGCGAACGCGCTGGCACGGGAACGGCGGAGCGGCATCGCCTTCAGCAACAAGCGGCGTCTCACCACAGCGCTCAAGGCGGCCTTGCCCTTCGTGCTCACGAATGCGCAGGCCACTGCCGTGCGGGAGATCGTCGGTGACATGTGCAGCGACCGCAGGATGCACCGCCTGCTCCAGGGCGATGTCGGCAGCGGGAAAACCATCGTCGCCCTGTTTGCCGCGCTGCTCGCCATGGAAAACGGGTACCAGGCGGCGATCATGGCGCCCACCGAGCTTCTGGCCGAGCAACACGCCCGAACGTTCTTGAGCCTGCTTGAGCCGCTCGGAATCGAGCCGGTACTCGTGACCGGAAGCCTTGGCACGAAAGCACGCAAGCTGGCTGCCGCCAAACTCGCTGGGACTGAACCGCTGCTCGCGGTGGGCACCCACGCCCTCGTTCAGGACGCCGCGGTATTTGGCAGATTGGGTTTCGTCACCATCGACGAACAGCACCGGTTCGGCGTGGAGCAGCGCGCCGCGATTTCGGCCAAGGGTCACACACCCGACGTGCTGTTGATGAGCGCTACTCCGATCCCGCGCTCGCTGGCTCTTACGCAGTATGGAGACCTCGATGTAAGCACCCTCGATGAGCGTCCGGCGGGGCGGCAGCCAGTGACGACGGTGATGCGGCCCGAGTCGGCACGAGAGAGGGTGCTGGAGTTCGTGGAGCGTGAGGCCGGAAAGGGCCGGCAGGCTTACGTGGTGTATCCGGTCATCGAGGAATCCGAGAAGACAGACCTCAAGGCGGCTACGACGATGTATGAACAGCTCTCATCGGGTCCCTTCGCCGGACGCGTCGTCGCGTTGATCCACGGGCGGATACCCGCGGACGAGCGTGAAAAAACCATGCGCGCGTTCAGGGATGGAAAAATCGACATCCTCGTATCCACGACGGTCATCGAAGTTGGAATTGACGTGGCGAATGCGACCGTCATGCTGGTCGAGCATCCGGAGCGCTTTGGTCTGTCGCAGCTCCATCAGTTGAGGGGACGAGTGGGGCGAGGCGCGGAAGCTTCGTACTGCATCCTGCTGGGAGACGTCGGCGACGAGGCGGCGGAGCGTCTCAACGTTTTCGTTGGTACGGACGACGGGTTCGAGATCGCTCGCGCCGACCTGCGTTTGCGCGGAATGGGGAATCTGTTTGGCGAGGAGCAGAGCGGGGCGGCGACATTCCGGGTGGCCGATCCGGTGCGCGACGAGGAACTCAGCCTCAAGGCCCGGCAGGCGGCCGAGTTGCTGCTCGCGCGCGATCCCGGCCTTGCCACACGGGAAAACGAAGGGGTGCGCAGGGTACTCGCTGCCCGCTATGCCCGGGCGCTGGAACTATTCAGGGTAGGCTGAGGTGAGCTCCCGCGACTCACGGGGTCGGGTTCGCCAGCCTTTTCTTGATGCGCTCCAGCTCGGCATTGGCTACTGCAAGCTCGGATTTGCTGCGGGCGAGTTGACTCCGCAGCTCGGCGATCTCTTCGTCCCGGCTCAGTCGCGGGGTGGGCGTCGAGTCTTTCGCCTCCGTGACGACGACGCCTGTGTCAGGCGTCCACGCCCTGCTCGCTCCAGCCACAAGGCCTCGAGAGGCTACCGCCGTGCGTCTCAAAATGGCGGCCTCGTTGCGATACCACCCCTCCGGTTGGCTCGCCAGATACCCATCGAGAGCGGCGATCCCTCCCTCCAGCGAGCCGAGCTCATTCGCGGGGTCCACCATATACGCCGCGCGCCAGAACGTCGTCTCGCGGGCTTCCCATGTCTCGGGATGGAGCCGGGCGAACTCCGCTAGCAGACGGTCGGCCGCGTGATAGTTGCCCGCGTCGACATTCCGGCGGGTCTCGCCCCTCGTGCGGGTCCACTCCCGCTCGACGAGGCTCGGCTCTACCCTCGGCAGCTCGGCGCAAGCCGCGATGATTGACACCAGCATCGCAGATACGAAAATCCTCATGCTGCTCCCCCATTTTCCGGTACCCGCTCGCGCCTCCTCTTTGCCAGCGGAGGCTCGACGGGAAGCGTGACGAGAAACGTTGTGCCCTCACCTACCTGGCTTTCGACGAATATCTCCCCGCCGTGAGCCTCTACGATTCCTTTCGCAATCGCCAGGCCCAAACCGGTGCCCTTTGTTGCCGCCTGCGCCTGATTGTCAGCCTGATAGAACTTGTCGAAGATGCGAGGCAGCTGATCCGCCGATATTCCGACGCCGCTGTCCTGAACGTTAATCGAAACCCGTCCAGCGTCGGGCGTGACCGCTATCGCCACCTTGCCCCTCCTTGGCGTGAACTTGAAAGCGTTGGAAATGAGGTTTCCCAGAACTTCGTTGATCCGATCTTCATCCCACAAAACCGTGCCTGGCAGTCCGTCACCGTGATTGATGCTGAAGGAGATCTCGCGCTGCGCCGCCAGCACCGAGAACGAGCTCTCGAGTGTGGTGAGCAGCTTTTGCAGGTCAACGCGACGTACATCGAGCTTTCCCCCGCTGGCCTCGAAGCGGCTGATGTCCAACAGGCGCTTTACCAGCCGCGTCAACGTATTCGCCTGTTTGGTCAGCGTTTGCAGGATTTCGCGCTGCTTCTCCGAAACGTCTCCGTAGATTCCATCATGGAGGAGTTCCAGGTAACCGAGAATCACGTTTATTGGGGTCTTCAGCTCGTGCGACGCGACCCCAACGAACTCAGCGCGCAGCCGCTCCAGCTCTGACAGCTGGGTCACCATGGAGCGGTAGCTGGCGGCGAGGCGGCCGAATTCGTCGCCCCGCTGGGGCGAGAGGCCCAGATCGCGGCTCAAATCTCCATCCGCGACGGCCTGCATTCCTTCCTCGAGCTTCCGCACAGGTCGGCTGATGAACCGCGTGAGAAGAACGGCAATGATGAACGCGAGGAAGAGCGCGATGACAAGCGCCCCGGTAACCAGTCGCTCCGCATTGAGCGTGGCCGCCGTGGCGTCCGCGATCGTCTGTCGCGTGCGATCGCGGAGCGTCGACGCGCTCGCGCCCAATGCGCTGTCGACCGCCGCGATCGCCGGCCGGGTGCGGCGCGACGAAATCTGCTCGGCGGCCGCACTGCGACCGGCGGCTGCCTGTTCGTACTCGTCTCGAGCGGCCGCCCGCAAGGAATCGAGAGAAGATCGGATGCGGGTCGCGGAAAGATCGAGGTTGTAGCGCTCCAGCGAATCGGTGAAGGCGACAAGGCCATCGATCTGGCGCTGCATCCTTGCCGCGCTGGGCTCATCGTGAATGAACAAGAGCGCGTCTTCCGCCCGGCGGGTGTCGTCAGTTCGCTCGCGGAAAGATCCCAGCAGCAGCGACGCCGCGAATTCCCGGTCGCGCAGCACCCTGCTCGTGTCGTAAAGTCCTTCCAGCGACCTCAGCGAGATGAGCAACGGAATCACGAGCACCAGGACGATCGCAAACAGTCCCCAGCCGAGGCGGGCGCGCAGAGTCACGTCAGGCAGCGCTCCATCGAGGGCGGCTCGACCGCGATTCGTGAGTTACCGCGCGCTCGGGCTCGCGCAACGACATCGCTCTTGCGTGTGACAATCTTTTCGCGTGGCAAGCGCGTAAGATACCGTTCCGCCGAGGTAGACGGAACCTTGACGAAGTGGTACTCTCAGACCGCATGATTCCAACAGGCAACCCGGCATGAGCTTGCAATACGCCCGCATATCAGAGCTTCCATTACACGCTGGTGAGGTCGTCCGCATCCGCGGCTGGGTCAACCACGTGCGGTCATCGGGCAAGGTCGCCTTCGTGGTGATGCGCGATGGCAGCGGCTTGCTGCAGGCTGTGGTCGTAAAAAACGCCGTGCCCGCGGAAAGCTGGGAGGCATTCGGCCGGCTCACCCAGGAAACCACGATCGAGGCGGAGGGCGAAGTCAGGGCCGATGCCCGTGCTCCTGGCGGCTACGAGCTCGGCGTGAAGGAGCTGACCATAGTTGGCTCCAGTCCAATCGACTATCCGCTCCAGCCGAAGGAGCACGGTGTCGATTTTCTGCTCGACAATCGGCACTTCTGGCTGCGGACGCCTCGGCAGCGCGCGATCGCCCGTGTGCGCCACGAAGCCGAACAGGCGATACGTGATTTCTTTTACGAGCGTGATTTCACTCTCGTTGACACCCCCATCCTCACCGCCGCGATCGGAGAGCGGAGCGGACTTTTCGCGACCGAATATTTTGACGAGGGCACCGCATATCTCGCCCAGACCGGCCAGCTGTACGGAGAAGCCGCCGCCGCGGCACTCGGCAAGATATACTGCTTCGGACCGACGTTTCGCGCCGAGAAATCCAAGACGCGGCGTCACCTGACCGAGTTCTGGATGGTGGAGCCCGAAGTCGCGTTTAACGACTCTGCCGACAACATACGGCTGCAGGAGGAGTTCGTGTCGTACATCGTCGCCCGGTGCGTCGAGCGGCGCGGCGCCGAGCTGGCGGAGCTCCAACGCGACGTTTCCAAGTTGGAGACCATCAAGCCCCCGTTTCCGCGAATTGACTACAGCGATGCGGTGAAGATTCTCCAGGAAAAGGGAAGCGCCGTGAAGTGGGGTGAAGACCTGGGGGCGGAAGACGAAGCGCTGCTCGTTGAAGGGCGTGACCGCCCCATTTTCATCCTGAACTATCCGAAGGAAGCAAAAGCGTTTTACATGAAGGAGAATCCGGCCGATCCGCGCACCGTGCTGTGCGACGACTGCCTTGCCCCGGAAGGTTACGGCGAGATCATCGGCGGGTCACAGCGGGAAGACGATTACGACAAGCTGTTGGCTCGGATCAGGGAGGAAGGGCTTCCGGTAGATACCTACAGCTGGTATCTGGACCTCCGTAAATACGGAACCTTCGTGCATTCGGGCTTCGGGCTCGGCCTGGAGAGAACGGTCGGGTGGATTTGCGGCATCCACCATATCCGCGAGGCCATCGCCTTCCCGCGCACGATGAACCGCCTGCGGCCGTAGCAGCGGCGCTACCCCACCCTCAATCTCTCATGCCATCTCAGCGCGAAGATTATTTGTTGAGACTCATTCGGCAGGCGGCAGAGGCGCTACGACGCCTCCGCGAAGCGTTGAGCGGCGAGGCTACCCCCAGTGCGGTCGAGCGACAGGCCGATGCCGCGATCGGCGAGCTGCTGGGGCCGCGTTACCAGCTGCTGTCGTCGCTCGATCCGCTCTCCGCGGCTTCCCTCATTGCCGACTCCCGTCGCATCGAGCTCTGGGCAAACCTGATTCGTGTCCAGGCTGCGGCGCGTCGCCAGTCGGGCGATGACCCTGGAGCAGCGGCTCTCGAACTGCGAGCCAACGCGCTCGAGCAGGCCCTCGGCATTGGTGGAGATTCGGGGCACAGAAAGGCAGATTAGTCTTTCGCGGACCGATACTCGGTCCGGAGGTCGTAGCAGCTCGTTTACACCGCCGGCATCGAGCGCTCACGGCTTTGATCGCTCTTCGCCTTTCGCTTCGTCCCACAGGATATCGAGTTTCTCGAGTCCCGCGCTGGCCACGTCGAGCCCACGCTGAGCGGCCAGCTGCTCCAGCCGTTGAAAGCGGTGCTCGAACTTGGCGTTTGCCTTGTCCAGTGCAATCGATGCATGCACCCCGGCTTTCCGGCACAGGTTAACCACTGCGAACAACAAATCTCCGAGCTCTGCTTCCAACCTATGGTGACGCGCGTCGAATACCGGAGGCGCTCCCGGAGACGGAGCGAGCGGCGCCGCTCCGAGCTCCGCTCTCACCTCCTCCAGCTCTTCTTCCACCTTGGCGGCAGGGCCGCCTGCGTCCGGCCAGTCGAACCCGACGCCCGCTGCGCGGTCCTGAAGCCGATGCGCGCGGTGCAGGCCAGGGAGCGCCGCCGGCAGCCCGTCGGAGATGCCTCGACGGTGTTTCGATTTCATTCTCTCCCAGGGCTCTTTCGCCGCGTCTCCGTACAGGTGCGGGTGGCGGGCTTTCATCTTCGCGATCAGTCCTTCCGCGACATCGGCGAATGCGAATTTCCCGCGCTCTTCGGCAATCACCGAGTGAAAGAGCACCTGGAGAAGAACGTCGCCGAGTTCTTCGCGGAGAAGTATGTCCTCACCCTGGTTGATGGCGTCGTCCAGCTCGTGCGCTTCCTCGATCAGATAGGGTCGCAACGATTCGTGTGTCTGCGCCGCATCCCATTCGCACCGTTTGCGAAGGTCGCGCATGAGGGTGAGTGTGTCGTCGAGGGAAGGTCTGGTGTCCATGGTTCATCCGGGAATTTCGGGGGAAAGCGCTCTTCTCGATTGCGGACTGTTGATTTATGCGGATCGGGGACTAACCACACTAGATGAACCTCGTTTGTTGAAGGCGCAGGGTGGCGCGCGTATACTATCGGCACCGCAAATGAAGCGTCAATGCAGCCGGTAATTACTCGCGCCCGGGTCGAGATCGATCTGGGCGCGTTGCAGCGTAATGGAGCCGCGCTCGCGCGCCGCTCGGGCGTCCCGCTGCTTCCGATGATAAAAGCCGACGCTTACGGATTGGGCGCTCAGGCCGCGGTGCGCGCGCTCGAGCCGCTCGAGCCGTGGGGGTACGGCGTCGCATCGGTAAGCGAGGGCGAAGAGCTGCGAAGCTTTGAGGTCAAACGACCGATCGTGGTATTCACTCCGCTTCTCGACGCCGACTTCCCGCGGCTTCGCTCGGCCAAGCTCACACCGACACTGGGGTTCGCCGATGAGATCGAGGCCTGGCGGCAAGGTGGAGGAGGGCAGTGGCACCTGGCGATCGATACCGGAATGAGCAGAGCGGGAATTCCGTGGCGGGAGATCGGGGGCGTAATCGATGCCGCCGGCCGGATGACTCCGCAGGGTGCATTCACCCACTTTCACTCGGCCGAGCTCGATGATGGGACGATGGAGGAGCAGGAGAAACTTTTCCGCACGGCTATTGCCGCGCTGCCCTCCCGCCCTCGGTTCCTGCATATGGACAACAGCGCGGCGATTGCGCGCAGAGAACGAAGCGAATGGGACCTCGTCCGCCCCGGCATTTTTCTGTACGGGGTAGGCAGCGGTCACGGCGCCCGGCTACAGCCCGAGCCTGTGGTCAGCGTGCGCGCGCCTATCGTCGAGATACGGCTACTGGAGGCGGGCGATACCGTGAGCTATGACGCGACCTTCTGCGTCGAACGTCACACGCGGATCGCGACGCTGGCGATCGGGTATGCCGACGGGTATCCGCGATCGTTGAGCGGCGTCGGCCCCGTGATTGTTGGCGACACGCTGGCGCCGATCGCGGGAAGCGTCACCATGGACATGACGATGATCGACGTCACGACGCTCCCCTGTGAAGTGGGCGATGTGGCGACACTGATTGGACGGAGCGGCAATACTCTGCTCACAGTAGAGAGAGTAGCGGACACGGCGAAGATGTCGCCGTACGAGCTTTTGACCGGACTGCGCTCACGCGCGGAGCGAATCTATTCCGAGGCTCCCCGGTGAAGCGCGCGGTAATAATCATTCTTGATGGCGTCGGCATCGGCGCCGCGCCCGACGCCGCCGCCTATGGAGATGTCGGCAGCGACACGCTGGGAAACCTGGCGCGGGCCTGTGGCGGTCTTGCCCTTCCGCGTCTGGAGCGGTTCGGGTTGGGAAACATCAAGGACCTGGCCGGAATCAAAAGGCGCGGTGACGCGGCGGGAGCGTGGGGCAGCATGCGGCCCGCCTCGGCCGGGAAAGACAGCACCGCCGGCCACTGGGAGATAGCGGGTATTCACCTCGAACGACCCTTCCCGACTTTTCCCGAAGGATTTCCCGCGACGGTCATCGATCCCTTCTCCCGACAGACCGGACGCGCGGTGATCGGCAATGTCGTTGCCAGCGGTACCGAGGTCATCAACCGACTTGCGGCCGAGCAGCGGATGAGCGGGGCGTGGATCGTTTACACCTCGGCGGATTCCGTTTTTCAGATCGCCGCAGACGAGGGCCTCATCCCGTTGGCCGAGCTTTATGGCGCGTGCGAGATAGCGCGGGTGATTCTCAAGCCTCCGCACGACGTGGCCCGTGTTATCGCCCGGCCTTTTGCCGGTGAGCCCGGCAGCTACCAGCGCACGGCCAATCGCCGAGACTATTCGATCGAGCCGCCGGAGCAAACGGTCCTCGACGCGCTCCGAGCTGCGGGAGTTCCGCGCTCAGGCGTCGGAAAAGTCGATGATCTCTTCGGCGGGAGGTCGATCGAGGCTCGCCACACGGCGTCGAACGCGGAGGGAATACGCCGAATCACGGAGTGGCTCTCGTCGGCGGAAAGTGGGCTCCTCTTCGCCAACCTAGTAGATTTCGACCAATTGTTCGGCCACCGGAACGACGTTCCGGGGTTCTACGGTGCGTTGCGCGAGTTCGACGCCGCGCTCCCCTCCATCACATCGCGTCTCAAAGAGGAAGATCTGCTGTTCATAACGGCCGACCACGGCAACGACCCGACCACGCCATCGACCGACCACGCTCGCGAGATCGTTCCTCTGCTTGCCGGCGGAATGCGGGTCGTCCCCGGCGATCTTGGAGAGCGCGATACGTTCTCCGATCTCGGCGCGACCATTGCCGAGTGGTTCGGAATTTCCTTCCGGGGCCGCGGCACTTCGTTTCTGTCAGATCTCGTAGTCTGATGGGCGCGAGCCGGGGAACCAAGTCCTCCCTGCGGGAGACGGCGCTCGACGCGATGGAGCACGCGTATGCGCCTTATTCCAATTTCCGGGTTGGAGCCGCGCTCCGCACGGCCGATGGGACCGTCGTGACCGGGTGCAACATCGAGAATTCGGTGTTCGGGCTGGCGATTTGCGCGGAAACCCTTGCCGTTGCTTCCGCTGTCTCACAAGGACTCACGCAATTCGACGAGATTGCCATCGCGACGGAGGACAGCGAGCCGACGCCGCCGTGCGGCACCTGTCGCCAGGTCCTCAGCGAATTCGCGCCGAATATCACCGTCTCGAGCTATACCCGCGACGGAAAGGAAGCGACCTGGGCGCTGGAAGAACTGCTGCCGCATGCGTTCGTGCTCAACCCATCACGTGGAAGGTTGTAGTGAAGGCCTGGCTCAAATCGTTACGACTGCTCGCGGCCGGCTCCGCCGCCGTTCTTCTCGGATCATGCACGGAGAAGCTCGATAGCTCGGGAGTGTGCGCGGTACTTTGTCCCCCGCTCGGTGGCGCGGTTCAGAATGTCACCATCGATGCGGTGGCTTTCGACACCACGGTGCAGGCGCTTTCGGGTCTGGGCGCCGAAGCGAGGCTGCTGCTCGCGACACGGGGGGACACGCTCGATGCACGCGTTGTGCTGCGCTTCGACTCGCTGCCCGCCACATTTCGCGAAGGGACCGACACGGCGAAAGCCATTACTCTCGTCGACAGCGCCTCGCTGCGCCTCAGGGTTGATACGCTCTCGATCAAGGGCAGCGATCCCGTAACCATCGAAGCGTACGATGTCGATACGACCGCCAACGACACGTCGACGGCGGCAGTCCTTGCGCTATTCACGCCGGACCGGTTCATCGGCTCGCAGACTTTCACGCGCGCCGAACTGAAGGATACGATCGATTACGTCCTCCCGAATGCGCATGTGCTGGCGAAGGCGCAGAACGGCCAGCGATTGCGGCTGGGACTGCGCGCCGTCAGTACTACCTCGTCGCAGATCCTCTTTTTCTCCGGGGAAGCTGGCGCTCCGCCCCGTCTCCGTTTCCGGGTTTCGGCTGACACCGCAACCCAGCCTTTTGGCATCGTGCCATTCTCGAAGACCCCCACCGACGACCCTGTCGCGGCGAGCAACCTCGGCGACTACACCGTATTCGCGCGGCGGCCTCCCGAGGGCGCCCCTTCCGATCTCGACGTCGGGGGAATTCCGGCGCGCCGCGCTTATTTTCGCTTCGACATCCCGTCGAGCATTCTGGATTCGTCGACCATAATCCGAGCGACACTTCTGCTCAATCAGATACCCAATCCACTCCTTGATCCGACCGACACCGTGTTCGTGATCCCAGGGCTCGTTCTGGCGGGATCGGCGGTGAGCGATCCGACCAAGGCCGCCCAGATCGTCACCGGCCTGGGCATCGACACGGTCAAGGTGAGGCCGGGAGACTCGGGGCTCAAGCTCGTCGAGTTGGCGGCGGCCTTTCCGGTGTGGCGCGCACTCAAAGCGTCGGAGACCCCGCGCGCGATCGTACTGCGATCGCGGAACGAGGGCCTGTCGCCCCTCCAGATCCGCTTTTCCTCGCTCGAGGCAGCGCCCGTTCTTCGGCCGCGCCTCCGCATCAGCTTTACGAACGATGTGCCGCTCGGGCTACCATAGTGCTCAGACTCCTGGTCATCGCCGTCGCGGTATCGCTCGCGACCTCTCCACTGGCTGCGCAAGGTGCGCTCAGCGTTCAAGGACTGGGATTCCCTCCCGGTCAGATCAGTACGCGCGCCGAAGGCAGCGGTGGCTCTACCGCGGATTTCGATCCCTTGAGCGCGATCAATCCTGCCGCACTCTCGACCGCCGGCACCACTTCGCTGTTCCTGCAGTATGCGCCGGAGTTTCGGCGTGTTACCTCCGGCTCGGGCTCGGCGAACACGACCACAGCTCGATTTACCATGTTCGGCGCCGTGATCCCGATGGGCGGAACTTGGACCGCCGGATTTGGTGCCTCGACGTTTCTGGACCGATCTTTCGAGACGAGGTCCCAGCGTCGTGATGTAGTCGGCGGTAATACCGACACGGTAGACATCACAGAAAGGCTGCGGGTACTGGGAGCGATCAACGACCTGCGCCTGGGCTTGTCGTGGGCGGGCAGTCCGAAGCTCCGCGTGGGCGGCGCGGCGCACCTGTTCACGGGTCGCAATCGAGTGACGCTCGATCAGGTCTATTCCGACAGCGTGAGGAACACGAGCGGCACGCAGGAGTCGCTGGTGAGCTATTCCGGGTTCGCCGGCTCGGTCGGAGTTTCGTACCACCCCTCGCGGATAATCGGATTCGCGCTATCGGCCCGGAAGGGCGGGGAGTTGCGGGCGGCATCAGGGGATACCGCTATCGCCACCGCGAACATTCCTGATCGCATCAGCGCCGGAATAACCTATGAGGGGATCACCGGTGCGACTCTATCGGCGCGCCTGTCGCGCGAGAGCTGGAGCTCCCTTGCCGGACTCTCCGGTAGCGTTGAAGCCTTTGATGGCTGGGAAGCCAGCGTTGGCGCGGAAGCATCGGGTCCGAGAATCATGCAGCGGATTGTGACGCTACGCGCGGGCGGCCGGTACAGGACACTGCCATTCGGATTCAACGGCGCCAAGGTTGCGGAGACGGCGTTCATGGCCGGCTTCGGCGCTCCTCTCACCCGTAACAGGGCCACCCTCGACTTCTCCGTGCAGCGGGCCATTCGCTCCGCGCCGGGAAACGTGGAAGAGCGCGGTCTCATCCTCAGCTTCGGGCTCAGGGTCGCTCCCTGACATGGCCGACGGCGCCGGCCCGACACCCGAAGTCATTCTGGTAGCGGACGACATCCCCGCCAACGTCGAACTGCTGCTCGACCAGTTGAACAGCCTCGGCTACGAGACGATAACGGCCATAGACGGCCCGTCCGCCGTCGCCGCCGCGTTTGAGCAGCGGCCGGACCTTTGCATTCTCGATGTGTCGATGCCGCCCGGTGACCTGGGCGTGGACGATCGGTCGACGGGTTTCGAGGTTTGCCGGCGCATCAAGCGCGATCCGCGCACGTCCCGGATTCCGGTGATATTCGTGACGGCCCTCAACGACACGAACGACCGCGTGCGAGGCATCGAGGCCGGTGGTGACGACTTTCTCACCAAGCCCCACAACCGCCTCGTCCTCGGTGCGCGGGTCCGGAGCCTGCTCAAGCTCAAGGCAGCGACCGACGCTCTCGAGAACAGCCTGCGCAAGCTGCGTGAGCTGGAGAAGGTTCGCGACGATCTCATGAAGATGATCGTCCACGATCTCAAGACGCCGCTCACCTCGGTGCTGGCGACGCTGGAGATGCTTGCCGACGGCGACTTCGGGGGGGTGACCACTCCGCAAAAGGCGGCGATCGCCGACGCGGAAACAAAGTCGGAAGATCTGCTCGCGCTTATCGATGATATTCTGGAAGTCGCCCGGATCGAGGACGCCGCCATCACGCTCTCACTCGATCCGATCGCTCCCGCTGCGCTACTCGCCGAGCTGGTGTACGAGTGGGGCCACCGTTTCACCCAGGAAGGAACCACCAGCTCGATTTCCGTCGCGGACGACGCTCCCGTGTTTTCAGGAGACAAGGGGCTCATCAAGAGGGTGTTCGCCAATCTCATTCAGAACGCGGTTACCCATTCGTCACAGCCGATCCATCTGGAGTTGAGCGCGCGTCGTTCCGGTCAGGGTGTCCTCTTCACGGTGAGTGACAACGGGCCCGGCATTCCGAGCGAGTATCACGATCTAATCTTCCGGAAGTTCGGTCAGGTGGAGATGCCTCGCTCACCGCGCACGCGGAGCTCAGGGCTGGGGCTCACGTTCTGCAAGCTGGTGGTCGAGCGGCATGGAGGCCGCATCTGGGTGAAGAGTGCCGAGGGCGAGGGGAGCTCGTTCTACATCGAGCTGCCTATCGATCCAACGGCGAGCGAACAGCCTCAATCGCGGACCTCGTGATGCTCACCGCGCCACGCCCGAGCGTTTACATCGAGACCTACGGCTGCCAGATGAACGTCAGCGACACCGAGCTCATGCTCGGCAAGCTGATCGAGGCCGGGTACGAATCGGTGAGCGAGCCCGACGCGGCGGATGTCATTCTGATCAACACCTGCGCAATCCGCGAGCACGCGGAGCAGCGTGTCGTGGGGCGGCTCGGCGAGATGAAGAGCCGGATGAAGCGGGATGCTATTGTCGGCGTGACCGGGTGCATGGCGCAGCGTCTGGGCCAGGAGCTACTCGATCGTTTGAGTCACGTGAGTCTCGTCATCGGCCCAGACGGATATCGCGACCTGCCGTCGCTCATCGAGAGCGCGCGCAATGGAGTACGAACCACCGCCACGGAATTCGACCTCGAAGAGCACTACGAGGATTTCACGCCGCGACGCTTTGAAGGGGTGAAGGCGTGGATCCCGGTGCAGCGCGGATGCGACTACAAGTGCACCTATTGCATCGTGCCCACCACGCGGGGCCCGGAAAGAAGCAGGCGCCTCGCCGATGTTGTTCGTGAGAGCGAAGCCGTCGTCGCCTCGGGTATCTCGGAGATCGTGCTGCTCGGCCAGACTGTAAACTCCTACTTCGACGGAGAACACGATTTTGCGCGGCTGTTGCGCACCGTCGGCAACCTTTCCGGCGTCAGGCGGCTGCGCTTTACCAGTCCCCACCCCAACGATTTCACGCCGTCGGTGATCGCCGCGATGGCGGAGACCGAGAGCGTGTGCGAGCACGTGCACCTTCCGATGCAGTCGGGTTCCAACCGGACGCTCAGGCGAATGCTCCGGCGCTACACCAGAGAGCGTTACCTCGAGTGCGTGGCGGAAATCAGGGCTTCCATTCCGAACGTTGCTCTCACCACCGACATCATCGTCGGCTTCCCGGGGGAGACGGAAGAAGATTTCGCCGATACGCTCTCCGTCGTCGAAGCGGTCGGGTTCGATGACGCCTACACATTCAAATTCTCCCCGCGTGACGGCACTCCGGCCACCCGGTTCCCAGCCGGCGACACCGTCAATGACCAGGTTGCGAGCGAGCGGCTCGCTCGACTCATCTCCACCGTGCGGGGAGGTAATCGCACGCGAAACCTCGGCCTGCTCGGTGAGCGCCGCGAGGTTCTGGTGGAGAAGACCGCGCGACGAGGTGGGCTGCTGCAAACCCGCACCCGCGACTTCAAGACGGTAATGATTCCTGGCGACGCTTCTCTCATCGGCAAGTACCTGACGGTGGAGCTGACGGGGACAACCGGGTTCACGTTCCTGGGAAAGGTGGTGGGGCAGCGCGCTTCCCTCCCAATGGCAGGGTAGCAACGACCGTTTGGTTGCGCGCCCCCGCGAATGATTTCAGCGGGTGCTGTAAGCGCGAGTAGTATCCCGCGGCAGAGCAAACGGAGCCACACTGCCCCTCATTGCCGCCGCATACATCGCCTACATCGCCGGGCTCCTGGCGGGCTTTCATTTTCTCACCTGGGTAGCCACCGGGCTCGCCGCCGTCTGGCTGGTTCACGCCGCGGCTACCCGCCGACTCGATCGCGCATCGCTTGCGCTCGTGTTCGTTGCGGGTGCCGCCATCGCGGCTGCGACTCCTCCGGCCGAGCCGTTTCACAGGCGGCAGCTGCGAGCGGGCGATTCCAATCCGCTTGCGGTAATTCGCGCGCGCGCGGCACGAAAGATCGACACGGTCTTCGGCGAGGACGCGGGAATCGCCCGCGCGCTCCTCATCGCCGATCAGCGCGAGATACCGACCGAGATGCGCGACCGCTACGCCGCCGCCGGCCTCGTCCACATGCTCTCGATCTCCGGCCTGCACGTCGCGGTGATTGCTTCCGCGATGGAGCTCCTCTTTCAGGTTGCCAGGCTGTCGCGGCGGGCCGCGCTTCTCTCGGCGTTTGTGAGCACGGGTATCTATGTCGCCATCATCGGCGCACCCGCGCCGGCAGTCAGGTCCGCCGCGATGCTTGGCGTAGTGATGGCGTCCCGACTGGCGCAGCGACCATCCTCTCCCTGGGCGGCGCTGGCGATCGGCGCTTTTGCTCCGCTCGTTGACCCGCGAACCGTGCTCGACCTCGGCTACCAGCTGAGCGTCCTCGGCATGTGTGGGTTGATCGCCGGAGGCGCCGCGAGCCGGCGTTACATCGGCGCCGCTTTAAGCGGATGGCGCCTGCACCTGTCCAGAGAGCTGGTGATCTCACTCGTGGCGTGCGCGGTCACGGCGCCGCTGGTCGCCTATACCTTCGGCCGGATTAGCCTTATCGCGCCCCTCTCGAACGTTGTCGCGGCGCCCATAATCGGCGTCGCGCAGCCAATGCTTTTCCTGGCGCTGGTTCTCGCACCGTTCGAGGGAGCCGCCCAATTCTGCGCACAGGCAGTCCATCCCTTACTTGTCGCGTTCGATCAGGTCGCCACTTCCGCCGCGTCTGTCCCGGGTGCGTCTATCACAGTGCACGCAACGTGGACAACGGCTGGATGGGCAGCGGTTGCCGCCGGTGCGATCGTGGTGGCGTGCGTGAGCCGTTTTCCCGCGCGTCCCGCACTCGTTGCGGTTGCGGCGCTCTCCCTCATGGTCGTCATGCCGACACTGCCCCTGATACGCGGGGGCGAGGCGGAGCTCCACGTACTCGACGTCGGGCAAGGCGACGCGGTGTTGTTGCGCACCCCTCGCGGGCGCTGGGTACTGCTGGACGCCGGACCCGCGTGGGACGGCGGCGACGCCGGGCGAAGGACGATACTGCCGTATTTGCGAAAGCGGGGCGGGACCCTCGAGGCGTTCATCCTTTCCCATCCACACACCGACCACGTGGGAGGGGCGGCGAGCGTACTCGCCGAGCTGGAGCCGCGCACTTATTGGGATGCCGCGTTCGCCGGAGGCTCGGCTGCCTACCTCGCGTCGCTGGCAACCGCGCGCAGCGAAGGAATCGAGTGGCGTCGAGTGCGCCCGGGTGATGGGATGTCGATCGATGGAGTGAGCATTGCGTTCCTGGCGCCCGATTCCGCGTGGACGGTCGGTCTCACGGATCCGAATCTGGCGAGCACCGTGACCATGATCGGATACGGGGTGGTGCGCTTTCTGCTGGTTGGAGATGCCGAGCGAGCCGAAGAAGATTGGCTGCTGCGCGAGTATCCGGCGCATTTGCGCGCTGACGTGTTGAAGGTAGGTCATCACGGCAGCTCAACGAGCAGCAGCGACGCGTTCCTGGCGGCGGTGAAGCCCCGTGCGGCGGTGATCTCCGTCGGCGCGCGTAACCAGTACGGACATCCCAGCAAGGATGTTCTGCGCGCGCTCGTGAATGCGGGCGCAGAGGTGTTGCGTACGGATCAGGCCGGCACCGTGATCGCGCGCACGAACGGGGTGCGGCTGGAGATCGAGGCAGGAGGAGAGAAATGGGAATTGGATCGCGAATAGCCGACGCTATGGTGGGAAGGAGCTTTGAGCTCCCCCCCGGGATGACGGCCCGTTACCCGGAGCTCGCCGAAGTGCGTTATCGGCGCGGTGGCCTGCCCGTTCGCATCGGCGGCTGGGCACTCGGCCTGGGCAGCGTCGCGGCCGTCACACTCCGACGAACCGTTTTCCTTTCTCCGTCCACGCCGCTCAGCGCGTCACTCCTCTTGCACGAGCTGCGTCACGTCCACCAATTTCTCGGCCAACGGACCTTCCCGGTCCGGTACCTTTGGCAGTCCCTTCGTTACGGTTATTCGCGTAACGCCTACGAAGTAGATGCTCGCCGGTATTCCGCGCTTCGACTCGATACCGCCGACGAGGAAACCTGAGTGGTAAAGCACACCGCGACCTCGGTCGTCACGATCGAGCGATTCATCATCGAGCAGGAAAAACTCCACCCCGAAGCGACGGGCGAGCTTTCGGGCCTGCTGTATGATCTGGGGCTCGCCGCCAAGATGATTTCGAACAAGGTTCGCAGCGCGGGTCTCGCCGACATTCTCGGCGCCACCGACCTCGAGAACGTGCAGGGGGAGACGCAGCAGAAGCTCGATGTCCTGGCTAACGAGATAATCGTGAAGGCCGTCGACCACGGTGGACGGCTGTGCGCGATGGCGTCCGAGGAAGAGCCCGACATCATCCACATCCCGGAAAACTTTCGCTGCGGAAAGTATTGCCTGCTGTTCGATCCGCTCGACGGCTCCTCTAACATCGACGTCAACGTGCCGGTTGGAACGATTTTCTCCGTGGTGAGGAAGATCACCCGTGGCAGTCGCGGCGAGATGGAAGACATGCTTCAGCCCGGTCGCCGCCAGGTCGCCGCGGGCTACGTGATCTACGGCTCGAGCACAATGCTCGTCTACACGACGGGGCAGGGCGCCCACGGCTTCACACTCGATCCATCGCTGGGTGAGTTTCTGCTCTCGCATCCGAACATCCGCATACCGGCCGTGGGCAGATACCTCTCCGTCAACGATTCGTACCACGGGCAGTGGGAGCCCGAAGTCCAGGCTCTCATGCGCTACTATCGGGGGCAGGAAGGGGGACGCCAGCCGATGAGCACGCGGTATGTCGGCTCGCTGGTGGCCGACTTCCACCGAAATCTTCTCGGAGGCGGCCTGTTCGCCTATCCTGCCAACCGCAGGAACAAGCGCGGCAAGCTGCGGCTGCTCTACGAGGCCAATCCTCTCGCCTTTATCGTGGAACAGGCCGGCGGCGCGGCGACCGATGGAACACAGCGCGTGATGGACATCCAGCCCGCCGAGCTTCATCAACGCACACCGCTCTTCATCGGCAGCAAGAATGACGTCGACGCGGCGCGGTCGATGTTGGGCGCATCGCCAAAGGACGCGAGCGCCCGAACGGCGGTAGGCTCAGTCGGCGCGTGAGTCCGGGCCGGCGCCGGCGCCGGCGCCCGTGAGCGAGCGCGAGGGAGGAGAGAAGCTCTCTCCGTCGGGGATTCCCCTCAGCACCGTCTATCGCCCCGCGGACGGCGAGCTCGACTACTCGAGAGACCTCGGCGATCCCGGAGCGTTTCCATATACCCGCGGCGTCCAGCCCACGATGTATCGCGGCAGGCTCTGGACCATGCGGCAGTACGCCGGGTTTGGCAGCGCGGCGGGAACCAACGAGCGGTTCAAGCTCCTGCTCGAAGCGGGCCAGACCGGGCTCTCCGTGGCATTCGACCTTCCCACTCAGATGGGACTCGATTCCGATTCGCCGCGCGCGCTGGGAGAAGTGGGACGGGCCGGAGTGGCGATAGACACCGTCGAGGACATGCACCTGCTGCTCGAGGGCATTCCGCTCGACGAGGTTTCCACGTCGATGACCATCAATGCCACCGCCGCCACGCTTCTTGCGATGTACATCGTCGTAGCCGAAGAGCGGGGGATCTCGCGTGCGCAGATCAGCGGCACGATCCAGAACGACATCCTCAAGGAATACATTGCGCGCGGGACGTATATCTATCCTCCCGGGCCGAGCATGGCGCTCATCGCGGATGTCTTCCGCTTTTGCGCGGAGGAAGTCCCCAACTGGAATCCGATTTCGATCTCGGGATACCACATCCGGGAAGCCGGCGCGACAGCGGTGCAGGAGCTAGCCTTCACCCTCGCCAACACGATCGCGTATGTAAGCAGTGCCATCGACGCCGGGTTGGCGGTGGATACGTTCGGCCCCCGGCTCTCGTTCTTCTTCGCCGCGCACAACGACCTGTTCGAGGAAGTCGCCAAGTTTCGCGCCGCGCGTCGGTTGTACGCGCGAATCATGCGCGACAGGTTCAACGCTTCCGATGCGAGCGCCCGGTTGCGGTTTCACACCCAGACCGGCGGCGTGACCCTCACCGCGCAGCAGCCTCTCAACAATGTGGTGCGGGTCGCGGTCCAGGCGCTGGCGGCGACGCTGGGTGGTACGCAGTCGCTTCACACCAACGGCTACGACGAGGCGCTCGCGCTCCCGACCGCCGACGCCGCCCGGCTTGCCCTCAGGACCCAACAGATCATCGCCCACGAATCGGGCGTCGCGAGCACGGCCGATCCCCTCGCGGGGAGTTACTACGTCGAGCACCTCACCAGCGAGCTCGAGAAGCGCGCCTCTGAGCTGATCGCCGAGATCGACCGGCTCGGAGGTTCGGAGAAGGCGATCGCCGCCGGATTCTTTCAGGAGCAGATCGCGCGCAGCGCCTACGAGCACCAGCTTCGGGTGGAGGCGGGCGAAACAGTCATCGTCGGAGTGAATCGCTTTACCGATGCCGAAACGCCGCCCTCGATTCCAGCGCCCGACTATTCCGCGCTGGAGAAAGAGCAAACGCGTAGCCTCGCGAAGCTGCGGGCCAAGAGAAGCGCGGCGGACGTGAAGCGCTCGCTTGCGGCACTCGCGGACGCGGCGGGGAAGCCCCCTCGAGAAAGAAGGCTGATGCCGCTCATCATCGACTCGGTGCGCGCGCGCGGGACAGTGGGCGAGATCTCCGCGCAGCTCGCAACGGCATGGGGGGTTTACCGGGCGCCGGTGTAGCGCGGCGGCTTCTTGTCCACGCGACGGGTTACGGGGATTCAATTTTGGAGTGGACAGTGAGTGTCCACTAATATTGCTGACTAACAGTCCGCAACTCCCGTCTTCAGCAGCCGGCAGGTAGTCTTCAATCAGTTCCCATGACGACACGGAAATGCTTGAGTCACCCCCCCCGAGCCGGTAACTTTCGATTGTCGTAGCAGTTCCCCTCTCGGTTCAAAATGCCCACATACGAGTTTCGCTGTCCGGCGGGACACGACTTCGAAAAATTCTACCGTTCGATCGGCGCGGCGCCGAGCGAGGTTCGCTGTCCGACGTGCGGCAAGGTTGCGGGGCGGCAGTTGTCGGCTGGTGGCGGGCTTCTGTTCAAGGGCTCGGGATTCTACATCACCGACTACGGGAAGGACGGGAAAAAGTCCCAGACTCCCGCGCCCACCGCCGGCGACAGTGGTGCGAACAAGACCGCCGGCGAATCGGCAGCGGCGAAATCGGAGTCGTCCGGCGGGGCCGACACGGGATCGGCCGCCGGAAGCAAAGCCGCCACCGGCGAGTCAAAAGCAGCGGGCGACTCTAAGCCCGCGGCGCCGGCGCCCGCGAAGAAACCCAAGACGAGCGAATGAACTCAGCCGATCAGATCCGCGCCGAGCTCGTTCGCGCGGCGCGTACCATTGGCGCGCCCGACGACATCGAGCCGGTGGTGGAACGCCCGCGCGATCAGTCGCACGGCGATTGGGCTACCAACCTCCCGATGGTTCTCGCCCGGCCACTGAAGAACAAGCCGCGGCAGGTGGCGGAAATGCTTCGCGAGGCGATGAGCCTCTCCGGCGCCGGCGTATCGAGAATCGAGATTGCCGGCCCGGGGTTCATGAATTTCTGGCTCGACGCCGGCTTCGTCGCGGCTGGGTTGCGCGCCATCATCTCCGCGGGCGCAAGCTACGGCAAGAGCGAGATCGGGCGCGGTCGCCCGGTCAACGTCGAATTCGTCTCTGCCAATCCCACGGGCCCTCTGCACGTCGGGCACGGGCGTCAGGCGGCGCTTGGCGATGCCATCTCCACCCTGCTCGAAGCCACCGGCTGGAAGGTCACCCGCGAGTTCTACTACAACGACGCCGGAGGCCAGATCGACAATCTGGCGGCGAGCGTCGAAGCGCGCCTTCGGGAATTGCGCGGCGAGCCGGCTCACATCCCCGAAGGCGGATACCATGGCGAATACATTCGGGAGCTGGCCGAGCGGTATGCGGCGGAGAGCGACGGTCTGAGCGTGGGCGCGTTCGCCGTGCGCGAGCTTCGCCAGGAGCAGGACCTCGATCTCCAGGCATTCGGCGTTCGCTTCGATAACTATTTTCTCGAATCCTCGCTCTACACCGATGGAATGGTCGACGAGACCGTAGAACAACTGGTGGCCTCGGGAAAGACCTATGAGCACGAGGGCGCCCTGTGGCTGCGCACGACCGAGTTCGGTGACGACAAGGACCGCGTGATGCGGAAGAGCGATGGAACTCACACCTACTTCGTTCCCGACGTCGCATATCACACCACGAAATGGAAGCGCGGATTCCGGCGCGCCATCGATGTTCAGGGAGCGGATCACCATAGCACGGTTACCCGCGTTCGGGCGGGACTCCAGGCGCTGCAATTAGGCGCGCCGCCCGATTATCCCGAATACGTGCTGCACCAGATGGTGACGGTGATGAAGGGCGGGGAAGAGATGAAGATCTCCAAGCGCGCCGGCAGCTACGTGACCGTGAGGGATCTGGTGAACGAAGTGGGACGAGATGCTGTCCGGTACTTTTTTCTGATGAGGAAGAGCGACTCACAGCTGATTTTCAACGTCGATCTGGCGGCGTCGCAGTCGGAAGAAAATCCGATTTACTACATCCAGATGGCCCACGCCCGGATGTGCGGAATCTTTCGTGTCGGCGGGTTTGACCGCGAAGCATTTTCGGCCGAAGGCGTCCCGCTGGACGTGCTCAGGGAGCCCGAGGAGCAGACGCTGATCAAGGATCTCCTCGATTTTCCGGAGCTCGTCGATTCCGCCGCCCAATCACTCGAGCCGCACCGGATCGCGACCTACCTGCTCGATACCGCCCGTTTGGCGCACGTGTGGTATCACAAGCACCACGTGCTCGAACAAGCTGAAGACATCACCCGGGCGCGGCTGGCGCTGGCGCGCGCGGCGCAAATCGTTCTGCGCAATGGGCTTGGAATACTCGGAATCACGGCGCCCGAAAGAATGTAACTTTCGAGGCGTTCACGGTTACCTGGGCGTCTCATCACTCCTCCCTCAACAGAGAACGCAAGAATGTCCGTGCTGGTCGTTGGCTCAGTCGCCCTGGATTCGGTCGAGACGCCTTTCGGCAAGGCCGAGGACGTACTCGGGGGCTCGGCGACATTTTTCTCGGCGTCGGCGAGCCATCTCACCAAGGTCAGTGTGGTCGGCGTTGTCGGCTCCGATTTTCCGGTGGAGAAGCTGGAGCCGCTAAAAAAGCGCGGTGTCGACTTCAGCGGCCTCGAGCGAGCAGAAGGCAGCTCGTTTCGCTGGCGGGGCCGGTATCGCCACGACCTGAATTCCGCGGAAACTCTGGAAACCCATCTCGGCGTCTTCTCGCACTTCAGTCCCAAGATCCCCGAAACGCTTCGCTCGCTGCCCTACGTGTTCCTGGCCAACATCGATCCACGGTTACAGCTCGACGTCCTCAACCAGGTGGGGAAGCCGAAACTGGTCGCGTGCGATACGATGAATTTCTGGATTCAGAGTAGGCGGCCGGACATCATCGAGCTCCTCGGGCACGTAGACCTTGTGACTCTGAACGATGGCGAGGCGCGGCAGCTCACCGAAAAGTCAAACCTGGTGCAGGCGGCCCAGTGGATCATGGCGCGGGGTCCGCGGCACGTGATCATCAAGAAGGGAGAGCACGGCGCATTCATGTTCGCACCCGACTCGATCTTTTTCGCGCCGGCATTTCCGCTGGACAATGTCTTCGATCCGACCGGAGCCGGGGATGCCTTCGCCGGT
Source organism: Gemmatimonadota bacterium (assembly GCA_031390205.1). Classification (GTDB taxonomy): domain Bacteria; phylum Gemmatimonadota; class Gemmatimonadetes; order Gemmatimonadales; family Gemmatimonadaceae; genus UBA4720. Next base: position 28,345 of record JANMTG010000274.1, read on the forward strand.
GGATTCATCGGCTATCTCGCCGCGACTGGTGACCTGGCCGAAGCGAATCTGCGCCGCGCGGTGATCTATGGCTCGGTGATGGGGTCGTTCGCCGTCGAAAAGTTTTCGATCGAGCGGCTCATGACAGTCACCCGCGCGGAAATCGACCAGCGCATGCGCGAGATGCGTCGCCTCGTCACGTTCGAGGAGGATCTCCCCACGTGAAGGAGGATGCGCTTCGTTACAGAAGCGCCGGCGTAGACCTGGACGCTTCGAACACCGCGAAGCAGCGCATCAGAAAGCTCGTCGAATCAACCCTTGCCGCCGGAGCAGTGGGATCATTTGGCGGGTTCGGCGGCATGTTCCGCGTTCCTCCGGGCCTCGCCAAGCCCGTCCTCGTGGCAAGCGCTGACGGAGTTGGGACCAAGATAAGAGTGGCCATCGAAGCGAATCGCCACGAGACCATCGGACGAGACCTGGTCAACCATTGTGTCAATGACATACTCGTCCAGGGCGCTCTCCCGCTCTTTTTCCTCGACTATGTGGCTTTTGGAAAGCTCGATCCGGCGGTAGTGGAGGCGGTCGTAGGCGGGGTCGCCGCCGGTTGCCGCGAGAACGGCTGCGCGCTCATTGGCGGGGAAACAGCTGAAATGCCCGGTTTGTACACTCCTCCGGATTACGATTTGGCGGGCTTCGTCGTCGGATGTGTGGAGGAAGATCGCATTCTTGGACCGCACCGGGTTCTTTCCGGGGACGTGCTCGTCGGCCTGGGAAGCGCGGGGCTTCATACCAACGGCTATTCGCTCGCCAGAAAGATCGTGTCCGAGCGGCTGGGTCTGGGTCTGGACGACCGCTTTCCGGAGAGTGAGCTGACAGTGGCAGATGTACTTCTGGCGGAGCACCGCTCCTATCTCGCGGCGGTCAAGCCGGTGCTCGATTCGGTCCACGCGATGGCACACATCACGGGTGGGGGATTGCCGGGCAATGTGGATCGCGCGATCCCACCCTCGCTGAACGCAGTGATCGACAGGTCCAGCTGGGAAGCACCATTGGTGTTCAAGGTGCTCGAGAAGGCCGGCAAGGTGGAGCCGGCCGAGATGTACCGAACGTTCAATATGGGTGTAGGAATGGTTGTCATCTGCGCGCCACCGGACGTGGAAACCGTTCTGGGGGCGGCCTCCCTCGCGGAGGTCCCGGCGTGGGTCCTGGGCTCGCTCGGACCCGGCACGGGCGCAGTCATACTTTCTTGAGGAATAGTCGAATGAAAGCACGCTTGTTCGTTTTGCTCGCCGGCGCAACGCTGGCCGCAACGTCTGTCAACGCGCAGTCGACGCCAGATACCCAGCGCTGTCCGCCGGGAACCGCCAACACGTTTGGTGTTCCGGATCAGACCCGCGCCTTACAGGACGCGTGTCAGAAAGCGATCGATCTTTTTCAGTACCTCGCACCGCAGCTTAGCGTCTCGATCACGGGCGGAAACGCCACCCTTGGTCAGGGCGGCACACTCGGCGGGCTTGGCCATTTCTCGGTAGGGCTTCGCGTGAACGCGGTGCAGGGCAGCCTGCCTCAGATCAACGCCGTCACCCCTGTTGTGACAGGCGCGACCAGCAGCCGATACGAGACGAAAGATCAGATCATCGGTCTTCCCACCGCCGACCTGGCGATCGGGCTGTTCAAGGGCATCCCGCTCGCACTGACGAATGTCGGTGGTGTCGACCTTCTGGTCAGCGCGGCGTACCTTCCCGAGTTCGACGGACAAGGAGTAAGCGTCAGAGTGCCGAGTGGCTCGCTCAAGCTCGGGTTCGGCGCCCGCGTCGGACTGCTTCAGGAGTCCTTGATAGTTCCGGGTGTCTCGGTGACGTACCTTCGCCGTGACCTGCCGACCACGGACATCATCGCCACCACCGGCAGCGATACCCTGTACGTCGGTGATCTCAGCCTGAAGACGAATGCGTGGCGCGTCGTTGCCAGCAAGTCCCTGCTTTTCCTCGGAGTTGCTGTCGGCGCCGGCCAGGATCGCTACGAGTCGTCCGCCGACATCAGGGCGAGCGTCGCACCGAGGCCTCCCCTCACCACGAGCCGCTTCACGGCGGCACCGGCAAGCCCAATATCCCAGACGATCACGCGCACCAATATCTTCGCCGATTTGACGCTCAACCTGCTGATCTTCAAGCTTACGGGTGAAATCGGACAGGTTTCCGGTGGCGAGATCAATACCTTCAACACCTTCAATGGCAAGCAGGCCGCCGATTCGCGAATCTACGGCTCGATCGGAGCTCGCTTCGGGTTCTAACGATCAGCGCGACGCGGAACACATGCGTCGCGCGCTCGTCCTCGCCCGGCAAGGGTGGGGTCAGACAGCGCCGAACCCCATGGTCGGCGCTGTCGTCGTTCGCGACGGCACGGTTGTCGGAGAAGGATTTCATTCCTGCTTTGGCGAAGCGCACGCCGAAATCGGCGCGCTGCGCTCAGCGGGCGAGCGGGCACGAGGCGCGACACTGTATGTAACCCTCGAGCCGTGCAATCACTTCGGTAAGACCCCACCGTGCACCGAGGCAATACTCGAAGCGCGCATCCGCCGCGTGGTGATAGCTGCGCGGGACCCAACGGCCGTCGCTGGGGGCGGAGCGCGATACCTCGCTGATGACGGAGTCGAGGTGGACCTGGGAACCGATGAGGCGGCAGCGCGCGAGCTCAACGCTCCCTTCTTCTTCGCTATCGGCGCGAAACGGCCGTGGATCACGCTCAAGCTGGCCCTTTCCAGCGACTGGGGAATGAACGATCCCTCGAACCAGACCCGCTGGGTCACCGGAGAGGCTTCCCGCCAGGAAGTCCACCGTCTGCGCGCCAACGTGGACGCTATCGCAGTGGGCCTCGGCACCGTCAAAGCCGACGATCCGCAGCTCACCGCCCGCGGTAATCTCAAGCCTCGCGTTCCTCCACTGCGCGTGGTGTTCGACCGGAAGGCCGAAACCCCGCTGGCCAGTAATCTCGTGCGTACGGCGAAGGCCACAACCACGATGATTTTCGCGCACCACCCGCCTGTCGAGCGCTTTGCGGCGCTTCACAACGCGGGTGTGGATGTGTTCGACGCTGAAAGCCTGGACGATGCGTTGGCCGCGTTACGAACCTTCGACGTGCACCACCTGATGGTCGAAGGGGGGGCGCAGATAGCCAGACAGCTTCTGAGCCGGGACCTCGTCGACCGACTCATTATCTTTCAGTCGCCACTGACGCTCGGCCCCGCCGCACTTCGCCCATTCGAGGGCTCGGCGGACGACTTTGCCGCCAGGCTCGAAAGTTTTCCCGTCGTCAGGAGCGAGAAACTGGGAGACGATGTGATGACGGTCTACGCGATCCACGAGGCGTAATTGTTCACCGGATTGATCGAGCACGTTGGTGAAGTGGAGGTGGCGCGCGAGACCGTTGCCGGGCGTGAGCTTCGCGTACGCGCGCCGTTGACGGACCTTCGGAACGGCGACAGCATCTCGGTGAACGGCGCCTGCCTTACCGTCCGCGACAGCGGCGCCGGGTGGTTCGAGGCGGCGGCGGTGCTCACGACCCTGGAGCGGACCGCGATCGGAGACTGGAAGAAGGGTACGCGCGTAAATCTCGAGCGGGCGCTGCGCGCGGATGCGAGGCTTGGGGGCCACATCGTTCAGGGCCACGTGGATTGTGTCGCGACCGTGATATCCCGGCAGGAGCGGGGAGACACCGTCCTTATCGACCTCGAGCTGCCGCCTGCCATCGAGCCGCTCTTCGTGCTGCACGGGTCGGTAGCGGTCGATGGAGTGAGCCTCACGGTCAACGATTTGAGGCCGCGTGGATTGCAAGTTGCGCTCATCGACTACACTTTGCGTAATACGACGCTCGGCGCGCTGGCTGCCGGAAACCGCGTGCACGTCGAAGCGGATGTGATCGCCAAGCATGTACGGCGACTGCTTGAACCTTATTTGCGCGAAAGCGCGGCTCTGGGCTCAGTAGTCGATTTTTCGATGGAGCATTGAGGCGCCATGCAATTTGGAACTGTTGAGCAGGCAGTCGCCGACATCAAGGCCGGCAAGCTGATCATCGTCGCCGACGACGAGGATCGCGAGAACGAAGGCGATCTCATTTGCGCGGCCGAGCTCGTGACGCCCGAGCTCATCAACTTCATGATCAGGAAAGCCGGCGGCTGGATCTGCCTTGCCCTCACGGGCGACCGCGCCGACCAGCTCGAGCTGCCGCAGCAGACCGAGATGAACAACGAGGAGTTCCGCACCGCGTTCACCATCAGCATCGATGCCGACGAGCGGTTTGGCGTCACCACTGGCGTGAGCGCACAGGACAGGGCGAGAACGATACGCGTGGCGGTTGATCCGGCCACGGTGCCGTCGGATCTTCGGCGTCCGGGACACGTCCCTCCCGTTCGCGCGCGAGATGGAGGCGTGCTGCAACGCGTTGGTCATACCGAAGCCGCGGTGGACCTGGCTCGGCTCGCCGGCCTCAGGCCAGCGGGCGTCCTCTGCGAGATACTGAGCAACGACGGAACGAGCGCCCGGCGACCGGAGCTGGAGCGCTTCGCCACGGAGCACGGGCTGACGTTCATCACCGTCGCCCAGCTGGTTGCGCACCGCCTTCAGACGGAGCGCCTTATTCACCGCGTCGCCGAAGCGCGATTGCCGACCGAGGACGGCGTGTGGCGGGTGATCGGCTACCGCAACGACGTTGATGATCACGAGCACCTCGCGCTCGTTTTGGGCATTGTGGACGAAGCCTCGAGCGTGCTCGTGCGCATGCACTCGAAGTGCGTCACCGGCGACGTGTTTCACTCGCTGCGGTGCGATTGCGGTTGGCAGCTCCATACCGCGATGAAGATGATCGCGAAGGAAGGCAAGGGCGTGGTCGTGTATCTGGACCAGGAAGGCCGTGGCATCGGTCTGCTCAACAAGCTGAAGGCTTACGAGCTCCAGGATCAGGGGATAGATACCGTTGAGGCGAATGAGCGCCTCGGGTTCAAGCCCGATCTCCGCAATTACGGCATCGGAGCCCAGATACTGCTCGACCTGGGTCTCAGGAAAATCCGTCCGATCACCAACAATCCGCGCAAGCTGGTGGGCCTCGAGGGTTACGGCCTCACCATCGACGAGCGGGTGCCGATCATTTCGATCGCGCACAACGAAAACTCCAGCTACCTCGAAGCCAAACGGGCCAAGCTCGGTCACTTGTTCGCGTCGTAAATGGCCGAGTTAGCGGGATTGCCGAGCGGGGCGGGGCGGCGCATGGTGGTTGTCGCCAGTCGCTTCAACGAGGCGATCGTAAAAAAGCTGGTGGATGGGGCGCTCGAGGCGCTCGTCAAACACGGTGTGAGCTTCGACGACATCGATGTGGTTTGGGTACCGGGCGCCTGGGAGCTTCCGCTGGCGGCGCGCTGGTTGCTCGCCAGCGAGCGGTACGACGGCCTCGTCGCCGTAGGGGCGGTGATAAGGGGGGAAACGTCGCACTTCGATTTCATCGCGACGGAAACCTCGCGCGGACTCGCGGACGTCAGCATGCAGTCTGAAACTCCGGTCGGATTCGGTGTGCTCACCTGCGACACGGATGATCAGGCGGAAGCCCGTGCGGGCGGGAACCACGGGAATAAAGGCTGGGACGCCGCGGTCGCGGTCCTCGAGATGGTCGACCTCGCGCACCGCATCGACCCTCAGGATGAGGATTGAGTCCCGCGCCCGCGCCCGCGCGCTCCAGGCTCTCTATGCTTGCGAAATGCGCGGCGGAAAGAACCTCGATCGCATAGCGTCGCAGGTCTGGGACGACCTCGCCGTTGGTCCCGAAGAGCGCCGTTTGGCCGGGCTCCTCGTTCGCGCGGTTTCGAGCGGCGGCGAGACGCTCGATTCGCGACTCGCGGACGTCACCACTAATTGGCGGCTCGAAAGGCTGGGAGCCATCGAGCGCTCGGTGCTCCGTATCGGCGCCGCCGAGCTGATGAAGGGAGAGACGCCTCCGCGCGTCGCCATTCAGGAAGCGGTGCGGCTTGCCGAGCGATTCGGCACATCGGCCAGCGCCAAGTTCGTCAACGGCGTGCTCGACGCCTTTGCCCGGCAGGCCGGCATGATTTAGTGCGAATACTCGTACTAAACTGGCAGGATCACGAAAACCCGCAGGCTGGTGGAGCGGAGCTCCATCTGCGCGAGGTCTTCGGCCGGATCGTCGCGCGCGGGCACGATGTTGATCTGCTCTGCAGCTCGTGGGCTGGTGCCGCGCCGCGTGCGACGCTCGACGGAATCGACGTGCACCGCGTCGGCTCACGTCACACCTACCCGCTCCTCGCCCGCCGCTACTATTCTCGCCAGCTCGCCGCGGCCGGCTACGATTGTGTCGTCGAGGACATCAATAAGATTCCGCTCTTTACCCCGTTGTGGGGTGCGCGCAGGCTCGTCGCGCTCGTCCATCATTTGTTCGGCGCAACCGTTTTTCGGGAGGCGCCCATTCCACTCGCAGCGGCTGTCTGGTTGGCCGAGCGACCGCTGAGAACGCTTTATCGCCGGGTTCCCTTTCAGGCTGTGAGCGAAAGCACCGCCGATGATCTGGTCGCGCGGGGCATTCCACGCCGTTCCATTCGGGTCATCTACAACGGGGTGGATTCCGCCCGGTTGACGCCGAACCCTATCGAGCGCTCGCATGAGCCGCTGTTCGTATACCTCGGCCGCCTGAAGAAATACAAGCGCGTGGACATCGTCATTCGTGCGTTCGCCGCGCTCGGGACATCGGTGGCGACGCTGGAAATCGCGGGCGCGGGGGACTATCGCGCTTCTCTCGAGCGGCTGGTAGAATCCCTCGGTCTGGGCGGCCGCGTAAAGTTTCTGGGATTCATTTCCGAGGAGGAGAAGGTGCGCCTGTTGCGCCGCGCCTGGAGCTCCGTACTCGCGTCTCCAAAGGAAGGGTGGGGCATCAGCAATCTGGAAGCAGCGGCGTGCGGTACGCCCGTAATCGCGGCCGATTCGCCGGGGGTGCGGGAATCCGTCGTGGACGGAAAAACGGGCTATCTCGTCCGCGCGAACGATTCCCGCGAGATGGGGCGGGCGATGAGGCGTGTCGTGGATTCACCGGCCCTGGTGAGTGAGCTCGGATCGGCCGGCAGACGATTCGCCGAAGGATTCACCTGGGACCGAGCCGCCAGTGAGACGCTCTGGCACCTCGAAGAAATCGTCGCCGCTCCGGCGCGGCGGATCGCAGGCCGGGGGGAAATATAATGGCTCGTCCGAAGGTAACGGTGGCGCAGCTGTTGGACCGTCTCAGCGGTACGCTGCAGCTTGAGGAGATCGAGCCCGGGACGGGTCACGATCGAGTCGTCGGCAACCCGGAAGTGTCCAGCCCGGGACTCGTGCTGGCGGGATACGTGAAACGGTTTTCCGCCGAGAGGCTGCAGGTCCTCGGTGAGACCGAAATCACTTACCTCACGTCGCTTACGGTTCCGAAGCGAAAACAAATTCTGGAGCTCTTTTTCTCGTTTCCTATCCCCGCGGTTTTCGTAACCAAAGGGCAGCGGCTGCCCTCGGGCCTCCGGGAGATCGCAGCCGCGGCGGGAATTCCGCTGATTCGGACCGGACTCAAGACGGCCGAGTTTTACCGGCGAATCAAGCCCGTTCTCGAGATGGAGTTCGCTCCGACGGCATCACTGCATGGGTCGCTGGCCGATGTATTCGGGGTGGGACTCTTTTTCACCGGAAAGAGCGGAATCGGGAAGTCGGAGTGCGTTCTCGATCTGGTCGAGAGAGGGCATCGCCTCGTGGCGGATGATCTGGTGATCGCGAGCAAGCGCGGGAACGATGTGCTCATTGGCCGCGGTCACGACGTGCAACGCCACTTCATGGAGATCCGTGGCGTCGGACTCATAGACATCCCCGCTATCTTCGGCATCCGCGCCGTCCGGCAGCAGAAGCGCATCGAGGTGGTCGTGGACCTGGAGGAGTGGGACCAGCACGCGGTCGTTGAGCGCACCGGCCTCGACGTGGAGACCACCAGGATCCTCGAGGTGGAGCTGCCCAAGATCACCGTCTTTCTCAATCCCGGAAAGAACATCACCGTCATCGCCGAAGTCATCGCTCTCAATCACCTTCTCCGCTATTCCGGAATCCACGCACCCGAGGTGTTCAACGCCCGGCTGATCGGACGGATGAAAGCGGCGGCGGCCGAGAACGTCCGCGAGTATCTGCAGGAAGACAATGAGTGACGGCGACGCGCCGCCAGCGGCGCGGGCAATCGTCGTCGGGCACGGAGAATTCTCGGCGGGACTTGCCTCGGCGGTACAGCAGATCACCGGAATGGCCGACCGGTTCATCTGCCTGTCCAACACCGGGATGGCGCCGGGTGACATCGAGTTGGCCCTGCGGTCGCACCTCGCCCAGGGGGTGAGCGTGATCTTCACCGATTTGCCGGCGGGGAGCGCCACGCTCGCGGCGCGCCGGGTCGCCCGCGACAGGCCCGAGCTCGTGCTGGTGAGCGGTGTGAACCTCGCCACCTTGCTGGAGTTCGTGTGCAGCTCAGCGACGTCGCCCGGGGACGCTGCGCGAAGCGCCGCTGAACGTGGCCGCGCGTCGCTCGTTGTCCTTGAGCGCCACTGATGGGAATACTGCTTTACCGGATCGACGACCGGCTGATCCATGGACAGGTGGTCGTCGGCTGGGGACAGCCTCTCGACGTCGGGTTTCTCGTCCTCGTCGATGACCTGGTCGCGTCGAGTGAATGGGAGAAGGAGCTTTACCGCATGGCCGTCCCGCCCGAAATGGAGATTTATTTCGCCGATGTGCAAACTGCGATTCGAGACCATGCCCGCTATGCCGCCGATCCTCGTCCCGGCATCCTCATCGCCGGCGACATCTCGGTCATGCACCGCCTCGTGAGCGGAGTGAAAGCAATCGGCAGCGTGAACCTGGGCGGAATTCATCACCGGGCGGGACGAAAGGAGAAACGGCGCTACATCTTCCTCACGGCCGAGGAAGAGCGCGAGCTCCTGGCACTTGAATCGGCGGGAGTGGAAGTGACTGCCCAGGACGTCCCGGGCGCGCGCGCCGTTCCACTCGCCGAGATTCTCGGCGGAGAATCCAGGTGAGCCTGCTCGACGCACTTCCGATTGCGCTCCTCGGGGCGATTCTGGGGCTCGACGTCGTCAGTTTTCCCCAGGCGATGATATCCCGCCCGATCGTAGCGGCCACGATTGCGGGCGCGTTCATCGGCGAGCCGGAGCGGGGGCTGCTGATCGGCGTCGTGCTCGAACTCATCGCGCTCGACACGCTGCCTTTCGGCGCCTCGAGGTACCCCGAGTGGGGCTCGGCCGGGGTCGTGGGCGGCGCGCTCTACGCGTCGCAGCCGCCGGGAATGTACGGCGCGCTCCCGGCGGCGATGCTGGCCGCGCTGCTCACGGCGAACATCAGTGGCTGGAGCATGGTGTTTCTGCGCCGCAGCATCGCCAACAATCTGACTAGATCGCGGGACCGTATCGAGGATGGATCGCGAGAGGCGTTGTTGTCGCTCCACCTCACCGGGATGTCGCTCGATCTGTTGCGGGGCGGGGCGGTTACGCTCGTCGGAATGCTGGTCTTCAGTACCCTCGTTCGCGCCATCGTGGTGATCTGGGGCAGCCCGCCCGAGATTTCTCGCGCGGTCGTCGTGGTCGCGGCGGCGATCGTCGCCGGTGGCGCACTCTGGAAGGTCTTTCACTCAGTTCAGCACGTGCTCTGGTTTTTCTTCGCCGGGCTCGCGGCGTCGGCGGCGATCGTGTGGGCGGGATGACGGCGCCCACGACCAGGATCGCGCTTCCGTTCCGGGTAAAGGCCGCGATGTATGTACGGCTCCTCGCCGTCCAGGGCTCGTGGAATTACGAGACGCTCATGGGAACCGGGATCGGGTTCGTGATGGAGCCGGCTCTCCGCTACCTGCCGGGCGGAATCACTGGCCCGTCGTATCGCGCTGCGCTCGCCCGGGAATCGCGCTACTTCAACGCGCATCCCAACCTCGCCGGCATCGCCGTCGGCGGTCTCACCCGCGCCGAGCTCGATGGAGTGGACCCGGCGCGTATCGAGCGCTTCAGGACAGCGCTCGCGGGCCCGCTCGGAAGCGTTGGCGATCGCCTCGTGTGGGCCAGCTGGCTGCCATTCTGCTCTCTCGTAGCGCTCTGCGTTTACGGATTCGGCCAGTCGCCACTGGCTGTAGCCGGTACGTTTCTCGCGCTATACAACGTCGGCCACCTCGGACTTCGAGCGTGGGGCCTCTCCCTTGGCCTCGCGCGCGGGCTCAACGTCGCGTCGGGACTCGGCAATACGGTGCTGAGGCATGGGCCGCAATACATCGGGAGCGCTGCCGCCCTCGTCGCGGGCGTAACGCTTCCGCTCGCACTTGAACGCGTCGCTGGTCCCGGCCGAGTGATGGCGGGTGGGATTGTCGTCGCGGCCTTCATCGGGATTTTCCTGCTCGCGCGTTTGCGCGAGCGCGCCGAAGGGTGGCGCGTCGCGTTGGGAGTCCTGGCGCTGTTCGTACTCTTCTCGGTTCTGACCTGATGCCTGAGCGCGAAGTCAAAATTCTGAACAAGCTCGGCATCCACGCCCGGCCCGCGGCCGAAATCGTGAAAGCTGCTGGGAAGTTCAAGTGCAACATCACGATCGTCCGCGACGACCTCGAGGTGAACGCCAAGAGCATCATGGGCGTCATGATGTTGGCCGCCGAGTCTGGCGCCACCGTGATTCTGCGGGCGACAGGTGAGGACGCCGAAGCCGCAGTCGACGCGTTGGCGGGCGTGATCGCCGCCAAGTTCGGCGAGAGCTGATGCCGGGCGGCATCGCCGGGATCCCCGCGTCACCAGGGATCGTTGACGGTCCCGTCCACCTGCTGCGGTGGGAAGTTCCGGACGTCCGTCACCGCAACATTCCGGACGAAGCCATTCCCGCTGAAGTGAAGCGCCTGTACGCGGCCGTCGACAAGGCCAAGGAAAGGCTGCGTCAGGTCCGCGAGCGCGCGGAAAAGCACGCCGGACCGGAAGAGGCCGCGATCTTCGACGTGCAGATCTCCATCCTCGAGGATGCGGAGCTCCTGCGCCAGGTCAAAGAGCTGGTGCAACAGAACATCGGAGCCGAGAAGGCGTTCGATCTGGTGATGTTTGAGTGGCGGCAGGAGTTCGCTGGTCACGCTCGCCCGATGATTCGCGAGCGCGTGGGCGATCTCATCGACGTTCAGATTCGTGTGCTGTCGATTCTGCTCGGTCTCCCCGATCACGATCCCGTCGATCTGCCGAAGGGCTCGAACAAAATTCTCGTTACCCACGACCTCACGCCAAGCCTGACGGTGCAGCTGGACCGCGAAGCAATCATCGGAATCGCGACCGACGCGGGCACCCGGACCTCCCACGTTGCCATACTGGCAAGGTCCCTCGGACTGCCGGCCGTGGTCGGCCTCCGCGACGCCACCGAGCGCCTCGACGGCAGCGAGCACGTGATTCTCGACGGTACCGCTGGTGTTCTCATCGTCAACCCGACGGCGTCGCAGCTGGAGAAATACAGGGAGCGACGAGCGCGTGAAGATGCGGATGCGGTCGAGCTGCAATTGCTCGCCACCGCGGATTCAGTGACCCTCGATGGTCATTGGGTGACACTCCGCGCCAACGTAGACCTGCCCGAAGAGGCGGAGTACGCGGCGGACAGCGGTGCCGAGGGTGTCGGGCTCATGCGCACGGAGTTTCTGGTGGTGGGCCGCGCAACCATGCCCGACGAAGAAGAGCAATACCAGGCCTATCGGCACGTGGTCGAGGCGTTCGGCGGAAGGCCGGTGGTGATCCGCACGTTCGACATCGGAGGTGACAAGCTTCCGGTCGGGGGGTATGCGAGTGATGCCAACCCGTTCCTTGGTTGGCGCGCGATCAGGATGTGCCTGGACGAGCCGGAGCTGTTCAAGACCCAGCTGCGCGCGCTCCTGCGCGCGGCGATGCATGGCGACGTGAGAATCATGTTGCCCCTCATCATCACGCTCGACGAAGTGAAGCAGGCGCGCCACCTTCTCGACGAGGCAGCCGGCGAGCTCGACGCCCGCGGTGTCGAGTACCGGCACGACCTGCCGCTCGGGGTCATGGTGGAGACTCCTGCCGCGGCGCTCTGCGTCGATACTCTGGTGGACGATGTCAGCTTCTTCAGCATCGGGACGAACGACCTCGTTCAGTACACTCTCGCCGTCGATCGTGGGAGCGCGGCACTCGCTACGCGCTTCACGCCGCTGCACCCGGCGGTCCTCAAGCTGATCAAGCGTGTTGTGGACGTCGGGTGCACCCACCGGCTGGAAGTCGCCGTCTGCGGCGAGATGGCGTCGCAGCCCCTGATGGCGTTCGCGCTGATCGGCCTCGGAGTCCGGTCGTTGAGCGTCGCGGGACGTTCGGTGCCGTTGGTGAAGCGGATTGTCCGAGGGGTGAGCGTGACAGTCGCCGAGACCGCGGCGAACGCGGCGTTGGGAGCCCGGACGGCGAGGGAGGCGGAAGGCGAGCTGCGGAGGCACCTGCTCGCGGCGTTCGGTGACGCGCCATTTCTGCGCGATGGGTTGCCTGGGTCCTTTGACGGAAATATCTTCGAAGGCTCAGGTGGACCGTAACCGTCCTCGGCGCACGAATAGTACGGCGTGCGACCGCTGCCACCGCTAATCCTCAATTCCCCCAGAGGAATTTCGTGCTCGATCGACATTTGTTCACATCCGAATCCGTCACCGAAGGTCATCCTGACAAGGTCGCGGACGCGATTTCGGACGCCATCCTCGACGCAATTCTC
>JANMTG010000282.1:0-2200 GCA_031390205.1 Gemmatimonadota bacterium
CTGCTGAAGAAGGAAGCGGGGATCGAGAAGGGCTCCGGCACGCCGAACCGCAACAAGGTTGGTTCAGTTACGAAGGCGCAAGTAAGGAAGATTGCCGAGATCAAGCTCCCCGACCTCATCTGTGACTCCGTCGAGTCGGCGATGGCGATGATCGTCGGCGCCGCCCGCTCCATGGGTCTCGAGGTCCGCGACTGATGAAGGAGCACGGTAAGAAGTACAAGACAGCCGCCGAGAAGCGGAGCGTGGACACCCGGTACCAGGCGCGCCAGGCGATTGACATCGTGAAGTCGGGAGCGTTCGCCAAGTTCGACGAGACGGTCGAAGTCGCCGTCCGCCTTGGCGTAGATCCGAAGCACGCCGACCAGCTGGTCCGCGGGACAGTCGTTCTCCCGGCCGGCACCGGTAAGACGGTGCGCGTTCTCGTCATCGCCGCCGGCGACAAGGCAAAGGAAGCCGAAGCGGCTGGCGCGGATTACGTCGGCACGGAGTACATCGCGAAGATCAAGGAAAACTGGCTCGACTTCGACGTTCTCATCGCCACTCCCGACCAAATGGGACAGCTCGGCGCGCTGGGGCGGATTCTCGGTCCCCGTGGATTGATGCCCAATCCGAAGGCGGGCACCGTGACTTTCGACGTCACCAAAGCCGTACGCGAAGTGAAAGCCGGAAAGATCGAGTACCGTGTCGACAAGGCCGGAAACGTCCACGCCGCGATCGGCAAGGTTTCATTCCCGGCCGAGGCGCTCGAATCGAACTTCACCGCCTTCATGGATCAGATCGTCCGGTCCAAGCCGTCGGCGTCAAAGGGCATCTACGTTCGCAACGTCGCCATCTCGAGCACGATGGGTCCGGGCGTCAACATCGATACCACCCCTTACAAGTAACCGGCGATGAAAAGGACAGAGAAAGAGCAGATCGTCGCCGACCTGAGCGAGAAGCTCAAAAACGCGCAGTCGCTGTACTACACGGATTTCACGGGCCTCAACGTGAAGCGGATGACCGAGCTGCGCCGCCGCCTGAAGAGGGCGGGCGTGGACTACGTGGTCATCAAGAACACGCTGGCGCTCCGTGCAGTGAATGAGAGCGGGCTCGTCGGCGAAACGCTGAAGGGTCCGACCGGCCTCGCCGTGTCGCGCGATCCCGTGGCGGCCGCGAGGGTGCTCACCGAGTTCGCGAAGGAGAACGAAGAGAGGCCCGTGATGAAAGGCGGCCTTCTCCAGGGCAAGGCGATCGACAACGCTCAGGTGAAGCGTCTGGCGTCGCTCCCCTCACGCGAGCAGATGCTGGCCGATCTCGCGGCCGGCTTGCAGTCACCGATGGCCGCCTTCGTGGGCGCGCTCAACGGGCTTCTTTACATGTTTGCAGGCGCGCTCGACGCGCTCAAGACTCAGCGCGAAGGCGCCTAATTTTTCCCAGGAGAACAACAACAATGGCAAACGCAACCATGAGCAAGGACGAGATTCTCGAAGCGATCGGCAGCATGACGGTTCTCGAGCTGTCCGAGCTCGTCGAAGCTTTCAAGACCAAGTTCAACGTCACTATCTCGGCGGCGCCAGTCGGCGCGGCTCCGGCAGGTGGCGGCGCGGGCGCGGGCCCGGCAGCGGCTGTTGAAGAGCAGACTGAGTTCGCGGTGACGCTCAAGGAAACAGGCGCCAAGAAGATCCAGGTCATCAAGGTCGTGCGCGAGCTGACCGGACTCGGACTCAAGGAAGCCAAGGACCTGGTCGATGGCGCGCCTTCCGTGGTCAAGTCGGGCGTGAATAAGGACGAGGCCGCGGCGATGAGAGCCAAGCTCGAGGAGCAGGGTGCTTCTGTCGAAGTGAAGTAGCGTCGCGGGTCGACGGAGTCGAGATATCAGCTACGGGAGCGATCCGCTTACACGCATCGAGCCTCGCGCGCAAACTGCAACGGCGCACGCGAGTCTCTCGCTACGCGGAACGCTCCCTACGCTGACACCTCTACTCCTTCTCCCACGGGCGTTTACTCTCACTTCGACAGAACATGACCCAGTCTCTCGTTCCACGGCACCACAAAAACACGAACCAGAATGCGCTCCCCTCCGGAGCCGCGAAAATTTCGCGGAAGACGGGGGCGGGGCTATTTGCGCCTGTAGGTGATTCATGCCTGAACTGATGAAGCAGATCTCTTTCGCCAAGCTCGACCAGGGGATGACGATGCCGCATCTCCTCGACATCCAGAC
>JANMTG010000285.1:0-1532 GCA_031390205.1 Gemmatimonadota bacterium
CCCATGCCTCCACAGTTCATCTATGTAATGAAGGACCTGCGCAAAGTCGTCCCACCATCGCGGGAGATTCTACGCGGCATCTGGCTTTCGTTCTATCCCGGCGCCAAGATCGGCGTCCTTGGCGCCAACGGTGCCGGCAAGTCGTCGCTGCTCAAGATCATGGCAGGAGTCGATCAGGATTTTCAGGGAGAAGCGTGGCCGCACGCCGGCACCCGGATCGGATTCCTGCCGCAGGTGCCGGTGCTCGACGCGTCGAAGAACGTCAGGGAAAACGTCGAAGAAGCGGTGAAGCCGACGCGGGATCTGCTCAGGAAGTTCGAGGAGATCTCGATGAAGTTCGCCGAGCCGATGTCGGACGACGAGATGACGAAGCTGCTGGACAGCCAAGCGAAGGTTCAGGAAAAGATCGACGCCGCCAACGCATGGGACCTGGACCGGAAGATCGAGGTCGCGATGGACGCGCTCAGGCTTCCGCCGGCCGATGCCGACGTCAACAAGCTCTCGGGTGGCGAGAAACGTCGTGTCGCTCTCTGTCGCACGCTGCTCGAAGAGCCCGACATGCTGCTCCTGGACGAGCCGACCAACCATCTGGATGCTGAATCCGTCGCCTGGCTGGAGAGATATCTGGCCGAGTTTCCGGGAACAGTCGTGGCGGTGACGCACGACCGGTATTTCCTGGACAACGTCGCGGGCTGGATCCTCGAGCTGGACCGCGGAGCGGGAATTCCATACGAGGGGAATTACAGCTCGTGGCTGGATCAGAAGCGCACTCGGCTGGCGACGGAGGAGAAGCAGGCATCGGCGCGGCAGAGAACGCTGGAGCGCGAGCTGGAGTGGGTGCGGATGTCACCTCGGGCGAGGCAGTCGAAGAGCAAGGCGCGCATTCAAAAGTACGAGGAGCTGGCGAGCGCGGCAGGGGACGAGAAGGTGATGCAGAACGAGATCGTGATCCCGCCGCCAGCCAGGCTCGGCAACGATGTCGTGATCGCGAAAGGATTGAAGAAGGCGTATGGCGACAATGTGCTGTTCGATGATCTCTCGTTCTCGCTGCCGCGCGGTGGAATCGTCGGGATCATCGGCGCGAACGGTGCTGGAAAGACAACGCTGTTCAGGATGATCGCGGGGGTGGAGAAAGCCGACGGCGGATCGCTCACGATCGGAGACACGGTGCAGATCGCGTACATGGATCAGGGGCGCGAGCTGAACGAAGGGAACACCGTATACAAGGAAGTGAGTGAGGGGCGCGACGTCATCCAGGTGGGGAAGCGCGAGATGCAGGCGCGGGCGTATCTCGCGAGCTTCAACTTCAAGGGGCCGGATCAGCAGAAGAAGGTAAGGGATCTATCTGGGGGAGAGCGCAACAGACTTCATCTGGCGAAGCTGTTGAAATCAGGCGGGAATCTGTTGCTCCTGGACGAGCCTACCAACGACCTGGACGTAGACACTCTACGCGCGCTGGAGGAAGCGCTGATCGATTTCGCGGGGTGCGCGGTCGTGATCACGCACGACCGGTGGTTCCTCGATCGCATTGC
>JANMTG010000306.1:0-4316 GCA_031390205.1 Gemmatimonadota bacterium
TCCTTGCCGAGTCCGATGCAGAGGAGCACATCGTGGGCGTCATGGTCCTCGCGTCTTAGGAAGTGCGCGTCGTTGGTCGCGAGAACCGGGAGACCCACTTCTTCCGCGAGCTGAAAGATGCGGCGGTTGAGCGTGTCCTGATTTTCCGAAGTGTGGGCCTGCACTTCCAGGTAGTAGCGGTCGCGAAACACATCCGCGTACCACGCGGCGGTCGCGCGTGCCTGGTCGTATTCATCCGACAGGAGGTGGTGGGCGATCTCTCCCGCCATGCAGGCGGAGGAAACGACGATCCCCTCGTTGTATTTCGCCAGCAGCTCCCGGTCGACGCGTGGCTTGGCGTAGAATCCTTCCGTGTAGGCGAGGGATGACAGCTTGACTAGATTCCTGTATCCGACCGCGTTTTGAGCGAGGAGAACGAGGTGGTAGTAGGGTTTTCCCCGCTCACCGCCAACCCGGTCGCGGGAGCGCCTGTCACCGGGGGCGACATACGCCTCCATGCCGATGATGGGCTTCAGGCCCGCCTTTTTCGCCTTTTCCTGGAACTCCCACGCACCGTGAAGATTGCCGTGATCGGTTATCGCCAGCGCGGGCTGCTCGAACTCGAGGGCGCGGCCGATGAGATCGTCGATGCGGTTCGCGCCGTCGAGAAGTGAATATTCCGAGTGGCAGTGCAGGTGGACGAAGGACACGTGGTAAGATAACTCGCCGGGGATTCCTGGCGATAGCGATTCTGGTAGCCATTGCCGCTCTAATCTCTGCTCCCACAGGCTGTTATCTGAGTCGCGGGGCCTGGGAAGAGGCGAAGATCCTGAGTCGCCGGGAGCCGATTTCGGAAATTGTGGCGCGCCCGGGCACGCCGTCGGAGACCAAGGCAAAGCTAAAACTCGTTTTAGCCGCGAGGGAGTACGCTCGGGACAGTTTGAGGCTGAGAGTTAAAGACAGTTTCACGACATTTACGCGCCTTGATAGCGACACGTTAGTGCTGGTCCTTTCGGCCGCCTATCGAGACACCCTTAAGCCCTATACCTGGTGGTTCCCTGTCGTCGGACGCGTCCCGTACAAAGGATACTTCGACTTCGACGAGGCGCGCCGGACGGCGAGAAAAATGGAGGAGGACGGGTTCGACACTTACGTTCGTCCCGCCGACGCGTTCAGCACGCTGGGCTTCTTCAACGATCCTTTGCTCAGCACTACCCTGAAGAGCGACAGCGTGACGCTCGCCAACACCGTCATCCACGAGCTAACCCACAACACTTTTTACGCCTCCGGCCAGGCAGAATTCAACGAGTCATTCTCGATGCTGGTAGGCGCGCGGGGCGCGGCGGCGTTCTTCCGGTCGCGGGGACAGGAAATGGCGGCGGCGCGCGCCGAGGCGGAGTGGGAGGACGACAAGCTGCTGGGGCGTTTCTGGACAACGCTAGTTCGCTCGCTGGATTCTGCGTACGCCCGTTACCCGGGTGACCGGGCCGCGCGAATCGCGGTGCGCGACAGTGTATATGCGCAGGCTCGCGTGATGCTTAGGCGTGAGGTTGCCCCCGCCCTCTTGACGATCGATGCGCGCTACGCCGAGCGCGTCCCGCTGGACAATGCTTCGCTGCTGGCGAGGAGAGTGTACACGACGGACCTCGACCTGTTCGACGTGATTCATGAGCGCGAAGGGCGGGACCTCCGGCGCACGATCGGCCGCATCATCGGACTGGCCAGGTCGGATCCGGATGATCCATTCGGGAAAGTGCGCCAGTGGTTGGGATGCGGGCCGGAGCCTGCGGTGTGCGGAGCCGCCCCCTCTCCCCGATAGCGGGCGAGCGAGTTTCGTCTTGCACAGCTTTTTCCCCCGTCATACATTGCGGGAATGCGGGTGCGAGATGGGGTTCGGTTCTGTTCGCTGTTGTGTCTCGTTTTCGGCGCCAATCTGGTCGCGCTTTCCGCGGGCG
Source organism: Gemmatimonadota bacterium (assembly GCA_031390205.1). Classification (GTDB taxonomy): domain Bacteria; phylum Gemmatimonadota; class Gemmatimonadetes; order Gemmatimonadales; family Gemmatimonadaceae; genus UBA4720. The sequence continues at coordinate 1,935 of JANMTG010000306.1, forward strand.
GAGCGCAGACCCTCGGTGAGCTAAGGGGAAGCGTAACCGATACCGCTGGCGTTCCGATCTACGGCGCCATCGTTACCGTGGCGGGTGGCTCGAGTGCCAGCCGAACCAACGACAGGGGCGAGTTTTCCATCCGTGGCGTGCCCGCGGGCCCGACCGAGATCGCGGTCAGGCGCCTCGGCTTTTTCCCTTTGAAAAAAAGTGTACAGGCCGGAGCACCGCAGGGCGGAGGCGATCATGATTTCCGGCTCTCTCCCCTTCCGACGAGCGTCAGGCCGGTGGTGGTGGAGGCCAGGCACGTGGAATATTCCGGGCGGCTGGCGGGCTACTATGAACGACTGCACAGGCGCGCGGGCGGTCAGTTCATCGACCGCACCGTGATCGACCGGCAGAATTCCCGGACCCTGAGCCAACTACTGTCGCAGTTCCCGGGGATGAGCGCGGTTAGCTTCCGGAACGGACAGAGCTCGGTGCGGATGCGGGGCCGGGCGTGCCGTCCCCTCGTCTGGCTGGACGGCGTTCCGATGCCGGCCGCCGAAGTGGATCTCAACGCCTTCCCCCTGAGCACGCTGCACGGCATAGAGCTTTACCTGGGCTCGACGTCGGCGCCCTTCGATTACACCGCCTCGCAGGGGATGTCCAGCTGCGGGACGATACTCTTATGGTCTCGGGGCCGGGATACCGAGCCGGCGATGCGCCCTGCCGCGCCGTTGCTGGATCTCGAGGAGATGGCGGCCTCGCTTTCGGTTCTTACGGCGGCTCGGGTGGACACTCCCGCGGAGGTGCTCACCCCATCTCCTCTCCCGGCAGTCTATCCAGCTTCGCTGTACGCGGCCGGAGTGGCAGGGTCAGCGGTAGCGGAGTTCGTGGTGGACGAGAGGGGCGCCATCGAACCGGGGACTTTTGCGATTGTGTCGGCGACCCACCCCCTGTTCGCCGAGTCGGTGACGCGGGCGCTGGAGGGCGCGACATATTCGCCGGCCATCAAGAGCGGGGTGAGGGTCCGCCAGATCGTCCACCAGCACTTCGTTTTTTCGCCTTCGGGGAGGCTGGGTCGGGTTGGTGCGGTGTCGGAACGTTGACTGTGGCCGCGCCTGCCGCTAGCTTAGGTAACCGCCCGTGTTCCGGATGTTTCCTGACTCCGGGAACGATGTGACACCTGGCGGCGCGGTACCGCTGCACTGGTGTAACAAACTGGTCTAAAATTCGCTGCAGTTAAGAGCGACGTACGGACGGCGGATGGGCCGAGGCCCAGCTGCGTGTCCGCTCGCGCTTTTTATCAACGTCTCATGCGTGTTTGTCCATTCACTTTCAATGTGGAGGAACCGGTTGGTCGACTGAGTCGTAGTTGCAGCTCGATGTCGTCACATGGGGTGAGTGCCACCCGGCCCGAGCGTTCATGCCAGGCTTATTTCGCCACAGTAATGGAGAATCAAAATGGAGAATCAAAGTGAATAGACTAGCCAGATTCGTCATAGCCGCATTGGCCATCGCCATCCTTCCGGCCGGGCTCCAGGCCCAGGGCGATGGGACGGTAACGGGTGTCGTCATCGATCGGGCGACGCAGCGTCCGATGCAGGAAGTTCAGGTCCTGGTCGTCGGCACCCAGCGTGGCGCCATGACCGACCAGCAGGGCCGCTTTTCCATCGCCGGCGTTCCCGCCGGATCGTATGAGGTTCGCGCGCGTCACGTGGGATACGCTCCCGCTACCCAGCGCGTCACTGTCGCGGCCGGTGGGACGGAGAGCGCCAACTTCTCGCTCGGCACGTCGGCCACGCAGCTCCAGGAAGTCGTGGTGAACGCCATCACCGGACAGGTTCAGCGTCGCGCCGAAGTCGGCACCAACACCGGCTACGTCAATGTCGCCGATCTGAACAAGGGCCCGATCACGAAGTTCTCTGATGTGCTCCAGGGGCGCGTCGCCGGCGTGACTTTGCAGAGCGCGAACGGCGCTACCGGCACATCGCAGCGCATGCGCATTCGTGGAGCCAACAGCATCTCGCTGTCCAACGAGCCCCTTCTTTACATCGACGGCGTTCTCGCATCGAACAGCAAGGGTGGTATTTCGCTTGGTGGGCAGGACTATTCCCGCCTCAACGACGTCAACCCGGAAGAGATCGAGAACATCGAGATTCTCAAGGGCCCCGCTGCGTCCGCCATCTACGGCAGCGCGGCGTCCAACGGGGTGATCCTGATTTCCACGAAGCGCGGTCGCGCCGGTGCGCCGGTGTGGCGTGCCTACGCGGAAACTGGGCAGTTGAAGGATGTGAACGAGTATCCGCTCAACTACGCTGCGCTGACGGAGTTTACTCCAGGCGCACCCTATTACGACATCCCGAGCGGCGGACTTCTCAATATCCGCACCTTCTTCGGAGCGGGAGCGCC
>JANMTG010000297.1:0-1935 GCA_031390205.1 Gemmatimonadota bacterium
CTGGAGGACATCGATGTGATCGGTCTCCAGCCGCTCGAGACATTTGTCGAGCGCGAACCGCATGTAGTCGCGGTCGAATTTCTGTGGAAGCTCGCTCTGGCCGCGCCGCGTCGATTGCGCAGCCGCGTCGTAGATGTCGTAGCCGATTTTGGTGGAGTACACCACGTCCTCGCGCCGGCCGCGAAATGCCTCGGCGAGCTGACGCTCTCCCCGGCCGTTACCGTAGGTGTCGGCGGTGTCGAAGAAGTTGATGCCGTAGCGAGCATGCGCGTCACGCAGCATCGCGACCGCTTCGTCGTCGGTTTTTTCTCCCCACCACCCAGTGGAGAGAGTCCAGGTCCCGAAGCCGACCTCGCTGACTTTCAACTCGGTGCCGGGGAACGGCCTATAGCGCATCTATCGCGGGTGCCATGTTGGAGCGTACAAGTTAACCGCCCCGATGAGGTCCCGCCCCCATCTCACCTCGTGGTGGCCGCCGTCGCGCTTTTTTCCCGGCGCCCGCTTCGAGTTGCGAGAATGCCGTGCAAAACGTCTTCTTGACAAACGGTGGAACGAGCCCACTTTCCCACGGTACCACTATGGGCAAGAGGGCCGCCGAAAGGAGAGATCAATGGGTGTATCAATAGTCGTTGGCAATAAGGGTCGAGTAACCCTTCCCGAGTCTGTCCGGAAGCACCTTGGAATCGAGGAGGGGGATGAGTTAGGCGTTGAGCTGTCCGCAAACGGAACCGCTGAGCTCGTGCCGCTCACTCTCATCCCACGCGACCAGGTCTGGTTCGCGCATTCGGAAATGCAGGGACGGATCAGCGAAGCCTTGAACGATATTCGCGCCGGCCGGACCACTCGTATCGGCAAAAAATCGGAGGTCCGCGCTTACCTTGGCAACCTCAAGAAGAAAGGCGGAGGCGCTTGAAGTAAGTGGGTGGGCGCATGCGGGCCTTCACGTCGCTGCAATTAACGAAGCGTTTCGAAAAGAGCTTTCGACGTCTTGGTCCGGACGGCCAGGCGCAGTGTGAAGATGCGCTCGAGCAATTGGTGCAAGATCCCGTTCTTCCAGGGTTACATCTGAAGCCGATTCGACCCAACAATACATTCTGGGAGGCTCGCCTCAACTCTGGCGATCGTATTGTCTTGCTACCGGACGGGGACACGGCTTGGATCATGGACGTGATTAGCCACGACGAGATAAAGCTCTGGGGCAAGAGGAAGTAACGGCGGTTCCTATTGCTTCGAACAGACCGCTTATTGCGCCCGCAACGCCCGCGCGGCCTCTGTCGCGAAATAAGTCACGATGAAATCCGCGCCCGCGCGGCGGATTCCCAGCAGCGACTCCATCATCACGCGATCCTTGTCAATCCAGCCGCGCTCGGCGGCGGCGCAGATCATTGCGTATTCACCGCTCACCTGGTATGCGGCGACAGGGTAGCCGGTCTCGAGCTTCACGCGCGCCACTATGTCGAGGTACGGGCCGGCGGGCTTGACCATTACCGCGTCCGCTCCTTCCTCGATGTCGGACAGCACTTCGCGCATCGCTTCACTGGAATTGCCGGGATCCATCTGATAGCCACGCCGGTCGCCGGTTTTGGGCGTAGACTCAGCGGCTTCACGGAAGGGGCCGTAGTAAGCCGATGCGTACTTGGCGGCGTAGCTCAGAATCGAAACTCCGTCGTGTCCCTCGCCGTCGAGCGTGGCGCGTATCGCCCGCACCCGACCATCCATCATGTCGCTCGGAGCGACGACATCTGCACCCGCCCGGGCGTGCGACAGCGCGCACCGCGAGAGCAGCTCGAGCGTGGCATCGTTGTCTACGTCTCCGTCCTTGAGCACGCCGCAGTGGCCGTGGTCCGTGTACTCGCACATGCAGACGTCGGTGATGACGACGAGGTCAGGGATTTCTTTCTTGAGCGCGCGCACGGCCGACTGCACGGCGCCGTC
>JANMTG010000335.1:0-26731 GCA_031390205.1 Gemmatimonadota bacterium
GCAATGCACACACCTTCAAAAGCCTGGAGCCTCTCCTTGTCGCCTTCGCGCACGCGGACGTTCACGCGCAGCGTGTCACCCGCTCGAAAAGCCGGAACGTTGTCACGGAGCCACTGTTTCTGGGTTTCGATGAAGGGGTGCATATGACGCTCGGGCTGGGGTGGCAGCCGGTGTAAAGACGGGTTCAGCAAGATTCTTGGGAAGCCCTAAAAAGTAATCGTTTCAGCAGCTCGATGCCAGCGCCCGCTCGCGCGGGCAGCGAAGCGGCAGAAAAAGAAGAGGGGCGCGGCCACCAGGCCAACGCCCCTCGTTCCCAACGTGATTCCCGATCTAGCCCTGTTTGCAGCTGTCCACTTTCTTCGTGTCCAGGTGCAAGGTGCAACTGAAGTCTCCGAGTGTGATCGGTACATCGGCGGTACCGTTAAACGTCACCACCACGCGCTTGCTCACCGTTCTGGTCTCGGTCTGGGTGCCGACTGATACCACAGTGTAGTTCACCACTCGCACCGCCACGCCGGACAGCGGGTAGGGATTGCTGGCCCGCTCCGCCGCGAAGGTCACTGCCTTCAGGGTGTCCACCGCCAGACCGGTGTACGTTCTGGTCTCGAGAGCTCCCTTGTGCGTGTTCGTGTCCGCGCTGCTGCCAAAGCCATTCCAGATCCGGGTCTCGCCCAGGAATCCGCTTACGATCTGGTCGCGAAGCGAGTGCGTCACGCTCGTGAAGGTGGTGTCCTTCGAAACCGAGCCATCGATCTTGATCACATAATGAATGGAGGCGGTGACGCCCTTCACAAAGCTTGCCATCGGCTTGCCGTCGGCGTCAAAGAAGCCGTAGGACCGGACGATGGTGTATGACTCCTGGGACGTTCTGGTGCAGGTGTAGAGCTGCGTCTCGCTCGAGAAGGTGCAGTTTTCCGAGGCGTGCTCGCCAGGTGGAGGCGCCTGCCGCGTGCACACGAAGACCTTCTTGTCTTCCGAATACTTGCAGCTCACGTGCGCGCTGGCTGCGGGCTCCTTGGTGCAGTAATAGACCCCTTGCTCGGAGCTCTCGACACAGTTGGGCGTGGACGACCCGGTCGTGCTGTCCCCCCCCGTCCGTCCGTCGAACCGGGGGGCATTCAGGTTGAAGCCCAGGCCGACCGCTGCCGACTCGTTCGCGCTCAGGTTCTGGATGTCGCTGGCGACGGCGCTGCCTGCCGCCTTCGCGATGTCGGACGAGATCGCCGCGCTCGTTGCGGAGCCGACCGGCCCGGACAGGGGGGCCAGTGACTGCGCTCCCGGTCCGGTCGGAGAATCCGAAGAACACGCGGCAGTCCCGAGACCGAGGACTACAACGGCCGCCAGAAAGCGGAACGACAGCGGTAGATGTGTGCGCTTCATAACATACCTCCTTCAATGTGAGGGCCAACGTGCATTGGCGGGCTTTCCACCAAAGCGTGTCATGCATTCAAGACACGCCTGGCCGCCCAGACCCCTACACGCCGTGTTGGAGGCTCTTTCTACCTACCCAGGCCGGCCAGCGAATTTCGCAGCGAGCGAAGGGCTCGCCCCATCTGAGTCTCCACCGTCTTGATACTGACTCCGGCGACTTCCGCTATTTGCGCGTATGTCAGCTTCTGCTCGCGGCTGAGAATGAAGATGAGGCGACATCTCTCCGGCAGCCTCTCGACGGCTTCCCGAACCAGCCGCTCGGTCTCGCGGCGCAACAGCTCTTCGTCGGAGGAGGGAGCGAACGACGGCTCGGGTATCTCTGCTTCCCGGGCTCTCACTACCCGCTCGTGGCGCACTGCATTGAGCGCGCGATTGTGGACGGCGCGATAGAGGTAGGGGCGGATCTTGTCACCCACCGGCATCGCATCCCGCTGGCGCCAAAGGGCGAGAAAAACGTCCTGCACTACTTCCTCGGCGGCAGCGGTCGACCCGGTAAATCGCTGCCCGAAGCCGACCAGAGCCTGGTAGTGCGAGCGGAAAATCGTCTCGAATGCGGCGTGCTCGGCTGCCTCTGAGGCGTCTGTCACGTAGGGGCTGGGGCTCGGGAGGGCAGAGGGTAAGCGGGCGGGCCGATGGAGTGGTATAAATGAAGGGCAAGAGCGTCTACACTGACCGACGAAGTCGGCGCCCGTGGCGCAACGGGCGGGCCGCTGAAGCGTCAAATGATGGGCTCCCCTGGTCCGAAATCACCGCCTCAGCGTGTCAGGGGATTCCCCGGTTAGGGTGTCATATAAGCAATCAACCCCATACCATGCCTGACCAAATCGACTGGACTGCCGCTGCGAAGTACCTGGCCGGAGAAGGCTCCGCCAGCGAACGTGCGAAATTCGAGGCCTGGCTCTCCGAAAATCCGGATCGCGCGGCTCTCGTGTCGCCGCTCGCCTCGGCGTTCAGCTCCTCACAGGCGCCTGCGGTCGATGTAGACGCAGCGTGGTCGAAGCTCCGCGGGGAGATGGAGAAATCCCCAGTGGTCGCCAAAGAAAGAGGCAGGATCCTCTCGCTCGTACCCGGAATTTGGTCGGCCCCACGTCACAAGAGCCGGAGGGCGTACTGGGCGCTACCAGCACTCGCCGCAGCGGGTCTCGCCGCGGTCCTCCTGCCGAGAGCCTGGAAGGAAGCATTCCCTCCTTCAGCGAGCGTTTCCGAGTTTCGAACGGTTGCGACCGTGGCGGGCGAGCGCAAGAGTCTCACCCTGGACGACGGGATCAGCGTGCTGCTCGGTCCCTCGACATCGCTCGACATTGAGCGGGCGGCCGGGGGCAAGCGGAGAATGAGTCTCAACGGAGAGGCGTACTTCACCGTCCGCCACGACCCCCGTCGTCGTCTCTCCGTGCGTACAGCTTCAGCGTTGATCGAGGACATTGGGACCGAGTTCAACGTCCGGTCGGTGGCTGGAGTGCCACGCACGGAAGTGTCGGTCGTCGAGGGGATCGTCGCGTTGCGGAGCGCGAGGGGGGCGTCGGCACCCCTGGAGCTGCGAGCCGGCAGCAGTGGAATCGTCGATGCCGACGCCCCGCCGCGACTTTCTCCCGGGAGTGAGCGCCGGGACGCGCTCGCCTGGACGCGAGGCGAGCTCGTGTTCCGCGGTACGCGAATGTCCGAGGTCGCGCTCGAGCTGGACCGCTGGTATGGGCTCCAGGTATCACTCTCCGATCCAGCTCTTGGCGCACGGACGCTGAGCGCGCGGTTCGCCGGGGAATCCGGTGATACCGTGGTTCGCGTGATCGCGCAGACTCTGGGAATCTCGTATCAGCTCCACGACCGTCGTGTGACCTTCTCTCCCGGGGCTCGATGATAGCGAGAGGAATGCGTTTCACCGCGGGCACCCTGTTGTGGGCGTTGTTTGCGCTTCCCCCCGGCGCGGGCGCACAGGCCGCCGCGTTCAGCGCTTCAGGCAACCGCCCGACGCGAAACGGAGACAGCCTCCTCGACCGGGTGATCAGTGTGGACTTCAACGCCGCTTTGCTTCCCGACGCGGTGGACGAGATCGCGCGGAACGCCAACGCTCGCATTTCCTACAGCCGCGAGCTTCTCGGTGACCGGCGGGTCTCGCTGCATCAGCGCTCCATAACCGTTGGGGCGGCGCTCGCCGAGGTTCTCGGTGATTCCGACCTCGACCCCACGGTCACGGACGGCGATCTGATCGTCCTCGCGCCGAGGATTCCGGCTTACTCTGCCGCTCTCTCGGGGGTCGTCATGGACGCCGCGACAGGGGCGCCCCTCGAGAGTGCATCGCTTCTGTTCGGAGGGAAAGTCGCGGGGGTCACCGACTACGCCGGACGATTCACTGGCTTGCGGCCCCCACCTGGAACGGGCCTTATCCTCGTCCGGAAGATCGGATACGTGGCTCGCGCGGTACAGGTGGGAGAGGATTCCACGGTGAACGGCGTTGTTCACATTGCGCTCCAGCCCGCGCCCCTTCCTCTCGACCGCGTCGTCGTAATGGGCGCGCTGAACGGGTCGATCGAGCAGTCCCTCCCGAGCGCAATGACGGTCCTGAGTGGCGCAACGCTGGAGAATCTTCAGCTGGGCACGATCGACGACCTGTTCCGCGGCATGATTCCGGGCGTGATGGGATGGGACGACGGTCCATCGTCCCTGACGAGCCATCTGGGGAGCGTGCGCGGTGCGGCCTCCTTTTCCATCAATTATTTCAAGACCTACGTGGACGGAGTCGAGGTCGCCGCTCCATTTCTGGGATCGATGGTCGATCCCTCGACGATAAGCCGCATCGAGGTGATTCGGGGCCCCCAGGGCGCGGCGTTGCACGGCTCCGATGCGAGCAGCGGCGTCATACAGATCGTGACGAAGGATGGCCGGGGAGCAGTGACGGGACGCCCGCACTTCGCGTTGTCGGCGGCCGAGGGGCGGATGAAGAGCCGCTTCGTGACGAGCCCGGCACCCACACGCGATCTGAGCGGCTCGATCGGCGGGGCGAACGAAAAAGCATCGTTTCTTCTGGGAGGAACCCGGCAGACGACAGGCGAGTACGTGGAAGGAACGTCGGTGAGTCAGCGCTCCGCGTACGGGAAGGTGCACGCGGCGACCGCCACCGCGAGCGTCGACCTCCAGCTGCAGCAGAGCGAGGTCGATGGCGGTTCGGCGGTCAATCCGATTCTCCTCGAGATAGGGATTCCGCTTCAGCGCGCGCTAACGAATCCGGTGCGCGTGGCGCGCCATCGCACCGCCGGCGCAACGTTGAGGCTCGCGCCCTTCTCGCGGGTCAACGTGCTGGCGACGGCAGGCTATGACCGTTCTTCCCTGGAAGGCGTCGGCAGCCCGGTGCATTACATCAGCGCCTCCGATTCAATGCTCCTCGCCGCGAGGGGTGCGTCCGCACGCAAAAGCCTGAGGCTCGCGACGGATATCACGCCCGGAACGCTGGGCATCGTCGGCTCATCGTTTTCGTTCGGATACGATGCGTCGCGTCTGAGGCACGACAGAGATGCCGTCCAGTCCGAAGGAAGAGTGATCTCGCCGGCGGGCGTGGAGTTTGAGTCCGGCCACGGCATTTTCACGCAGATCAACGCCTCACTTGCGCGCGTCGTGTTCCTCACCGCCGGATTGCGGGGCGAGTGGAATACCTCATTCGGAAATGCGTACGGTGTCGCCCGTCTGCCGCTGCTTGGTGCGGCAATAGTGGGCGACCTGGGGCCCCTCACCCTCAAGACACGCGCTTCCTACGGAAAGGGAATTCGTCCTCCGCCTATCAACGCCGACCAGCTCATTCAGCTGGCCGACCTCACGCAGCGCGCCAATCCCGAGCTCGCCCCCGAGTCCCAGTCGGGAGTCGAGCTGGGGTTCGACGCCTACTTCGGCGACCGGGGGTCTCTCAAGCTGACCCGTTACGAGCAACTTGCCGAAGGATTGATCCAACAGGTTATGGTGGACGCGGCGTCGCACCCCAGAGTCGTGCAGCAGCAGAACATCGGAACGATCCGGAACGCGGGCTGGGAGGCGGAGGGGAACGGAAGCCTCGGATGGATCAGTTTGCTCGCGAACTACGCCCGGACAGACAGTCGGGTACAGTCTATCGCGCCCAGATATACCGGTACGCTTCGCCCCGGCGACCGGATGCTCGAGGTGCCCGACTGGACCGCGTCGGCGACGGCTATCGCCGGAGGGTCCGAAAGATCGATGTCGCTGGGATTCTGGCGGGTCGGGAGTTGGACCAACTACGACTGGATCGCCCTCTACACGGCGGTGCTGAAGCAGGACCCGAACCGAGGCCCTCCTCGATCGTACTGGATCCGCTATCCCGGGTTTACCCAGATCCGGGCGAGCGCGCGCGAGCGATTGGGGGGAGTGGTCGAGATATTCGTTCGCGGGGACAATCTCACGAACGTGCAGAACGCCGGACGGGATAACCTGCACGTGAACACCGGACGTACCCTCATGCTGGGACTGAGCGCGCGATACTGAGTCTCAGCGAGGCCCTTCCCTCTTTTTCGTGAGACGCGTGCCCTCCTCGTCTCGCCATTTCGCGATTCTGGCGTGGTCCCCTGAGAGAAGCACCTCAGGCACCACGTGTCCCCGAAACTCAGGCGGCCGCGTGTAGCTGGGGGCGCTCAATCCGCGGCCGAAGAACGAATCGCCCCGCGCGCTGTCGAGATCGGACATCGCGCCGGGCAGGAGCCGCACAGTTGCATCGATGATCGTGAGTGCCGCGGCTTCGCCACCGCTCAGCACGAAATCCCCCAGTGAGATCTCTTCCGTGGCGAGGTTGTCCGCGACCCGCTGGTCGATGTCCTTGTAGTGCCCGCAGAGGAGTGTGAGCTGCTCGTTCTGGCCGAACCTCTCCGCATCGGAGTGCGAGAATACGCGGCCGCGCGGAGAAAGGAGCACGATCGGTGGCGTAGCGCCGATGGATTCCACGGCCTCGAAGAAGGGCTCGGGCTTCATCACCATGCCCGCTCCACCTCCATACGGGGCATCGTCAACTGTCCGGTGCTTGTCGTGCGTGAAATCCCGCAGGTCGACGATGTTGTACTCGACGCTCCCGGCCTGGCGGGCGCGAGAAGGAATGCTCAGTCCGAGTGGCCCGGCGAAGAACTCGGGAAATATCGTGACGACGTTGATCCTGAGCGGCATCCCGTCACTCGATCAGGCCGAGCGACTCGTCGATGACGACCGTGCGCATGGCGACATCTGTCCTTACTACGATCTCGGGCCGATATGGAATCAACGCGCTGCCGCGCGCGGTTTTCACATCGAGCATCATTCCCTGAGGGAGCTCGTAGAAGGTCGTAACCTCGCCGAGCGGCTCGCCCGCCCTTCCTTCGACCTTCATGCCGATCAGATCGTGCAGATAGACCTCGTCCTTCGCGGGCGGGGGCAGTTCGGCGAACCGCGCCAGGAGGTACCGGCCGCGCCAGAGCTCGGCGCTGTCGCGGTCGCGGAGCTCCTCGAACTGAACGATGAGCCCTTTCTTGAAGGGCTTTGAGGCTTCGATGGTGAGGGTCGGCGGCTCTTCTTCGCCCCGAACGCCGCGCCCCACCGCCAGATCTCCCTGGGCGTTGCCCGCAAAAACACGACTGCCGGACGCAAAGACCACGTCCGGCTTACCGGTGAGCGGTTCGACGACTACCTCTCCGCGTATTCCCTGGGCATTGCGAATCAGCCCGACGATCGCGTACTCGGGCTCAGCCATCTGCGACGGTCGCGCTAGGCGCTGGCGGGCGCTTCGTCCGACGTCTCGCTGATCGGGACGGCGGTAGCCTTGTGCTCGATTCCCAGTCGTGCTTCGTGCCGGCGCTTGAGGACTCCCGCGCGGCGAAGGAGCGAGCGCACCGTATCGGTCGGCTGGGCGCCGACGCCGAGCCAGTAGTTGGCGCGATCCTCATCGACGTGCAGGGCGCCCTCGGTTTTGCGGGGAGCGTACTGTCCGATGATCTCGATGAACTTGCCATCGCGCGGACTCTGCGAGTCGGCGACGACGAGCCGGTATACCGGTGCCTTTTTCCGCCCGACGCGGCGGAGACGAATCTTTACCATCTCTTGCTCCCTTTGATACGGTTTGGTTCGAGGCGCTGTTGGCACCTCGTCCGGGCTCCTCGCGACACTGGTAGATCCGGTGCGCACCCGGTAGAACATTGGACTCGCAATGTAATCACATTGGAGGGCGGATGGTGTCAGCGTCCGCCGAACATCCCCGGCATTGAAGGCATTCTCCCCCCGCCCGCGGCCATCTTCTTCATCATCTTCTGCATCTCCCGGAACTGATCCAGTAGCCGGTTGACGTCGCTGATCGGACGTCCGCTTCCCTTCGCTATCCGCGCGCGCCTCGACCCGTTGATGATGCCCGGGTTCTTCCGCTCGTCCGGCGTCATCGACAGCACAATCGCCTCGACGTGCACCATGCGCTTGGGATCCGCCTTCATCTGCTTCAGCGCCTTGGTATTCACGCCGGGAAGCATTTTTAACAGTCCTTCGAGCGGACCCATTTTCTGGATCTGGCGCATGCTGTTCAAAAAATCGTTGAGGTCCATCCCTTCCTTGCGGACCTTCTTCTCCAGGCGGCGCGCCTCGGCCTCGTCGAACGTCGCCTGGGCCTTCTCGACCAGGCTGACGACGTCTCCCATCTGCAAGATCCGGCCGGCCATTCGCTCGGGATGAAACTCCTCCAGCGCATCGGCCTTCTCGCCGACCCCGATATACTTGATCGGCTTCTTGGTGACTCCGTAAATGGAGAGCGCCGCGCCCCCGCGGGCGTCGCCGTCCATCTTGGTCAGAATCACTCCCGTGATGTCGAGCGCAGCGTCGAAGCCCTGCGCTATTCGAACGGCGTCCTGTCCGGTCATCCCATCGGCGACGAGCATGATCTCCGAAGGGCGGAGCGCATCCTTCAAGCGCGACAGCTCCTGCATCATCGCCTCGTCGATCTGGAGCCGTCCGGCGGTGTCTATGATGACCACGCGATCGCGCTCTCTAAGCGCCTCGGCCACGCCGGCACGGGCAATTTTCACCACGTCGGTGGTGCTGCGATCGGCGTACACCGGCACCGACAGCTCGCGTCCCAGCGTCTCGAGCTGGTCTATCGCCGCCGGCCTGTAGACGTCGCAGGCGACGAGACGCGCGGACCTGCCCTCTCCCTTCAGCTTGAGCGCCAGCTTGGCGGCGGTGGTGGTTTTCCCAGAGCCCTGGAGACCCACCATCATCACCACCGATGGCGGCACGGTGCTGAGCCTGAGCCCTTCTCTCCGCTCGCCGAGCATGGCGGCGAGCTCCTCGTGGACGACCTTGACCAGCTGTTGCCCGGGCGAGACGGTGCTGAGGGTCGAGATGCCTTTGGCTTTCTTCTCGACCCGCTCGAGGAACTCTCGCGTGAGCTGGAAGTTGACGTCGGCCTCCAGCAGTACGCGCCGGACCTCTCGCAGGCCTTCCTTGATGTCGCTTTCGCTCAAAACGCCGCGGCCGCGCAGGCGCGCGAAAGTCGCTTCGAGCTTTTCGCTCAGGTCCTCGAACATAGCCTTGAAACTTAGACGCGGTTAACTTCTGAAACAACAGACCCGTCACGTCGCGCGAGAGGAACTGGATGCCGCCTGCCCAGCGGAAAGACGACATACTGCACGCCGAGCTTCCACCGACGCTGCCGCTCATGGCGCTGCGGTCGACCATCGTCTATCCCCTTGGCACCATCGCCGTGCAGATGGGCGCCCCTGAAAACCTCTCCCTCCTCCGCGCCAATGAGCAGACGGGACTGATCGTCGGGCTGGTGGTGGCCACGGGCGACCACGACGACGTTCTCGATCCGGAGCGGTTCGTGGGTCGCGTCGGCGTCGCCGCGCGCGTTCACGAGCGCATCAATCTGCCCGGCGAGACAGTGCAGATCACGCTGCAGGGCCTGAGGCGTCTCATCGTCGAGGGCGTCGTGCAGACGGAGCCATACCCCATCGTCCGCATCCGGCCCGCCACGGAGATCGCCCCCGATCCGAACGAAGTCGATGATCTCATCTCCAGAATCGTCATCGGCGCCGAGACACTCGCCGAGCTGATCGACCGGATTCCGGACGAAGTGCCGGCGATTCTCAAGATGAACATCTCCGATCCGGGACGCTTTGCCGATCTCGCGGCGACGAACCTCAACTTCAAAGTCTCCGACAAGGACGAGATCCTCCAGCGCCTCAACATCGGGCAGCGGCTCAAGTTCCTGCTCGGGCGTATGGAGCGGGAAGTCGGTCGCGCGCGAGTAGCCGAGGACGTGAAGCGGCAGACGGAGATCAAGATCGAGCAGCACCAGCGCGAGTTTTACCTGCGCCAGCAGCTCCGCGCCATTCAGTCCGAGCTCGGCGAAGGCGATCCCGGCGACAAGGAAGCGATCGAGGTACTGAAGAAGCTCGAGGAAGCGAACCTGCCGGAGAAAGCGGCGCAGGAGGGACGGCGCGAGGTCGAGCGCATGCGCAACCTCTCGCCGGCATCTAGCGAGTATCAGGTAATTCGGACGTACCTCGACTGGATGGTGACGCTCCCCTGGGACAAGAAATCGGACGGCGAGACGATCGAGCTCAAGAAAGTTGAAGAGCTCCTCGACAGCCGGCATTACGGCCTGCAGGAAGCCAAGGAGCGCATTACCGAGTACCTCGCCGTCCGGAAGCTGCGGGGCGGCGACCCTCACGGCCCGATTCTCTGCTTCGTTGGGCCGCCCGGCACGGGCAAGACGTCTCTCGGTGAAGCGATCGCGAGCTCGATCGGGCGCGCATTCTATCGCATTTCGGTGGGAGGCGTGCGCGATGAGGCGGAGATTCGCGGACACCGGCGCACCTACGTCGGGGCGATGCCGGGGCTCATCCTCCAGTCGCTGCGCCGCGTGCAGGTTAGAGACGCCGTACTGATGATCGATGAAATTGATAAAATGACGTCTGGAGGCCATTCCGGTGACCCGACCGCGGCAATGCTCGAGGTCCTCGACCCGTCGCAGAACTCGAATTTCGTCGACCACTATCTCAATCTTCCGTTCGACCTGTCGAGAATCCTCTTCATCTGCACGGCGAACAACCTGTTCGACATCCCCGCTCCGCTGCGCGACCGAATGGAAGTGATCAAGGTGCTGGGATACACGGTCGAGGAAAAAGTGGAGATCGCCTGGCGATACCTGCTGCCGCGGCTGCTCGAGGACCACGGAATCACCGACAAGGACATTCAGTTCACCGACGAAGTCCTGGGCTTCATCTCCAACCGCTACTCCCGCGAGGCGGGCCTCCGCAACTTCGAGCGCAACATCGCGGCACTCATGCGCAAGCGCGCGCGCAAGAAGGCCGACGGCGAGGAAGGAGCGTGGATCGTCGACAATCCCATGGTCATGGAGCTGCTGGGAAATCCCACCTACACGCTCGAGGACGCGGAGAAGGAGCCCGAGATTGGCGCGGTCACAGGCATGGCGTGGACCGCCACCGGTGGTGATCTCATGGTGATCGAGGCGCTGAGAATGCCGGGCACGGGGCGATTGACGGTGACGGGGCAGCTGGGGGATGTCATGCGCGAATCGGTAGACGCAGCCTATTCTTACGTCCGCTCCCGCGCACAAACCCTCGGTGTCGACGAGCTGGAGTTCAAGGAGTCCGACCTGCACGTGCACTTCCCCGCCGGCGCAATACCGAAGGACGGACCAAGCGCTGGCGCGGCGGTCACGCTGGCGATCGCCAGTGTTCTCAGCAGGCGTCCGGTGAGGCGCGACATCGCCGTCACCGGCGAGATGACCCTGCGCGGCAGAGTCCTCGAGATCGGCGGAGTGAAGGAGAAGGTGATGGCCGCCTACCGCGCGGGGCTTCGTCAGGTCATTCTGCCAAAGACCAACGAGAAAGATCTGCGCGGAATTCCGGATGAAGTGGTGAAAAGCATGGTCTTCACCTTTGTGTCGACGATGGACGACATCATCCATCTCGCGCTACTGGCGCGAGGCACGGGCGCGCTAGCGGACGCCGCCGAGCCGCACGGCGATGTCACTCCCAGGAACGCCGTGAGCGACGCGGCGAGCGCCTCGATTCACCGGGCGATCGCGGAAGGAGCAGTCATCCAGTAGGTGGACGTCGAAAACGTCTGGGTCCAATTCGGCATCCATGTCACAGTCGGGATGTTGGCGGGAGGCCTCTCCGACACCGTAGCTGTCTGGATGCTGTTCAATCCGAAGAGGAAGCGCTTCGGGTTCCAGGGCGCGATCCCCAAGAACCAGGCTCGTCTTGCCAGGAGTCTCGGACGCACCGTTGGTGAGCGGCTCCTTACACCGGGGGACCTACAGAGCGAGCTCGCCCGACCGGAGCTGCTGCAGGCGTTTCAGGCGCGGCTTGAAGAAGTGATCGCCGGCATCCTGACGTCGCGCGAGCCGCTCATCGACAAGGTTCCGCCCGTCGTAGTCAACGCGCTTGAGGGCGCGATGACGGCGTATCTTCCGGTAGCGATGACGAAGCTCGGCGCATTCCTCGGCCAGCCTGCGACACGCGAGAAGCTGCGCACGGCGCTTCACGGGATGTTCAACCGCTTCGTCGACGACATGCGCTTCCACGAGCGCATCTTCGCGAAGCTGATGATGACGGAGAAGAAGTTCGAGACTGTACTCGACGCCATCGAGACCGATGGAGTCGAACAGGTAGTCTCACTACTGGAGGAGCCGGAGATTCGCGAGGAGATCTCGAAGGCGATCCACGATGCGATCCTGGCTTACCTCCAGAAGCCGATCTCGGACATCCTCGGCGACGCGGAGGCCAGGAAGGACCCCGAGGCGCCGGCGCGGCTCGCCGCCTCTGCCGCTCCCGTAATCTGGGAGTGGATCTATCAGCAGCTTCCGGAGCTGGTGAAGAAGCTCGACGTGCAGGCGATGGTCGAACGGAAAGTCATAGCCTTCAGCGTGGACCGGGTTGAGGAAATCCTGCGCAACGTGATCCAGAACGAGCTTAACCTGATCATCACGACCGGTTTTGTGCTGGGCGGGCTGATCGGCGTCTGCACGTTCGTGATTCAGAAGGTGGTGCTTGGGTGGTAGAACGCAGCGACCTCCCCGAGCTCGGCATCATCGAAGGGTTCTACGGAAAGCCGTGGAGCTGGGAGGAGCGAGAGGAGACCATCCGCTTTCTCGCTCCGCACGGGTATCGCTTCTACATGTATGCGCCGAAGGCGGATGCATACCTGCGTCGCAAGTGGCAGGAGGATCACCCAGGCGAAGTCGCCGGCAAGCTCAAAACGCTTTCCACGACATGCCGAAGCGCCAGCGTTCGCTTTGGCGCAGGGCTCAGTCCCTACGAGGCGTACAATGATTTCAACGACGCCGCTCGGAGCGCGCTGGCGCGCAAGCTGTCCTTCCTCGACGACGTCGGCGTGGATGACCTCGCCATTCTCTTCGACGACATGCGCGGAGACACTCCGGATCTCGCCAGGCGGCAGATCGAGATGGTACACTGGTCACTCGAGCGCACCCGCGCGACACGCGTCATCGTGTGTCCGAGCTATTACTCGGACGATCCCGTTCTCGACCGTGTTTTCGGCGTGCGGCCAAAAAGATACCTAGAGGATCTGGGCGCGATGCTCGATCCGAAGGTAGAGATTTTCTGGACGGGTGAAGAGGTGATATCGCGACAGTTTTCAGCGGGGCACATCCGCCGGGTTGCCGAGCAGCTACAGAGGAAGCCCGTTCTCTGGGACAACTATCCGGTGAACGACGGCCACCGCATGTCGCAGTACCTGCATTTGCGCGGATTCACCGGGCGTCCCGCGAGCCTGAAGGACAGCATCCGCGCCCACGGGATCAACCCAGCGCTCCAGCCAACACTCTTTCGCATTCCCGCTCTTACGCTGGTAGAGAGTTATCGGCTCGGGAACGACTACTCATACGGCGAAGCATTCAGGAAAGCCGCCAAGGAGGTGCTCGGCGAGAAGCTCGGCACGTTGGTTCGCGAGGATATCCTCACCCTCCAGGACATCGGCCTCGACCGCCTGGGCGAGAAGGAAAAACTGCTGCGCGAGCGTTACACGAGCGTCGATCACCCCGGCGCTCGGGAGATCATCGCGTGGCTGGATGGCGCTTACCGCATCACCGACGAGATCGTGCAGACACAGTAGAGCGGATCGCCGCGGCCCTACAACGCGGTGTTAGACGGCAGCGCTAGGGACTCCTCTTAGAGCTTCTGCGCACGAAAGTTCAGCGTGCCTGAGTAATTCGTGAGCGTCAGCTGAATCGACCATGTGCCCGCTTGGCCGGCTGTCGTGGCTTCGTTGAGGCTGGGGCTGAGGGCCTTGCTGTAGACCGTGACGCCTGCGCCGTCCTTGATCACCAACGACGTCGAGCCGGCGGTGGTGGTGGTCGAGTGGTTGATTGTCGCCCGCGTCCCCGAGTTGGCCCAGGGATACGTGAGCGTTGTGGTCACGTTTGCGACGTTCGTGGCTTGGAGCTGGAAGTTGTCCGCAGCATTGCTGATCTCTGGCTGGAACGGCCCCAAGGGGTCGCTACCACAGCCGGAGAGCGTGCCGAAAGCGAGCAGCACCGCGGCGAGCAGTATCCGAGGCGGAGTGCGGGGAGCGCGAGACATGGGGACCTTTAAGGCTAGGGTGGGCGTGAGGAGCAACTGAATATACCCACTCGGAAAACTTCTGCTGGATGGATGGGTGCCAGCAAGTGGCCAGGCGGCGCTGCTTGGTAAACACTAATTAGATAGACTACCTGGACTGCGCAGCACTGCAAACCCTGCAAGCTCGCTGCATGCATGTGGCCTACTGTGTCAGCCGCACCTGAGCGGTCTGCACGATCGAGGTGCTGGCTCCCGCCGGCACATCGACGTAAACGACAACCGGCCGTCCGCCAATCTCGGCGGTGGCAAGCTGGAGCGTGCGACCGTTTGCTGAATACACCTTCGAGAGCTTGTCGGCCGATGTAACGGCCTTGGTGTTGAACCGCTTTTCGATGCCCCGCCCGGCGATGTCGTAAAATTCGCCCGCGTCGACGGACGAGTCCCAGACCGTTAGCAGCACGACGCCCTCCCCCCGCGGAGTGTTCACCACCACATATCGGTCTCCGTCCCAGCCGGTCGCGCCCCTGACCGCTTCGTTCTGGTCCTTCAAATGCTCGAAGAGAAAGAGGCGGATCTCAAACTCACCGAGGGTGTTCTGATAGACTTCGGTGCCATTCGCGAGATTGCCGAGCACGACGGTGGTCGGCGCATCCCGGTTCCCGAAAAACGAAGCGGGGTGAAGTATCTGCTCGGTCGACACCGGCATGTCGTTGTACAGGACGGTGCCGGGCTTTCGCTCCTTGTAGTTCCGCACGAACTCGGCGCCGCTCAGATAAGGAAAGATCAGCGTTTCCTGGATGACGGTCGGCGCGGCCGCGAAGATCGGCATCGATGCCTGGCTGTCGCGAATGAGCTCGCGCACCCTGTCCCACCCGCCTGGAAGGTTGATCGCCACGTTGGCGCCCCCCAGCATCACCGATATCTGCTCATACACTGCCTGGCCCTCGAATACTGCCTGCGCCGCCGCCCTGCGGTCGTTGGCGCCCTCGATCTTCTGAATCGAGTCCAGACTCACGTACTGATCCTGAAGCGCATGCACCAGCTCGTGCGGCACGGTAACTCCGACAGCGTCCTTCGCCGAGCCCTCGACGATGTACAGAACTTTCGTCGTGGGGTCGTAATAACCCACGATCTGCTCCTCGAGCAGGCTCATGATGAACTGCTGGAGCTTGAGCGTGTCGGGGATTAGTCCCAGGCGCTTGTACGCCGCTTCCTCACCGGCGAGGTCGCGGAGCGCGCGGGGCTCGGTGAACTGCCGGGCAATGAATTCGCGCACCTGCGTCTTCGACCGCGTCTCGAGCCGGGGGGCCGTCTTGAACTTGAGGCCGACTGCCTTCTCGATCATAGGGACGGCCTCCGTCACCTGCGCGGCGTACGGTCCCTCATAGGTCGGCTTTTTTTCACTTTCGCACGCGGCGGCAAGCGCGAGAGAGCCCAGCATCGCCACAGAACTCTTCCACTTCATCCAGAGACCCAGACCGGAGAAAAGCTGGCGTAGCGCATCACAAGCCCGACACGCTCCGGTACCAGCCGATGATGGCGTCGCCCCAGAGCAGCGCGCCCACCGCTGCGGGCGCAAGAAAGACGCCGAACGGTAGCTCCCGCCGCCGCCAGGACGGTGTTGCGTCGAGCGGTAGCTCTGTTTGTCCGCGATCGGTCGCCAGTCCATGTGACGAAAGCGGATAGACTATCGCGAGGAGGACTATGGGAGCGATTGCCGCGGCGAGAAAGATCGCGAGGAGCGCGCGCTCGGGCCCGATGGCGGCGCCGACAACCGACATCAGGGTCACGTCGCCGAAGCCCATCGCCGGTCGCTTCAGCCACACCTCTCCGAGCCAGCCTACGATGGAAATCGCCCCGGCTCCGACGCACATTCCGATGATCGCATCCCACGGCAACGCGAAGGGTTGAGGGTCGCCTGCATAGAGCGCCACGAACGCGGTGACGAGCTGCCAGAAAAGCCCGAACACCGTGAACCCGTCCGGAATGAGGAAATGTTTCGCATCCGTGACCGCAATTCCGACCATGATGGTGGCGAATACCGCCACCCGGAGCCCCGTGAGCGTGGGACCATACGCCAGGTACGCGGCGAGCCACATGAGTCCCACCAACAGCTCCACCGCGGGGTACTGAATCGAGATTCGCTCGCCGCAACCCCGGCATTTTCCGCGGAGAACCAGCCAGCTCACGATCGGAATGTTCTCGATCGCAGAAATCTGGTGGCCGCACTTCGGGCACCGCGACCTGGGTTTGATGACGGAGAGGCCTTCCGGCCACCGCGCGATGCAGACGTTCAGAAACGAGCCGAAGCACGCGCCGATCACGAAGGCGTAGAACGCGAGAAGGAGACCGACCATCACCGAAAGTGGTAGAGAATGATGCCCGCTGCAACAGCGACGTTGAGGGATTCCACGGTGCTCGCGATGGGGAGGGAAACGGTCTTGCGTGCCGCCGCACGCACATCCGGGGACAACCCCGCGCCCTCATTACCCAGAGCGATGGCGAGGCGCGCGGGCGGCGTTTCGGAGTTGATTGGGTCGCCACCGGCGTCGGCGCACCATAGCTCCACGCGGGCCAGCCCAAGAAATGCAAACAGCTCCGGGCCGGTCGCGTGAAAAGCCGGATGTACGAACTGCGCGCCCATCGAGCTCCGAATCACCTTCGGATTCCACAGGTCCACAGTGCCCGGAAGCGCGATCGTCGCCGTCACGCCCAGGGCTTCCGCCGTCCGCAGGATGGTCCCGACGTTCCCCGGATCCTGCACCCCATCGAGAACGAGCAGGCGGCACCGGGCGCCGAGGTCGAGTTTATCCAGGGTTCGCTTCGGGATCTCCCCTATGGCGATCACTCCCTGAGGAGACTCGGTCTGGGCGGCGCTTCGAAAGTCCTTCTCGGAGACTTCCGCGACTTCCACTCCCGCTGCTTCGAGGCTGGCGCGCAGCACCTGTCCGCGCGGAGCGGTCGCGAGCTGGGGAGCGACCAGGGCGCCCCGTACCGCGAGGCCCGAGCGGAGCAGCTCTTCTACCGAGCGAACGCCTTCCGCCACGAAGAGCGAGTGCTTTTCCCGCGCTTTCCTGCGGCCGAGGTCCCGTGCAAGGGTCAGAAGTCTCACTGTGGGGTAGACAGGCCTATCATGGAATGGGACTTGCCTCCCTCGCCTTCTGCAATTTCATCGGTGGAGTATTTAAATGAAGCGATTTATCTCAGTGGTTGCGATCACCTGTTCTCTCGCTGCCTGCGGAGTGTCTACGCAGCAGGAAGTGCAGATGGGACAGGAATATGCGCAACAGATCAACGCGCAACTACCGATCGTCCAGGACCCGGAGTTGAACCGTTACATCAATGTCCTGGGTGATTCGATCGCACGCCTGACCAGCCGGGGTGATCTCGACTGGCACTTCTACATCGTCGACAGCAAGGAAGTAAACGCGTTCGCGGTGCCGGGCGGCTTTATTTACATAAACCGGGGACTGGTCGAGCGCTCGAGCAACATGATGGAGGTGGCGGGAGTTCTGGGACACGAGATCGGACACGTCGTGCGCCGCCACACCGTGAAACAAATGGAAAAGGAGCAGGGCGCCAATATCGGCATCACGCTCGCCTGCGTCCTGACCAACGTCTGCAACAGTCAGGCGGCCGGCGCCCTAATCAACGTGGCGGGCGGAGCGGTGTTCGCCCGTTTCAGCCGGCAGGATGAGCTCGAGGCCGACGTAGAGGGACTCAACAATCTCATCCGTGCCCGCATACACCCGCAGGGACTCGTCACGATGTTCGAGAAGCTGATCGCCGAACGGAGAAGCCGGCCGGCGGGAGTGGAGGCGTGGTTCCGTACGCACCCGCTCGAGGAGGACCGCGTCGCCGCGCTCCAGGCGCGCATCAACCAGATTCCCCCGGCGCAGCTGGCTTCGCTCGGACGGGACAGCAACAATTTCCACCGGTTCAAGGCGCGGCTGCAGTCGCTGCCGCCGTCGCCGGCACCGCGACAGCTCCGGTAGCCGCTGGACATCTTCGCCGCGAGATGCGCCGTGATCACTCACGGCGCATCTTTCGTTTTATGCGCATTGCGCTCACCATCGCCGGCTCCGACTCCGGCGGAGGCGCCGGAATTCAGGCAGACCTCAAGACCTTTCAGCGCTTCGGAGTATTCGGGACTTCGGCGATAACCGCCATCACCGCGCAGAATACCCGCGGCGTCATCAGGTGGGAGCCTGTGTCCGCTGATCTCGTGCGGGCGCAGATCGATGCCGTGGCCGAGGACCTGGCGCCCGCTGCGTTCAAGACGGGAATGCTCGGGAACGCGGCCATTGCATCGACGGTGTCGAGCGCCATCCGCGACCGGTCATTGCCCAATTACTTGCTCGACCCGGTGATGGTAGCGACATCGGGAGATGTGCTGCTGGAGCGCGACGCGATCCGGGTGATTCGCGACGAGCTCGTCCCCCAGGCCGCATTGGTGACGCCCAACCTGCACGAAGCGGCGATTCTCGTCGGCGAAGCGATCGAGGATGAGGACGCGATGGCGAGGGCGGCGGAGATGATCGTGTCCGAGATGGGGGCGCGGGCGGCGCTGATCAAGGGCGGACATCTCGAATCTGGCGACAGAATGGTGGACATCCTCTACGATGGCGCTGTCCGCGCATTTCGAGGGCGCAGGCTGGAGAGCTCGAGCACGCACGGTACAGGCTGCACGCTATCCGCCGCCATCACCGCGCAGCTAGCGAAAGGAGAATCACTCCACGCCGCGGTGCGTACGTCGATCGACTACGTGCATTCAGCGATAGCAACCGCGCCAGGACTCGGGAGCGGGAGCGGACCGCTCAATCACAGTGCCGGCGAGGGGAAGCTCAATGGCTGAGAGGTCTTCGGTTTGCTCAAGCCAGTTTTGCCCGATTATGTGAAAGACGCGTTGTGCGTTTACCGTTCAACGCGCTGGTACCATCCCTCATGCGGAGCCCGCCCGCCCAAGAAAATCCGTGACAAGCGACTCGAATGCCGCGCTCACGCGCGCGGTCGTTTCCAGAACTTCCGCATGGCTCAATGCCGCGCCGGTCACCCCGGCCGCGGCGTTGGTGATGCAGCTCACCCCAGCGACCCGCATGCCCAGTGCTCGAGCGACAATGACTTCGGGCACTGTCGACATCCCCACCGCATCCGCACCCAGACTCCGGAGCATCTTCACCTCCGCCGGCGTCTCATACGAAGGGCCGAGTAGTCCCGCATAGACTCCTTCACGAAGCTTGATTCCCAGTTTTTCCGCCGTCGTACGCAGAGCGCGGCGCAAACCCGGATCATAGGCGTCGGTCATGTCAGGAAACCGGGCCTCGCCGGACTCAATCGGTCCAACTAACGGATTGGCTCCCATCAGATTGAGGTGGTCCGAGATCATCATCAGATCGCCAACCGCGAGCCTGGGAGAGATGCCTCCCGCCGTGTTCGACACGAAAAGCTCTCGGGCGCCCAGGGCCCATAGGACGCGAACGGGGAACGCGGCAAGTGCGGCCGAATGGCCCTCATACATATGGAAGCGACCGCTGAGTGCCGCTACCTGACGGCCGCCCAACTGGCCGACGATCAAAGCGCCGTCGTGCCCCGCGACCGTGGCATCCGGGAAACCCGGGATCTCGGCGAACGGTACTCGTACGCTTTCCTGGATCGATTTGGTCAGGCCTCCGAGACCCGAGCCCAGGATCAATCCGATGGAAGTTGCGTGCGACCCGCCCCCCGACCGCGCACGGATGGCGGCCGCCGCTTTTTCCGCCTCCGCCGATGAATACTGTCGCTTCATTCCGTGGCTCGCCTCATTCGTCGCCTCCAAGAAGCTTGTCGATCTCGTCCGACGCTTCCTCGATTAGCATGAGCCTCTCCTCCCACGGGAGAAATGCACACTCGAATCCGTTCAACGCGATTCCCGCCAGCTCGTCCATCGAAAATCCCATGTGCTCGGCAGCATAGACGTATTCGTCGGTGAGCGTAACACCGCTCATCAGCCGGTTGTCGGTGTTGAGCGTGACATTGAGTCCGCGATCGAAGTATTCGCGCAGCGGATGTGCGGCGTAAGACTCAGCGACTCTCGTCTGCACGTTGCTCGTCAGGCAGATCTCGAGACCGATTCGCCGGTCATTCACATACTGGGTGAGCTCCGGATCCTCGATGAGGCGAGTCGCGTGGCCGAGACGGTTGGCGCCACAGATGTGGACGGCCTGTCGGACGGAGTCGGGGCCGTCGCCCTCGCCCGCGTGGACTGTCACGCCAAGGTTGTTCTCCCGCGCGTACTTGAACGCCGCCGCGTGGAGCGACGCGGGGTTTCCCTTCTCCGGGCCGGCAAGGTCGAACGCGACTACACCATCGTCCTTGAATTCGACGGCGAGCCGGGCCATCTCGAGCGAATCCGCGGGCATGTAGTGGCGCAAAGCGCAGATGATGAACCGTCCGGTGATCCCGAAATCTTTCTCCGCTTTGCGCAAGCCGCGGAGCGGAGCTTCCACGGCCTGGACCAGCGTGAGCCCTTTCATGACGTTGAGAATCGGCGCATTCCTGACCTCGATGTAGCGAACTCCGTCGCGGGCGGCATCTTCCGCCAGCTCGTAGGCGATTCTCTCCAGGGCATCCTTGGTCTGCATCACCGCCACGGTGATGTCGAACAGCTGCAGATAGTCTTCGAGACTTTCGGCATCGTCGACTCGCATGAACTGCGTAAGCTCCTCCACCGTCTCGCGCGGCATTGCGGTCTTGTATTCCCGGGCGAGCTCGAGGAGTGTCGCCGGGCGAACCGAGCCGTCGAGGTGGCAGTGCAGCTCGGCCTTGGGGAGCTGACGGAGCTTGCTGGAGAATATCGAGAGAGGAAGGGTCACGGTGCTCAGCTCAGGTCCGAATCATCGCCGGCTGAGGCGCGCGCGCGAACGATGCGAAAGATCGCTCCGTTGTGAACGGGTGCTTTGGGATCGGCGCGAAGGCCGCGACTGTCGGTGATCACGCGCTCACCCGTCGCGATCGCGGCTGCCTGGGCCGCATCCCACACCGCGACTGCTTCGAGCGTGGTTGCCGAGGATGGGACATCGACACCAGTCGAGTTTATGTAGATCCGGACCGCCGTCACTGCGAGATCGGCGCGATTCGAACTTCCGGCGGCGCGGTCACCGGCGTTGGAAGCTGCTGCAGGTAGTCGATGAGGGCATCGAGGTCGACAATGTTGACCGGCGTCGACGACGTGGCCCGCGCCCCGACGTCATATCCCTCTCCTCTGGTCAGCACGAAATTATTCACGATCACGTTGTAGGTGCGCGCGTTCGACAGCGGCTCTCCATTTGCCATCGTGACGGATACGACACGCGACCCTTTGGGCTTGGTGGGATCATACTTGACGGCCAGTCCGCTCACGTGGTCGTCGGGGCCCGGCCCGCCAAGCATGACCTCGAGCAGCTCACGCAGACCCGCGCCAGACATGCTCAGAGAATAAAGCGTATTGGCGAACGGCTGTATCTCGAAAAGTGCGCCGTATGTCGCTTCACCGGCCCGGAGCTCCGTGCGAATACCGCCATTGTTCATGATCGCCACGTCGCCCTTGCCGGCCCAGCGTTGAGAGTCCGCGATGAGGTTACCGAGCGGGTATTGCCTGCCAAGTCGCAGCAACGTGGTCGGGATCGTCGCGATGCGCCGGTTGACCAGAGGCGCGACGCGCGCTGCAGCCCTTCGAACGATCGAATCGACAGCAGGAAGCGGCTGAAGCGTGTCCGCCGCGAGCTCGCGGACCTCTTGCCGATGCGCTGAACCACCAGATCCGGGCATTGCAAGGTCCACGACGTCGATCGCGCGTCCGCTCGACCGGGCTTGCACCACGGGAATCCCTCTCACGACCGTGTTGACGCGGCTGTGCGTATGCCCGCTGACTATGGCATCCACTTTGGTCGAGACTTTTTGCGCCAGGTCAATGATCTCTCCGGTACAACGAGTAGTGCCATCTCTTTCGCAGAAACCGCCGGCATGGGCGATCACCACGACGAATTGCGCTCCCCGCCTTCTGAGCGCCGCGCCAATGCTGTCCACAATCGGTGCCGGATCGTCGAAGCGCAGACCGGAAACGTGGGTTGAAAGTGCGAGCCTCGGTGTAGTGACAGTGGCGAGGCCGATGATTCCAATCCTGGAGTGGCCGCGGGATACGATCGTGTCGTTCCGGATCCACTCGACGTCCCGACCGTCAGTGTAGCGAACGTTGGCGCCCAGAATTCCGAACCGGGCCTGCCGCATCCGTGCTCGGAGAGTATCAACCCCCCAGTCGAACTCATGGTTGCCCAGCGCCGCGGCGGCGTAGCCCATTTTATTGTAGTACTCGACGACTGGTTGACCGTACAACAGGCCGGATGCTGCCGTGCCCTGCCACATGTCACCACCATCGAGCAGGAGTACGTCGCACTGGCGGCCGCACTCGCGTCGGGCAAGGTCGATCGCACGAGCGACGTGAGCGGCGCCGCCGTGGCGAACTCCACTCGGATCTGGGCGCGCTTCGAGTGCGCCGTGGAAGTCGTTAGTGCCGATGATGCGAAGAAAACGCGCAGCGCTGCGAAACCGAACCGTGTCGCCGGTGCTGCCGACGGTCACGGCCACACCTCCCGCCGCCGTGCGACTGCTATTGCCGAGCGCGATCGCCCCTCGCTCGATGCGCCAGTTCGGGGCGAAGTAATCCGCGGCCTTGAGCTGGCGCCGACTCTTTACCTCGTCGATCAACAGTTGGCGAATCTCGGTGTTCCCCTGATACACGACCGGTGCGTCGCGCAGCATCGCGTAACCCCCACCGCCCGTCTGCCGGTAGTTATTGAGAGCCATCGTGAAGCTGTCCCCGTCCCGGACGGGGGAGCCCTTGTAATCGAGCCGGGTGATACGGGAGCCGACCGGGCGCGAAACGTCGATGACATAGTCGACACCCGAGATGATGTCGAAGTTGTAGCCCGGAATTTCCGGATCGGCTTGTAGGGGAGCGTTCGCCGACTGAGGCGTGCGCCAATACCTGGCGCTGAACTCGAGATAGTCGCGGAGCTGCCTGCCCGTGATTCTCACCGCGCGGAGGGTGTTCTCGTACGGGTACAACTGGGCCACCTGCGCGATTGTAATCGGCCCAGGGGGAAACGCGACCTCGGTGGAAAAAGCAGCAGTCGATGCCAGATCTGCCCCGGCAACTTTCCGCTCGGTCTCCAGAATGAAATCAATGAGCGGGGTGTCCCTCGATCGCGCCGAATCCGCGCTCCATCTTTCGGCGATCGTCCCGATCGGCGTCGTGACGTAGGCCACCGTCTCGCGGTGGGCACTTTCCGTCGCGCCGACGACAGTGGGACTTTCCGCGTGCCCCGCCGCCTGAACGATCTCGCCGCTGCGCGACGTGACCGCCCATTTCCCCCCGACGGCGCTCCGCGACACCCGCAAGTGCGCGATGCTTACGCTGGTCGCCCAGTTCTTTGGCTGTACGAGGAGCGTCTGTCCGATCGTGGTGCCGCGCGATTCACGGTGCGAGTGGCCGTAGACCACCAGATCCACTCCCGGTATTTCAACCGCGATGCGCGCCGCGACGTTTTCGCTCGGCACTCCACTGGAGACTGTGTCATAACTGGACGGCTCGTTCAGCCCCGAGTGTACGGCCACCAGCACTACATCAGCGCCCGCGGCGCGAACTTCGCCAACCGCTTTTTTCACCGCGGGCACGATGTCGCCCAACCATAGTCTGCCCTTGATGTTCTCGGCATCCCAGAGCGTCACGCCCGGCGTTGTAGCACCTACGATGCCGACCTTGATTCCCTGCCGTTCGACGATCGTCCACGACCTGTACGCGTGGGTATCGCGTGGCTCGACGCGATACGTGTTGGCGGAGAGAAACGGAAACGACGCCTGCCCCACCACACTGTCGAGGTAAGGCACTCCATAGTTGTACTCGTGGTTTCCAATCGCCGCCGCGTCGTACCGCATCGCGTTCATCGCCGCGACGATCGGATTCGTTTTGTTGCTCGACACTCTCGCGGCAACGTAAGCCAGAGGGTTACCCTGAAGCAGGTCGCCGGCATCGACGAGAATCACCAGCCCGGGGTTCGCCGCGCGCAGCGAATCCACGATCGTCGCTGTCCTCGCCAATCCCCGCACCCCCTCACCACTGTTGGCGTAGTAATCCCAGCCTCGGAGGCGCCCGTGCACGTCGGTCGTCGATGCGATGACGAGGTCAACGGGCCCCGCTGGTGCCGGCAGCTGAACAGGAGCACACGACAAGAGAAGCAACGAAACTGAGGCGAGCAGTTGTATTCTCATGTCTTCGGGTATCCCTTTCCGGCAGCGGACGAATTGCAAAGCTAGCGGCCGCGGGTTCGGCGAGGGAGTGCAACGATACCGTCACATGTTCGTGACAGAAGGTCTGTTGACGCAGCATCCAGTAACCCGACAACTTGGGACGTGACCGAAACGAGCCCCGGAGAGCGAGTTCTCGTCGTCGACGATGAGCCCGATATCGTGGCGCTCGTGGCGTACCACCTGGCAAAATCCGGATATTCGGTATCGACCGCCACGAGTGGACCGGATGGGCTCGCCCTGGCCCGCCGGGACAAGCCCTCGCTGGTCGTGCTGGACCTGATGCTGCCCGGACTTTCAGGTCTGGAGGTCATGCAGGAGCTCCGCTCCGATCCGGCCACTTCGCGGATCGCGGTCCTGATGCTCACGGCTCGACGCGAGGAGAGCGAGCGGATCGAAGGACTGACACTGGGCGCCGACGATTATCTCACCAAGCCCTTCAGCCCTCAGGAGCTGGTGCTGCGGGTTGCCGCGATTCTGCGGCGGACAAAGTCCGGCGACGCCGAGAGCAGCGACATAACGGAGGTTGGTCCGCTCAAGATCGATCGTACCGCGCATCGAGTTACCGTCGATGGGCGCGACGTCGAGCTGACACCCACTGAGTTCAAGCTTCTGACCCTGCTGGCCGAGCGAAAGGGCAGGGTGCAGCCCCGGAACATGCTTCTCGAAATAGTTTGGGAGGCCGCGCCTGATATTCAGACGCGCACAGTGGACATGCACGTGCAGCGCCTTCGGGCCAAGCTGGGAGCAGCAGGCGATCTGATTGAAACCGTGCGCGGGTTCGGTTATCGGCTTAGAAGCGGCAGGCCGCGAACGGCGTGAAGCTCGCCCACCGGCTCCTCCTGTACAGCCTGGGAATTATCGCCGCACTGGTTGTTGCCGTAGTGCTGATCGTCGATCATCGGTTGCATGATCGAGTGATCGAGCAGGTTGTGGAAACGGGCGCCGTCGAGGCGGCGTTCGAACGGACCCGCGGCGACATTCTGCTGGCCGGGGCGATTGCTCTCGCGCTGTCGGCGCTGGTCGCGGGTCTGTTTTCGCGCTCGGTTTCACGGCCGATAGTGGAGCTCCGCGACGTCGCGCGCGAGATGGCGGACGGCGATCTCAGTCGGCGCCCCGCCCTTTCCGCCCCAGGTGAAGTCGGCGATCTGGCAACCGCCCTCTATCGCCTGGCCGAACAGCTCGGCGCCCGCATGACCGCGCTCCAGACCGACCGCACGCTGCTGGCGGCGGTCGTCGGCTCGCTCGAAGAAGGCGTCATCGCGGTTGACTCGAGCGGGCGCGTGGTCCAGGCCAACGACGCGGCGCGGCGACTGCTCGATGTAACGGCGCCCCTGCCCTTCTCTCTCGACATGCTCCCTCGAGAGCCGATGCTGCGGGATGCGCTGTCGGACGCGTTGCGGGGCGCCCGCAGCGGTCCGTTGGAGATAGGCCTCAACGGGCGCACGCTTCTGCTCACTGGGTGCCCACTCGATCATGGAGGCGGAGTGTTGGCGCTGTTCGACATGACCGCGACGCGGCGGCTGGAGACAGTTCGCCGCGACTTCGTGGCCAACGTCTCTCACGAGCTGCGCACGCCCCTCACGGTCATCGCAGGATTCACCGAGACGCTCGCCGATGAGGGCGTACCCCCGGAGAAGCGGCGGCAATTCAGCGAGATGATACTGAGCAACACTACCCGCATGCAGCGCATCGTCGACGACCTGCTCGATCTGTCGCGAATCGAATCCGGCGGTTGGGTGCCGAATCCAATGGTCCTCGACGTCGAAGCGGTCGTCAACGAGGCAATAACGGGACTTCGGCCGGCTGCGGAAGCCAAGGGGGTAGCGCTGGAAGCGCGCATTGATCCAGCGGCGGGCGAGCTGTACATGGATAGAACCGCGCTGCGTCAGGTTTTGAGCAACCTGCTTGAGAACGCGATCCGGTACACGGTTCGCGGCGCGGTCATCGTGGCGACATCCCAGAGCGAAGGGGGAACCAACCTCGCGGTATCGGATACTGGAAGTGGAATCGCGTCCGAGCATCTGCCCCGAATCTTCGAGCGCTTCTATCGAGCAGACAGTGGGCGGGCGCGCGAGTCGGGAGGCACCGGCCTGGGACTCGCAATCGTCCGACACCTGGTGGAGGCGCACGGTGGGAAAGTCGAAGCTCGCAGTGTTGAGGGAGCCGGGACGACGATCAGCATGTTTCTGCCATCACGCGGCATTGCGGGTACGCGCATATAGGCCGATTTTTAAACCAGGGAAGGGATTGACCTGAACCTGGAACGCCACGATGACACATCCGATGGGCGCGCTGGCTGCTTTGCTCCTCGCGCTGCCGCCATTTCTTTGTGCGCAGGAAGTCCCGGCCTCGCTGCCAGCGAATCCACCCGCAGATACGTCACCTCCCGCCAGTCCCCCCAGGACGTCGCCGCCGGCCGCGGC
>JANMTG010000339.1:0-1797 GCA_031390205.1 Gemmatimonadota bacterium
GATGAACGATGTCGCGCCAGGAATGCCGGACGGTCCGTACCCCGACGATTGGGCTGCGGTGCACCACCTGATCGATGAAGGCTGGATGTACTCGCTCCGCTTCGACCATGGCGTGACAAGCGCGGGGTTCCTGCTCACGCCCGGGGGCATCGCGTCGTTGAAATCCTCGGGCACCGGTGACGCTGTGGCGCTCTGGCGTGCCTTGCTCAAGCGGTATCCGACACTTGCGAGCGCGTTTGCCGAGGCAACGCCGCTCATGCCCATCGCGCTTGTGCCGCTCATTCAGCATCGCCTGACGCGCGCCGCCGGAGAGCGGTGGGCGCTGATGCCGCACGCGTACGCGTTCGTAGATCCACTGTTCTCGACGGGGATCGCCTGGAGTCTCCGCGCCGTCGAGCGACTTGCGCTGTCCTTCGAATCCACGGTACACGGCCGGCGCGCGCCCGACCTCGAGGTGCTCACCCGGTACGACGCCATGCTTAGTGCGGAAGCGGATCAGATCGATCTTGTCATCGCTGGCGCGTACGAAGCAATGACGCACTTCGATCTGTTCGCCGCGCACGCGATGCTCTATTTCGGGACCGTGTCGTTCGCCGAGGTCAGTCAGCGACTCGCAACGGGGGATTCCGTGGCGTGGCACGGATTCCTCGGTGTGGGCGATTCCGTGTTGGAGCCTCTGCCGCGCGAGAGCCTCCGGCGCCTCAGACAGATCACGCAATGTCGCGGCGACGTCGGGACGTCGGACGAGCGCCGAGGCTTTGGGGAGTGGGTCACGCACGCAATCGCGCCGCGCAACATTGCCGGACTTGCTGACCCTGCGCGGCGGAATCTCTACCCGGTGGACTTCGACGCGCTCATCGAGCGGCACGCGCTGTTGGGGATGAGTCGCGATCAGCTTCTCGAAGCGCTCCCGGCGCTACGCGGGATGGCGCCGGAGCCGGCGTTTGCCGGCCGACTCGTCGGAGGTCGAGCCACTTCGCTACGGGACCGACCAGCGCCAGCGCGAGAAACGCCGGCGCCGCGTTGAACGCCGTCGGTAGCAACCATCCCTCGTCGGACGCGAACCGGATCAGCGCCTCATTCAACGCGATCAAGACAGCTACGACGATCTGGCGCCGCCGCCCGCGCACCACGGTGCGCGGGTCGGTGATCATGAAGAAAACGAACAACTGATACATCGGTCCGGTGATCGGAGCGATCTCCGCCAGCACAGGCTGTCCGAACGCCACGGCGCGCAGGCCGTTCAGCAGCAGGAAGCTCGCGACGTACGTGAGCGTGATGTGGAGGACGCCGACGCGCGCGGCGATGACCAGTCCGAAGATCCAGATCACCAGGTTGGTCGTCAGGTCATTGCCGAACTGGTGGCTGAGCACGGAGACGCGGTCCGGCGCGACGAGCAGCAGTGCGGTGACCGCGAAGTTGGTCGGATTCCAGAGATGGTTGTCGCGATAGCGTAAGACGTACTTTGACGAGATCGCGAGAAAGCCACCGAGCACGAACGGCCACAGCGCGCCGCCCTGCGGCTTGATGAGCAGCGTCAGGCTGATGCCGCTGATGTAGGCGCTCAACAGGTTGACGATCCTGCCACGGTCGAACGAGGAGAGCAGCGACTCGGTCGCCGTGCACACCACGAGCGCCAGCAGGAGCCGATCGTAGCCGCCGACCATATGGTAGCGGAACTGAGCCGCCGCCAGCACCAGCGTGATGAGAAAGGCGATGAGATAGCGCGGATCGAACCTGCTTGCGCGCTCCCACGCGCGCACGAGCGCATTCCGCTCCGGGGCTGTCGCCTGCGTC
>JANMTG010000006.1:0-12835 GCA_031390205.1 Gemmatimonadota bacterium
CGCGCTCACCGAGGTGGATGACGTTGCCGTGGCGGTCGCCCATGATCTGGAACTCGATATGGCGCGGGCGATCGAGGTACTTCTCGACGTAGACCTCGCCGTTCCCGAAAGCCGACAGGGCTTCGGAGCGTGCGAGCTGGAGCGAGCGGCCGAAATCCTCGGGATCCGTCGCGACGCGCATTCCCTTCCCCCCGCCGCCGGCGGCCGCCGTGATGATGACCGGAAATCCAATCTCACGCGCGAGTCTGAGTGCCTCGTCCGGATCCTCGATCGGACCGGGAGTGCCGGGAATGATCGGGACTCCGACGTCCTGCATCGCTTTGCGGGCGGCCGCCTTGTCCCCCATGACCCTGATTTGCTGCGCCGAAGGGCCGATGAAGGCGATGTTCGAGGCGACGCACGTCTCGGCGAACTCCGCGTTCTCAGCGAGGAATCCGTAGCCGGGGTGAATGGCGTCGGCGCCGGCGATCTCGGCGGCGGCGATGATGCGCGGGATGTTGAGGTACGACTCGCGCGCGGGCGGGGGGCCGATGCAGACGTCGTCATCGGCGAAGCGGACGTGCAGGGATTCGCGATCAGCCTCGGAGTACACCGCGACGGTCTGGACGCCGAGCTCGCGGCAGGCGCGGATCACCCGTAAGGCGATCTCGCCGCGGTTGGCGATCAGGATCTTCTTAAACATCGAACTGCGAGGTCTTCACGGATTCCAGTGGGACGTAATTGGGTGAACTGCAACTGCGGACTGCCAGGCTGCCAGCCGCGCGCTACCAGCTGTCGGCTACGAGCCGCCAACGACGCCGACATACCTCCGTCGCATTCCAGCAAACTGCACGCGCAATTTGCGGAGGCGCGTCCATCACGCCAATGGCGACATCCCGACGTAGGCAGCTGCGAGCTGTCGGCGGGAAGCTGTCAGCCGGTAGCCTGCGCACTTCGCAGTTGCAGTTTCTTTTCTCGTTCGGTTCATACTTGCCAATCAGGTGACGTCCTGCTTAAAGGTGTCCCACGAGGTATCACTCGACGCCGCGACGCCCTGCACCCGCAGCGCAAACTCGGAAGGACTGGTAGCTGCGAGCAACGCGTCGTCATAGGAGATCACGCCCTTTTCGTACCAGTTCATGATGGACTGGTCGAAGCTCTGCATGCCGTACGGGACCGCTCCCTCGCGGATCAGCTGCGGGATGTTGAGCGCCTTCGAGAGATCGCGAACCTGGTCGCGCACGGCTTCGGTGTTCACCAGCACTTCGGCGGCGGGCACTCTTCCCTTCTTGTCGGCGCGCCTAACCAGTCGGAGAGAGATGATCGCGCGGAGGGCGGTCGACAGCATGTAGCGCACTTCGGTTTGCTGGTGCGGCGGGTAGAACGACAGTACGCGGTTGATTGTCTGCGTTGCGTCCGTCGTGTGCAGCGTGGAGAAAACGAGGTGGCCCGTTTCCGCGGCCTTGAGTGCCGTGTCCAGCGTCTCCAGATCGCGGATCTCTCCGACGAGAATGATGTCGGGGTCCTGTCGCAGCACGCGCCGCAGCGCCTGGCCGAAGCTGCCGGTGTCGGTCCCCACCTCGCGCTGGTTGATGCTGCAATTGATGTCGCGGTGCAGGTACTCGATCGGATCTTCGATGGTGATTATGTTCGCCTGCCGGTTCTGATTTATGTAGTGAAGCATCGACGCGAGCGCCGTCGACTTGCCCGACCCGGTGATGCCGGTGACGAGAACCAGCCCGCGCGGCATCATCGCGATGCGCTCACACACCTCTGGGAGGTTGAGCTCCGAGATGGTCTTCGCCTGGAACGGTACCGTTCGAAACGCATAAGCGATCGTTCCGCGCTGCTGATAGGCGTTCACGCGAAAGCGGCCGATTCCCGGGACAGCTAGCGCGAAGTCGGACTCCTTGAGCTCGGAGAACTCCTTGATGTTTTTCGGCCCCATTATCTGCTCGGCGACGCTGCGAAGATCTTCCTGCTTGAGGGGGGTCGTGTCGAGCGAGATCATCTGCCCGTCTACCCGCAGCGTCGGCGGACGCCCGACTTTGAGGTGGAGATCCGAAGCATTGGTCTGGATCATGTGCTGCAGGATTGCCTTGTAGTCGAAAGGCTTGCCGGTGGAAACGGCGGGCTGCTTGCCGCTATCTGTCGTTTTCTTCTCAACCATTGGGATCTATGCGGAGGAGGATCTGGCCGTACTCGACGGGGTGCGCGTTCTGCGCGAGAATTTCCTTGACGACTCCGTCGAACTCGGACTCGATCTCGTTCATGATTTTCATCGCTTCGATGATGCAGACGATCTGGCCCTTGCTGATGCGGTCGCCGACGGCGAGGTACGGCTTCGCGCCCGGCTCGGGGAGGCCGTAGTAGGTGCCGACCATCGGAGACTTTACCTCCAGGAACTTTGATTTCGCGGGCTCGGCCCTGGGAGCAGCCCCGGCCTGGCTGGAGTCTCCGCCGGCCGGTGCCGGTAGCACCTGGTGGTGGAGCATGGCCGGCAGCGCCACGGGAGCCGCCATCTGCACTGCCCCCCGCTGCTGCGGCGTCTTGGAGATCCTGATTTTCATCCCCTTGTCGGACGAGATCTCGATGGAATCGACGCTCGACTCGTCGAGCATCTCCACCAGCTTTTTCACGTAGCGAAGATCGAACATTGTCATTTCGCTTCTGGTCGGGTCGGGAGAAGGGGCGTAGCGTGATCTCGCATCCTGGTCACGCTACCTCGAGTAGCTCGCGCGTGAAATCGGTGAGTATCTCCGGGCCGGCGGCGGCGAGGTGCACGTCGTCCTCGATTCGGATTCCACCCCAGCCCGGACGGTAAATACCCGGCTCTATCGTCACTACCGCGCCCTCTGCGAGCAGCGCTTCGACGGTCTTC
Organism: Gemmatimonadota bacterium; assembly: GCA_031390205.1. Taxonomy (GTDB): domain Bacteria; phylum Gemmatimonadota; class Gemmatimonadetes; order Gemmatimonadales; family Gemmatimonadaceae; genus UBA4720. The sequence goes on from JANMTG010000006.1 coordinate 2,861, forward strand.
GCCAGACGCGGCGCCTCGTGCACTTCAAGTCCGAGGCCGTGGCCAAGGCTGTGTCCGAATGCGTCGCCGTACCCGCGGTCCTCAATGTAGCGCCGGGCGAGACCGTCGGCATCCTGGCCGCGCATCCCGGCGCGGACCGAAGTGGTTGCCACAGCATTGGCGCTCCGCACGATCTCGTAGATGTCGCGCTGCTCGCCGGACGCCTGCCCGATTACCACCGTGCGGGTGACGTCAGAGCAGTAGCCGCGGTACTGCGCGCCGAAATCGAGAAGCAGCAGATCGCCTTTCTGGATCACGCGCTCCGAAGGGCGCGCGTGCGGCAGAGCGGCTCGGGGGCCCGAAGCGACTATCACCGAGAACGGGAATTCCTCGCTTCCCTCGTCACGGAGCGCCTTCTCGAGAATTCCGGCGACGTTGAGCTCGGACAGGCCGGGCTTCACTTCCTCGAGCGTCTTCCGCAGCGCGCGAATCGCGATTTCTCCAGCCTGGCGAATGAGGGCGACCTCGCCCGCATCTTTTGACTGTCGCAGCGTCTCTACCGTGTTGAGCTGGGGACGCCACTGCCAACGTCCGCCCTCGGACAAGAGGCGCTGAAAGTCGCGGTGGAGCAGGTGCGCCGACTCGAATCCCACCACCTCGAGGCCGCCGAGCGCGCCGGCCGCTTCCCAGAGTCCATTCCACAGGCTGGCGGGCTCGATTCTCACCGTCGCGAGATCACCGACTTCGCCCTGAACCTGAGTGTCGTAGCGAAAATCGGTGATGAAGTGAACGTCGCGAGCGGTAACGAGCACGAGCGCGCTCGAGCCGGAGAAGCCGGTGAGGTACCGGACGTTGGGAAGGCTCGTGAGCACGATGCCGTCGATGTGCGCCGCAGTTAGCGCGTCACGAAGGGCGGCGAGCCGCGCGGGGCGGCGGTCAGTCATTGGTGGCGCTAGTAGCGCGAAGTTTCACCAGTCCGCGCAGGGCGAGCTCGTAGCCATACGCGCCAAATCCGCAGATGACAGCGAGCGCGGTGTCTGCGAGAGCGGAGCGACGGCGCTCGGGCTCCCGGGCGTAGATGTTGGTGAGATGCACTTCCACGAAGGGGATCTCGACACCGGCCAGGGCATCGCGGATCGCGAGGCTGGTGTGGCTATAGGCCCCGGCGTTCACGAGTGCGGCGTCGGCGCGGCCGCGCAGCGCGTGCACCGCCTCGACTATCTCGCCCTCGCCATTGTGTTGTGAGAATGTGAGCTCTACGCCCAGCTCGCCGGCGACGCTCAACAGACGCGACTCGATATCCGCGAGCGTCTCTGTCCCGTACAGCGCCGGCTCTCGCGTGCCAAGGAGGTTGAGGTTGGGACCATTGATGACGGCGATCTTCACTCGCCCGTGAGTCCGTCGAGCCAGGCGCGGAATTTGGCGACGTCTTCCTCGGACTCCTGCGACTGAAGTCGCGGATTCGCGCGAGGCGTCGGCGTCGCTGTCGATGAAGGAGGGCTTGTGCCGCGCGCCGACGCGCTGAACGCGCCGGCGAGTGTGCTCGCCGCGCGCGCGTCGGTCGTGCTCACCTTGGCTCCGGCGAAGACTGCGTCGAGAGATCCCGGCTTTGCGGTGTGGGCGGCGGCCGGACTGTGGGCGGCAGACTCGCTCCGTCCCCACGATGAAGCAGGCGCCGGCGCCGGCCGGGGCGGACGGCGGCGCCCGAGCGTAGCAAAGAACTCCCTCATTGACGGCTGTCGAGCGGCGATTCCCTCGGGCTCGGCGCGCGGCTCTCCTCTCACCGGCGATTCGATCGAATCAGGCTCGCCCGAAGGCGACGATGGTGGCGGGGAATCAACGGGAGCCGGATCGAAGCCCGGGCCCTCGACTGGGGTCGGCTGGCCAGCGGGTCCGTGCGGGAGCGGTGATTCCGTCGACGACGGCTCTTCGCGGCGCGCCTGTGGCTCGGGGCGATCGCCCCCCGCCACCTGACTCGCTTCTATCTCGGCGATGCGATCCTTGAGCGATTGCTCTTCCGGTTTTCGCTCAGAGAGCTGGCGATAGACTCTCAGCGCGAGCTGCCGATATCCCTGCTGCAGGTACAGCTGCGCCATCGTTTCGTTGACGAAAGGCTCGGGATTCGTGCCGGCAAATGACGAGGCGGGCGCTTCTTCCGAAGGTGGCGGAGGTGGTGGAGCGGGGGAATCGCGATCGGGACCTAATGGTTCCGGCGGCGAAGGGACGCTGTCGCCGGTTGGGTAGTGGAGCTCCAATCCTATTGGCGGTTCGTCCGATTCTTCGGGTGGCGCGCTCTCACCCGCACGCGATTCAGTGGCCGAGGGTAATGCCGGTGGTGGATCGACGAAAGAAAAATCGATCGTGAGCTCAGAGGCACTCCGTGATTCGGAAGACGGAGTTGTTTCCGATGCATCGATCTCCGACACGAGCGAGACCACGGCAGCATCCTTCGGGTCTGCGTCGAGCAGTCGCGTATACCACGTGCGCGCTTCCGCGTTGTTGCCGCCCTGCAGGGAAAGGTCGCCCAGCGATCGCAGCGCAATGAGGTTCTCGGGATCGAGCACGAGCACGGCCTCGAAAATCTTGCGCGCTTCGTCGTACTCGCCGCCCTCGAACAGCGACTGGCCATACACGACCTGCCCGCTCATGTGTCCCGGCATCTGCGCGAGGTGCGCGCGGCAAATCTCGATTGCGCGTTTGGGATTTCCGCCTTTACGGTACTCGTTCGCCAGCGGCGCGAAGTAACGGCGAGGATTCTCGTCGAACTTTGCCTGAAGCTCCCGAAGCCGATCGTAGTCCATCAGTTACCTCTTCTCCTTTGGCAGGCCCGTAGAACCGCAGAAAGATGCATCAATCCCGGCGTTGGCGCGACTTGCGTGCCGATGACTCAAACTCATACCTTACAAGGCTATAGACCGATTCACGGCCGATTGGTTTCGCCTCTTTTTCCTGCCTGGAGTAGTGCTCTTGCTGTCATCGATGCGGGCCTCCGCAAAATACATCTGGATTTTCATCCTCATCGCATTCGTGGGCGGATTTCTTCTCATGGAGACGTCGGGACTGCTGGGTAGCGCGCCAATTACGACCAACACCGCGGTTGCCTCGGTGAACGGCGAGGACATTCTCGCGTCCACCTGGTATCAGGCCGCGCAGAATCTCGAGCAATCGGCCACTCAGCAGAGCGGACAGAGCATGACGCTCGATGAGCGGCAGCGCCTCCAGGACCAGGCGTTCGAGCAGCTGGTAACCGACGCGTTGCTGCGGCAGGAATACAAGCGCCGCGGCATCGCTGTAACAGACGAGGAGATTCTTCAAGCCGCGCGATTCAGTCCGCCCCCACAGCTGATGCAGGCACCAGACCTTCAGACGGAAGGCCGATTCGACCCGGAAAAGTACCAGCGGTTTTTGCGCAGCCCACTGGCGAAGCAGGACGGGCTGCTTTTCCAGCTCGAGCAGTATTACCGGAACGAGATTCCCAAGGAGAAGTTGTTCGACCAGGTCGCCTCCGATGTCTACGTGTCAGAGGCACAGCTGTGGCGGCGCTGGCAGGACTCTCACGACTCCTCGGAGGTCTCCTTCGTGCTTTTTCCTCCGGAGCTCATCTCCGACTCCGCCGTTCGAGTCACCGACGACGAGGTGCGCGCGTACTATGACGCGCACAAGAAGGAATTCGACCGGCCCGGCCGCGCCAGGGTATCGATCATCATCGTGCCCCGCGTTATCAGGGGCGCTGATTCGGTCGCGGTGAGGGTCCGTGCCGCTCAGGTGAGGGAAAGAATTCTGGGCGGAGAAAAATTCGACGACGTCGCGCGCGCGGAGTCGGCGGATTCCGCGTCGGCCGTTCAGGGCGGATCGCTTGGTCGCGGCGCGAAGGGAAGATTCGTCGCGCCATTCGAGGCCGCGGCAGCAAGCCTCCGCCCCGGCGAGATCTCCGCGCCGGTGCTGACCCCGTTCGGGTACCACCTCATCAAGCTCGATGAACGAAAGGGTGACACCCTGGCGCTGCGGCACATTCTGTTTCGCATTCAGCAGAGTGACTCCGCCGCCTCGGCAACCGACCGTCGCGCCGACTCGCTCGCCCGCATCGCGGCGTCCAGCGACCAGGCTGCCAAACTCGACGAGGCTGCGCGCGTGCTCAGCATCCCGATCGTGCGCACGGAAGCGGTCGAGGGAAATTCGGTGACGCTGAACGGTCGCTACATTCCCAGCGTCGGCGCGTGGGCGTTTCAGGGCGCCAGGCCCGGCGAGACGAGCGAGCTGTTCGACGCCGAGGACGGTTACTATCTGGCGCGCCTCGACTCGATCACTCCCGGTGGCATCCAGTCTCTCGACCAGGCGAAGGGCGACATTCGTGCCTTCCTGTTGCGACAGAAGAAAGTAGACGCGCTCGTGCCGCAGGCGAGAAACTTTGCCAGGGTTGCGGCGGCAGGCACGCTGGAATCAGCCGCCCGGCTGATGGATCAGAAGATCATCAAGCCGAAGCCTTTCACGCGCGTGACCGGCGCCCCCGAGCTGACGAACCTGCCCGAGGCAGTCGGAGCCGCGTTCGGACTGCCGCTCGACGTAGTGAGCGAGCCCATCAAGTCGGCCGGCGGAGTCGTCGTAATGCGTGTGGAAGAGCGTCAGCCCGCCAACAGGACGGCGTTCGAGGCAGAAAAGGACGGGCTGCGCCGGCAGGAGCTGCAGCAGACAAGACAGCAGCGAGTTCGCGAGTTTCTCGCAAACCTCAGGGCAGCCGCCGAGGTCGAGGACAACCGGCGCGGCGTCGAAGCTTCCGCCCGTCGCGCCAGCCAGTAGCTGCAGCCGTCGCTTAGCTACAGCCGTCGCTTAGCTACAGCAGTCGCTTCGGGGCCGAGCGCGTTGCCTCTTCTTCGGCGACTCTCCGTCGCTCCAGCTCGGCGCTGGTGAGGCGTGGCTCGGAGGTCGGGGGCGGCTGAGTTTCCGAGGTGATCTCCCGGGTCGCTTCGTTGATGTTCTTCTTGAACTCCTTGATGCCCTTCCCCATCGATCCCGCAATCTCCGGGATCCGCTTCGCCCCGAAGAGAAGCAGGATGATCACCATGATGATGAGAATTTCGGGGAACCCCAGATTGCCGAACATAGGTAACTCCTAGAAAAGCGAACGTGCGATGAGGTACGCCAGCAGGACTCCCAGCAGGCTCAACAGCGACACATCGAGGGCGACGGGGCCGAGGGCGAACTTGAGTATAACCAGATCGATGGGCAGAGGTCCAATTGCCGGAGTGACGCCGGTGGTGAAGAACTCCTTTGCCGCTCCTGGGGGCAGAAACCTGCGCCCCACCTGGGTGAAGAGCCCGCCAACGATGAATCCGGCCGCGAGGACGATGGCGTGAAACAGAGAGCCGCGTCTGCCGTGGCCCCGTGGTGGTGGTGGCATTATGAGTGTCTCTCCATGACGTATGATATCGCATCGCCGAGCGCGGCGCGCGCCGCGGTGTCGGGCAGATCCGACAATGCATCCTGGGCCCGCTCCGCGAACTCTTCCCCGCGGGCCCGCGCGTACTCGAAACCGCCACTCTCCGCGACGATCCGCACGACCCTGGCGATGTCCGCGTCGCTCACGTCGTCGCTGCCGAAGAGCCGCTCGACCTCGCACCTCGATTTCCCGGACATCTCTCGCAAAGCATGGATGAGCGGAAGCGTAACCTTGTGCTCGCGGAGATCGAGACCGGACGGTTTACCGGTCGTCTCCTTCACCTCGCGGTAGTCGAGGAGATCGTCGGTGATCTGAAACGCCATCCCGAGATTCTCGCCGTACTCGCCGAGCGACCGGCGATATTGGCGAGCGCCGGCGAGGGCGCCGAGCTCGCAGGCGGTGCGCATGAGTGAGGCCGTCTTCGAGCGAATGAGATCGTAGTACTCGCCCTCGGTGAAATCGAGCGGCTCACTCACCGCGAGCTGGCGCATCTCACCGAGTGTCATCTCGATCGACGCTCGCGTCAGAGCCTGCAGCGCCTCGAGATCGCCCATCCCCACCAGCTGGGTGAGCGCCGTCGAGTAAAGAAAATCTCCCATGATCACGGAGATCTGATGGCTGAACATGGCATTGACGGTCGGCATCCCGCGCCGGAGCGCGGAGTGGTCTACCGCATCGTCGTGCACGAGCGTGGCAAGATGGATCAGCTCCAGCGACGCCGCGATTCCCACCGCCTGTTCCTGGCCCTCACCGGCGACTTCGCTCGAAAGAAGCAACAGCGTGGGCCGAAACATTTTGCCGCGCATGGCAAGCAGGTGTGCGCTCACCTGCCCGACGAGAGGCAAGTCGCTCGAGACGATGCGTCCCATCCTCTGCGACACCTGGTCGAGCCGCTGCCGGACCGGTGCCTGGATCGCTTGAAGGGTGACGCCCCGGGGGCCGGCAACGCTGACCGTCGGCGACCGCCCGTCGTCTTCGACGGCTCTCACCTGGACGCCGCCTTCGACATCGTCTTCAGCCGATCCCCTACGTCGCGGAAGTCGATGTCAATGGCGAACACGCGCTGGTAGTACGCGGCCGCATCGCGCGACTGCCCGTTCTCCTCGGCCGCGAAGCCGAGAAGGTACAGGACAGCGATGAGATCGTCGTCCTCGAGGCCCGGCTCGCGCAATGCCCGCGCGAGGACGGTAATCGCCACGTCGTACTCGGCGCGGTCAATGAAGCACTGGCCGAGGGCCTCGTAAGCGCGAATGCGCTGCGTCTCGCCGCGGAGGGCCTTCTGAAATTCGGAGACCGCTTCGTCTATCAGCCCCATCTCGCGGTAAGCCACGCCGAGATCGTAGTGGCTGTCGAAATCCTCCTCGTCAACGTTGGCGGCAACTCCCTCCTTGAACTTCTCCAGCATGTCAGTGAAGTCGGCCTGTTCCTCACCCACTCGCTTGTCATCCGCCGCAACCATGCGGGTCGAGCGCGGCGCCGAATCTTCGCGGAGCCAGTCCGCGAGGTCGACGAAGTCGGCGTCGTCTCCCCCCTTTGGAGGCTTTGAAGCGTTCTCGCGAGGCTTCGAGGCTTTCGGCCCTTCAGCCCGCGGCGGAGTGGAACGCTTTGTCGCTTTCTTCGCCTGTGCTGTCCGTTTGAACGGGTTGAACGGAACCTTGCGCTCCACACGGGGAGGCGCTGTGCCTTCGGCTCGCTCAGGCTCCGCCTTCGGATCCGGGTCCTCGGGCTCCGGGGCTTGCACCTTCTCTCGAACAGGCGTTGACCGGATCTTTTTCCTGGACCTCGGGGTCGGCTGCGCCACTTGCTCGGGTTCCGCTGTATCCTCGAGCGCGAGCGCCTGGATGTCCACCGGCTCCGGCTCGGGCGGAGGCGACGACGGCTCGAATCGGACGGGATCGGCCGTGCTCTTCACCCCCGCGAGCGGATTGTCCTGGTACCACCTGTCGTCTTCCAGGACGGAAAGACCAGCCAGCGGATCGTCGGAGCCGAATGGAGTTTCCATGCTCCGTGAATCCATACCCACGAGGGGATCGGGGAAGACGTCTTCGCTCATCGAGCCCGGGAGGCCTTCGATAGCGGTCTCGGCCGGAGTCTCATCTACGGCCAATTCGAAGGTCTCGGGCGGCACGCTGGACTCCAATCCCTCGAGAGGCGCGAGCTCGATCTCTCCGATCATTGTATCGAAGACTGGCTCGAGATCGGCGACCAATTCAGGCTCCAGCTCGATGGCGGGCAGCTCGGCGTCGGGAGTCGTGAGCTCGATATCGGAGAGCTGCTCGATTTCGGGCGACGGCTGGACGTGCGGAGGAGTGCGTTGGCGTCTCTTCGGCTCCGCCGCCAGGGAGGTGGGCTGGAGGCCGGCGATCTTGGGAGTTCCCTTGGGGGGGGAGTGGCCAAGATCGATGAAGACCAGGCCGCTGCTCTCCGTGGTGCGCGGCGTGTTGGAGCGACGCGGCGCCACAGTCGGGTCGAGCGCGTGCATCCGCTTGACTGCTGCAGCGGCTTCGCTCGCCCGGCCTTCGGCGTCGAGCGATTCGTGGAGGATCTGGAGCTGCTCCACCGCTTCCTGGTTCTTGCCCGCCTTCGCCAGCTGCTCGGCGAGCATGAGCCGGATGTCGTCCTGGCCGGGACAAAGATTGGCGAACTCCTCGAGCGCCTGGAAGGCGTCCGTGTCGCGCCCCGCCTTGTGCATCCGGTCGGCGTACTCGAGGAAATTCTTCTTGGCGTCGCTGTTGAAGCCCTTTTTCGCGCTGATCTTTCCAAGCTTGTAGTAGATCTGGTTTCGCTTGGGAGCGTGGCGCAGAATCTTGTTGCAGAGGGCGATGGCGTTGTTGAGGTAGCCGCCATCGGTGTAGAGGTCAACCGCCTGCTCGTAATAATGGACGGCCTGGTCGGTCTTGTTCAGTCGCAGGTACAGGTCGCCGACGCGGTTGTAGACCGCAACGTCCTTCTCCTCGCTCGCCTTGGTCTGTTCGATGATCTGAACGTACGACTCGAGAGCGCGGTCGAATTGCTTCTTCTGCTCGAACTCGGCAGCCTTTTTTTTGAGCTTTTCGACGTTGGACATTAAGTGACGGCTGCGCGGAAATTACCCACCCCGAGGACGAGTCATCGGGTGGGGATACAGAGGTTTCAACTTACCTTCTGCCTCATAGGGGCGACAGGCCACGCCGGCCCTCCACGCCCCGACACAGAGACGGGCGCCGTACCAGTATGGCAACTCCCTGTGGTCCCCTATCTCGAACAGCGCCAGATCGGCAGAAAAACCCGGGGCGATCTGACCGATGTCGCCCGCGAGCCCGAGCGCAGCGGCGCCGTTGACCGTGGCGGCGATCATCACCTCACTGACGGTGAGGCGCAGCTGACTGACGCCGAGGGTGAGTATGAGTGGAAAGTTGACGGTGGGAGAGGTGCCGGGATTGAAATCACTGGCCAACGCCACAGCCGCGCCCGCATCGATCAGCGAGCGCGCCGGTGCCTGATGAGTCTTGCCAAGGAAGAGCATGGTGCCGGGCAGAAGAGTCGCTACTACCCCCGAGCGCGCCAGCGCGGCAATCCCTGCGTCGGAGATCGCGCCCAGGTGGTCGGCCGATGTGGCGCCCAGTTCTGCCGCGAGCTCGGCCCCGCCATACGGCTCGAGCTCGTCGGCGTGGATTTTCAGTCCGAGTCCGGCGTTCCTCGAAGCGACGAGGACGCGTCGCGCCTCATCGAGCGTGAAGACTCCGGGCTCGCAGAATACGTCAGCGAAGCGGGCGATACCCTGGCGCTGGACCTCCGGCAACAACACGTCGCAGAGCAGTGTCAGAAATTCGGCGCGACGCGCTTCGCCGGTTCTGAACTCCAGCGGAATCTCGTGCGCCCCAAGCCAGGTGGGAACGATGCGGATGGCGAGTTGCCGGGCGAGCCGATCGATGACGCGCAGCGCCTTCAGCTCATCGTCGACTGACAAACCGTAACCGGTCTTGATCTCAACGGTGGTGGTTCCGTACGAGGTCAAATGGGAGAGACGAGCGAGGGCGAGCTCATAAAGTTCGTCTTCGCCGCGCTGGCGAAAATCGCCGACCGATGCGTGGATGCCGCCACCACGCCGCGCGATCTCCATGTAATCGTGGCCCTGCGCCCGCAACTCATGCTCCTCGTAGCGCGGTTTTCCGAACACGGCGTGCGTGTGGGAATCGACCAGTCCCGGAGTGAGAACGCCGCCGCGGCAGTCCACGACTTCATAGCCGCCGTAAGCCGGGAGAAGATCCCGAGCCGCGCCGAGAGCAGCGATCTTCCCCCCGGTGACGGCGACAGCGACGTCCGACAGCACTCCCGCGTCGGCCATCTCGCTTCCCTTCCGCACGCGCGCCGGCCCGGCGCAGGTCACGACCTGCGACGCGTTTACGAAGAAGAGATCGGTCACCGCGCGGTCAGCCCGGTGACGCCATTACGTCGCGGATGCGCGAGATGCGCAGTGGCGCCTGGGCCTCGCCGCGGCAGGCGTAGTAGCAGGCGTTGCAGTTGATTGGCTCGTACTTCCGAAAGGCCGTCCAATGGAAATCAGTCGGGAAGTCGGG
>JANMTG010000084.1:0-64637 GCA_031390205.1 Gemmatimonadota bacterium
GGAGGAGTACTCCGGACTGTGGAACGTCCGGCCTGGACTGGCCGTCGCGATGGCGGTGTTCATGCTCGCGCTGCTTGGCTTTCCGATATTCGGCGGGATCGGCTTCTTCGCCAAGTGGTACGTCCTGCAGGCTGCCCTGCAGACGCCCGCGCCGCAGACCAGGCTCGCCGTGATCCTCGTCCTCACCAGCGTGCTGAGCGCCGGATATTACCTGTACGTGGTAATGGTGATGTTCATGAAGCCGCGGGGGAGTACGGCCGTGCTGCCCGCGCGGACGACTGCGTGGACTGGCGCCGTGGTCTGGGGAGCGGCGGCAATCATTCTCGTTTTCGGCTTGTTCCCTGAGCCCATCGTTTCTTTCGCGCAGCGAAGCACGCTCGACGTCGCGAGGAAAGCGGCGCCCTCCGTCACAACCCGCTGAAGCCGATGTCGCTGTCACAGAGCATTTTTCGCGAGTACGACATTCGCGGCATCGCCGGCCGGGATCTCACGGAAGAGGCGGCGACCGCGATCGCGGGAGCTTATGCGGCGTTCATGGCGGAGCGCGGGGTCAGGGGCGCGCTCTCAGTCGGCCGCGATAACCGTCCGAGCGGCGAAGGCCTTCATCGCGCGCTCGTGGCGGGCCTCCTGGCCAGCGGAGTAGACGTTGTGGACATCGGCGTCGTTCCCACTCCCGTCGCGTACTGGTCGCAACACAAGCTCGACGTGGTGGGCGGCATACAGATAACGGGGTCCCACAACCCGCCCGAGTACAACGGCTTCAAGCTTGGCCTGGAGACGAAGCCGGTGTACGGCGCCGATATCCAGCACATCTATGAGCTTGCCACCGCGGGAAAATTTCCGAAGGGGAAGGGCACCCTTCGTAACGAGCCGGTCATTGACCGCTACATTGACGACATCGTCGCTCGGGTCGGGACGCTTGGCCGCGACGTCAAAGCGGTCCTCGACTGCGGGAACGGCGCGGGCGCACTCGTGGCGCCGAAGCTTTTTCCAAGACTCGGGATAAAGCCCCGCTGCCTGTTCTGCGACAGCGACGGCACTTTTCCCAACCACCATCCCGATCCCACCGTTCCAAAGAACGTCGAGGATCTGATCGCGGCTGTAAAACGCGACGGCGCGGAAATCGGCATTGCATTCGACGGCGACGCCGACAGGATCGGAGTCATCGATGACGCGGGCGAGATGATCTGGGGTGACTATCTGCTCATAGTGTACGCCCGCGATGTTCTCGCGAGAACCGGCAGCGGTCAGTCCATCGTCTTCGACGTAAAGGCGTCGCAAGCTCTTCCCGAAGCGGTAGAGAAGGCGGGAGGGAAGCCCGTGATGTGGAAGACGGGGCATTCGCTGATAGAAGAAAAGATGCACGAGACCCACGCCCCGGTGGGCGGCGAGATGTCCGGCCACATGTTCTTTTCGGAGGGGTTCTACGGTTTTGACGATGCGCTGTATGGCGCGGCCAGGCTCCTTCAGATCGTAGCCCGTTCGGGAAAGACAGTGCGACAGCTGCTCGCGGATGTACCTCGCTTCGTTTCGACACCCGAGATTCGCGTCAGCTGCCCCGACGACAGAAAATTCGGCATCGTAAGGGAAGCGCAGGAGTTTTTCTCCGCCAAGTACGAAGTGATTACCGTGGACGGCGTGCGTGTGCTGTTTGGAGACGGATGGGGACTAATCCGGGCCTCCAACACCGGGCCGCTGCTCGTCATGCGGTTCGAGGCGCGGACCAGAGAGCAGCTCGAGAGAATTCAATCCGAAATGCAGGGGTGGATTCGCTCCAAAGGCGTACAGGTTTGATGTGACGCCGCGCCGGCGCCTCCTTCTCGGGGTCGTCATCGCGGCTGCACTCGTCGTAGCCGGACGCGCTCTATCCGCGGCCTACGCCGATTACACGTGGTATCGCGCGATGGGTGCTTCGGCGCTCTGGAGCGAGCGCTTCGCCGACCTGAGCCTCATCTACGGCACCGGCTTCGCCGTTTCGTTCGCGATCGCGTTGGCCAATTTCTCCACCCTGGCCAGGAGCATTGGCGCCCTGACACTGCCGCGACGTCTGGCGAACGTCGAGTTTGGTGAAGCCGTACCAAGGCGGTACCTCGACCGTTTCGCTTTCGCTCTGTCACTTGGCGTCGCTGGATTGCTGCTGCCCTTGCTGCCGAGCTGGACGTCGCTGGCGCTCGTGCGCCGGGGTGTGAGCTTCCACGAGCGCGATCCCTATTTTCACCGCGACCTCGGCTTTTACACGACCTGGCTTCCATTCGAGAAGTCGGTCTATTCATGGGTGATGTTTCTGGTTGTGACCGTATCGCTCGTGGTCGTCGCGCTCTACTCACTTACTCCGGGACTCCGCTGGGAGCGGACGGGGTTGCGCATGAGCACTCTGGTGAGACGGCACTTGAGCGTTCTGGCGACCATAATCCTGCTCCTGACTATGTGGAGCTACAGACTTGCCTCGTACGACCTGCTGATTCAGACGGCAACCGAAGCCCGATCGTTCTCCTATGTGGAGCACCAATGGCTGCTCCCCGGACTGCTGATTCTCTCGATTGCCACCGCGGCAGCGGCAGCCACAATGCTCTTCAGCGGCTGGACGGGACAGTTGCGCACGAGCTTCGTCGCGGTCACGGCCGTGATAATCCTTTCGATTGCGGTGCAGGCGGTCGTTCCGCTCATCGTCGGGCGTTTCACCCCCGCGGACGCCATGGCCGCGAGCGAGCGGCCATACGCCGCGATGCGCGCGGAGTTTACACAACGGGCGTACGACGTCCCACCCCTCACGCGCGAATCCGTCCGGAGAGCGGACCTGCCGGCGACGGATGCTCCGCCGCTCGACGGAGATGAGCGACCTTCGCTTCAGCAGGATTCGCTCGTCTACCCGGGCGCGGCGGGTTTGCTGGTCATCAATGAGCCGCAGCTCGATGTGGCCGGGCAGCGTTTGGGCGACGGGCTTTCGCGGCTGGCATATGGGTGGGCATACCAGTCGCTGGGATTGCTCTCCGACTCGGTGTCCCACCGGGCGCGCCTCGTCACGGTTCGCGATGTGCGACGGAGAGTCGGAGCGCTGGCGCCGGTTTTCGCACAGGGAAACACGGCCGCGCCTCTCTTTCACGCCGACACCCTGTACTGGAAGATCGAGCTCTATTCCGCGTCGTCCGACTATCCGCTCAGCGAACCCCGCGTTCTTGCAGGAGGCGACCGCAATTACTTCAGGCACGCGGCAACCGCTCTCGTCAACGCCCGGACGGCGCGCGTGACCTTCGCGGCAGCTCCCAATCCTGACCCAATCGCCCGTGAGTGGATACGCGCCTTCCCCCACGCTAGTGACTACCGCGCCCCCGCGATCGTGCGCGGGCTTGCGGCGACTCCCTGGAGTCCCGCCGACCCTGGCACGCACACGCCATCGGACGATTCGATGTTCCGGACCGAGGTCACGCGACTGTACAACCTGATGCGGGCATCCCTCGCGGCTGGGAACCTCACCGCGTTCAGCGCTGCCTACGATTCGCTCGGTGCGCTCATCGCTCCGGCGCGGAGATGAGCGCTGTGCCGAAAACAGCGGTGATAGCAGTCGGCGGAAACGCCCTCTCTCCGCCCGGTGAGAGATCCACGATTGCCGACCAGTTCCGGCACAGCCGCGAGAGCCTGGGACCGATCGTCGATCTGGCGCTCGATGGGTGGCGGCTCGTGGTCGTGCACGGCAACGGGCCGCAGGTGGGCGACGAGCTGGTACGGAATGAAAAGGCCCGTTCCGAAGTTGCCCCGCTTCCGCTGGGCGTGTTGGTCGCCGGAACGGCTGGATGGATCGGCTATATGCTCCAGCAGTCGCTCGAGAACGCCCTCCGGAAGGCTGGTAGCTGTCGCGATGTCGTGACGATCCTCACGCAGGTGGAAGTCGCGGCGGACGATCCGGCGCTCAAGGATCCGAAGAAATTCATCGGGCACGGCCTTTCCGTCAACCGCGCGCGCGAGCTGCGGGGCGAGGGTCACCCGGTGAAAAAGGATGCGAAGGGGCATTTCCGACGTGTTGTTGGCAGTCCTGAGCCGCTCGCGATACACGAGCTCTCAACCATCCGCAGCCTGGTCGAGAGGGACACCGTCGTGATCGCCTGCGGTGGAGGCGGAATTCCGGTCTATCGTGATCCGCGGCTCGGACTCGAAGGTGTGGACGCAGTTGTCGACAAGGACCTCGCCGCGGCGGTGCTCGCGCGCGAGCTGGGGGCCGAGCTCCTCCTCATACTTACCGACGTTGACGCCGTTTACACCGGTTGGGGAACGGAGCAGCGGAAAGCGATCAACTCCATGTCCGTTGGCGAAGCTGACAGGCTCGCGGCCGTGGGCGCGTTCGGAGAAGGAAGCATGGGGCCCAAAGTTGCGGCAGCGGTGAGCTACGTGCGTGCGACACAGGGACGTGCCATAATTACGGAGCTGAGCAGAGGAAGAGCCGCGGTTCGAGGCTCGGGCGGCACGGAGGTCACTCCCTAAGTGCCGTCTTTCTATTTCGCCAATCCGCGTCCACGCGCGCGTTCGGAGCACGGGTGAATATCCACGAGTATCAGGCAAAGGAAATATTTCGGAAGGCCGGCATCCCGATCCCGCCAGGCGAGGTCGCCACCACCGCCGAAGAGGCGGAAGCCATCGCCCGAAAGTTCGGTGGCACTGTTGTCGTGAAAGCGCAGGTGCACGCGGGCGGGCGCGGGAAGGCGGGCGGTGTGAAGCTCGCCAGGACCCCGGAAGATGCGAAGAGCGTCGCGCGCGACATCCTCAAGCTCAGAATCAAGGACCTGCCGGTTACCAAAGTTCTCGTAACGCCGGCAGCAGACATCGCGTCGGAGGCATACGCGGGCATCATCGTTGACCGTGCCTCGAAGCGGGCCGTGTTCATGGTGAGCCCAGCGGGGGGAATCGACATCGAAGAGGTGGCGGCGAAGACGCCCGAGAAAATTCTTCGCCTTGCGGTTGATCCTCGTTACGGGCTCCAGGCGTACGAAGCGATGCAGCTCGCGTTCTTCCTCTATCCCGACATCAGGCAGGCACGTCCCGCCGCCAGGATTCTGCAGCAGTTGTACGAGGCTTTCACCACGAGCGGAGCATCGCTGGCCGAGATCAATCCGCTGGTCACTACTCCCGCGGGAGACGTGCTCGCGCTCGATGCAAAGATGGTCGTGGATGACAACGAGATCGACCGGCGCCCGGACATGGCGGCGCTACGCGACGAGTCGTCGGAAGATCCGAGCGAAGTCGAGGCCCGCAACGCCAACCTCACTTTCATCAAGCTCGATGGCAACGTCGGCTGCGTCGTCAACGGCGCCGGCCTCGCGATGGCGACCATGGATCTCGTCAAATACTATGGCGGTGATCCAGCAAATTTCCTCGACATCGGAGGTTCTTCCAATCCGGAAAAAGTGGTGAGTGCCCTGCGCATCATCACCTCCGACCCAAACGTGAAGGCGATCCTCTTCAACATCTTCGGCGGCATCACGCGCACCGACGACGTCGCCAACGGAATCGTGACGGCCACGCGGCAGAATCCGCTCAAGGTTCCTCTGGTGATCCGCCTCACCGGCACGAACGAGGAAATCGCGCTGGAGATTCTGAAAAAGGCGGGCATGTCCGCGATGACGGACATGGACGAAGCCGTGAAGAAAGCCGTCGAGCTCGCCATCGGCGGAAGAGGGAAAACCGCATGAGCATCTTCATTGACAAGGGCACCCGGGTTCTGGTACAGGGAATCACCGGACGCGACGGCTCGTTCCACGCGAAGCAAATGATCGAATATGGAACGCAGGTAGTCGGAGGTGTGACTCCGGGCAAGGGTGGGCAGAAGTTCGAGGGCACGGTTCCAATTTTCAATACTGTGGCGGAAGCGGTGAAGGTGACGCGCGCCGACGCGAGCGTGATCTACGTCCCGCCTGCTTTCGCCGCGGATGCCATGATGGAAGCGGCCGATGCCGGAATCGCATTCATCGTATGCATTACCGAGGGCGTTCCGGTGCTCGACATGACGCGTGTGTACCCCTTCGTTACCGAAAAAGGATCGCGGCTTCTCGGACCGAATTGCCCAGGTCTCATCTCTCCGGGCAAATCGAAGATTGGAATCATTCCCGGCCGCATTTGCGTGCCCGGCCCCATAGGTTTGGTGAGCCGGTCCGGGACGCTGACCTACGAAGTCGTGTACCAGATGACGCGCGCCAAGATGGGCCAGACGACGTGCGTAGGCATCGGCGGCGACCCGATCAATGGCACGAGCTTCATCGACTGTCTGGCAGCGTTCGAAAAGGATCCCGAGACAAAGGCCGTTGTCATGATCGGTGAGATCGGTGGTACGGACGAGCAGGACGCGGCGCGCTTCGTCCGCGAGAAGATGTCCAAGCCGGTGGTCGGGTTCATTGCCGGACAGACGGCCCCCCCCGGGCGCCGAATGGGACACGCCGGGGCAATCATCTCGGGATCGACTGGAACCGCAGCGGAGAAAATGCAGGCATTCGAGGAGAACGGCATCGCGGTGGCAAAGCGGCCTATCGACGTAGTGCAATTACTCAAACACGCGACACGCTAGGACAAACAGCAAGAATGGCTGGAACCAGAACACTTACAATCATCAAGCCCGACGCCTTCGACGCCGGCAAGGCGGGACAGATCGTGGCGCACCTCGAGAAGGCCGGCTTCAGGGTCGTCGCGGCGAGGGTGATGCGGCTCACCCCGGAACAGGCCGGGGCATTCTATGCCGTTCATCGCGAGCGACCCTTCTTCGCCTCGCTGACGCGATTCATGACGTCCGGCCACTGCATGCCACTTGTCCTGGAGAGAGCCGACGCCGTGACCGCACTCCGAAAAACGATCGGCGCCACCGATCCCGCCGAAGCCGAAGCTGGTACGGTGCGTAAGCTCTACGCCGAGTCGAAGGAGCGGAACGCGATCCACGCCTCCGATTCGGACGAGAACGCCGAGCGCGAAGCCCGGTTTTTCTTTGCCGAAGCCGAGCTGGTTTAGGAGTCATAAACCCGCTAGGTTAAAGAGCTTATGCTGTCCTTCGACATTCGTTCGCTGGAAACGAAGGCCGTGCAGGTGGACGGCTCGCTTGAACCCGATGACCCGGTCTGGGAACAAGGGGATACACGCCCGTCCGACCCTGTAGAGGTTACGGGAAGACTGTCGAGTGCGGGCGAGGGCCGGTTCTATTTCAGTGGCCGGATTGCGGGCAGTGTCGAGCTGCCGTGCCGGCTCTGCCTCGAGAATGTCCCGGTCCCGGTCGCGGAGGAGGTTCATTTCCTGCTCGCTGAGACTGGCGCGGAAGAGGCCGATGATCCGGATGTGTTTCTCTACGATCCGTCCGCGCGCATGCTGGACCTGCGCTCGGCGGTGAGAGAGACATGGCTCCTCACTGCTCCGGCATTCGTCCAGTGCACTGAGGACTGCAAGGGGCTTTGCGCCGTCTGCGGCACGAACCTCAACGAGGCTGCGTGCAATTGCGCGCCAATAAAGGCTGATACGCGCTGGGGCGCGCTGCTCAAGCACCAGAGCGACGCTCACTAGCACTTCACATCATTAATCAGGTACACGACCAATGGCAGTTCCAAAGAGACGAACCTCCAAGCGTAAGAAGCGCGCCCGCAATACGCACAAGACAGCGCCCGCGATCGCCATTCAGAAGTGTCCGCGCTGCCAGAGCATGAAGCGGCCGCACCACGTCTGCGAGGAGTGCGGATATTACGCGGGCGAACAGCGAGTAGAGCCAAGGGAAGCGTAGTTGGCGCGAATCGCGTTGGACGCAATGGGGGGAGATTTTGCTCCCAAAGCTACAATCGCGGGAGGTTTACTCGCCCTCCAGGAACTCGATGGCGCGCACCGGCTACAGCTCGTCGGTCAGACAGCCGTAATCGAGTCGCATCTCGCGAGCCTTCTGTCGGGTGAGCACTCAGCCGCGGCCAGCGAGCGCGGGCGGATCGACATCGTCGAAGCGCCCGACATCATCGAGATGTCGGCAAAGCCGACAGCCGCGTTGCGCAAGAATCCCAACAGCTCGATGGTCGTCGGACTCAAGCTTCAGGTGGACGGAGAGTCCGACGCGTTCGTGTCCGCCGGAAGCACCGGCGCGCAGATGGCGGCGTCAACGATGCTCCTCAAGCTACAGCCTGGCCTCACGCGCCCGGCTATCGCCACCGTCTTTCCAACGGTTCGCAATCCGGTCATTGTTCTCGATTCGGGAGCGAATGTGGATTGCTCCGTCGGTGAGCTTCTCCAGTTCGCGTGGCTTGGCGCGGTTTACGCTGAATGCATCTTCGGGAGAACGAATCCGTCGATCGGATTGCTGTCCATCGGAGAAGAGCCGGAGAAGGGAAACGCGGTGGTCAAAGAGGCGAATGTGCTGTTCCGGAAGGCTGGCTTCAACTTTCACGGAAATGTCGAGGGTCGTGATCTCCCGGCCGGCGCCAGCGATCGCGGTCCGTTCGACGTGGTTATCTGCGATGGCTTCGTCGGCAACGTCGTGCTGAAGTTTTACGAAGCGGTTTCGCCGATGATTCTCGGCCTGCTGGGGGAACACCCTGGAATCGATCCCGAAGACGTGCGGGCCGCGCTCAAAATCCTCGATTCCAGCGAGTATGGCGGCGCCCCGCTGCTCGGCGTGCGGGGAGTCAGCATCATCTGTCACGGCAATTCCTCTCCCCGGGCCATAAAAAATGCGATCAAAGTGGCGGTGCGGGCGGTGGACACGCGCATGAATGATCAGATCGGCATTCGGCTCGAGTCAGCGGCACCCACGATCGAAGCGGCCGCGAGATCGGCATGAAAAGACCGTACGCCGCAATCGCCGGAACTGGCCGCGGGTTGCCGGCGCATGTGATGACCAATCACGACTTCGCGGCGATCGGGATCGAGACGACGCATGAGTGGATTTACGAGCGCAGCGGGATAGTCGAACGACGCATTGCCCGGAATGGGGAGACGACATGCTCGATGTCGTCCGACGCCGCCCGGCTGGCGATGTCCGCGGCGGGCGTCCACGCCGGCGAGATCGATGTCGTCATCCTGGCCACCGCCACTCCCGATCGTTTGCTGCCCGCCACTGCCGTGGACATCCAGGCGGAACTGGGCGCGACCCGCGCCGCCGCGTTCGACTTGAGTGCGGCCTGCTCCGGCTGGCTCTATGCGATGACGACTGCCGAAGGGCTCATCATGTCTGGCGTCGCCGAGACCGCGCTGGTGATCGGAGCGGAGAAGATGAGCGCCATCGTCGACTGGAAGGATCGCTCGACGTGTGTGCTGTTCGGCGACGGCGCCGGCGCCGTCGTACTAAAAAAGAGCAGGCAAGGCAAGGGAATTCTCTCCACCTACATGCGGAGCGACGGCAAGCTCGCCGACCTCCTGTATCGGCCCAACGGCGGCGCAACCACCCCCATGTCCGCCGCGATCCTCGAAGATGGGTCGCATTTGGTGCGCATGGCTGGCCGTGAGGTGTTCAAGCACGCTGTGCGCTCTATGGCGGATGCTGCCGACCGCGCGCTCGACGGCGCAAAGCTCACCGGCTCGGATATCGACCTTCTCATCCCGCACCAGGCGAATGTCCGGATCATCGAGGCGACGGCCAAGCACGCCGGCATCGCGATGGACAAGGTCTACGTCAACGTCGACCGGTACGGCAACACGTCGTCCGCATCCATCCCGATCGCCCTCGACGAGGCGATCGAAACCGGAAGGGTCAAGGAGGGTTCGACGGTGATGATGGTGGCGTTCGGCGCCGGTTTCACATGGGCGTCAATGATCGTGCGCTTCTGATCGGTGGACATCGTACTGCTCTTTCCCGGGCAGGGATCGCAGAAGCCTGGAATGGGAAAAGATCTCGCCGAAGCATTTCCGGTGGCTCGCTCGGTGTTCGGCGAGGTTGACGCCGCGATCGGCGGCGACCTGAGCAAACTCTGCTTCGAGGGTCCGGCGGAGGAGCTCACGAATACGAGCAATGCGCAGCCTGCGCTGTTCGCTCACGGAGCAGCGGTGTGGGCGCTCACCAGGGAAGCCGTCCGCCCCCACACGAGAGCCGCCGCGGGACATTCGCTCGGTGAGTTCACCGCGTATCACGCGGCCGACGCCCTTGGACTGACGGGTGGAGCAAAACTGGTGAGACGGCGCGGTGAGCTGATGCTCGCCGCCGGTGAAGCGCGACCGGGAACAATGGCGGCCGTCGTCGGGAAGACGACTATTCCTGTAACAGAGCTGTGCGACCGCGCATCGCGTGAGGTAGCTCTTGTCGTCCCCGCGAACTTCAACACCGACGAACAGACGGTCGTCTCCGGTGAGATCGCCGGCGTCGAACGCCTGATGGAGCTGGCAAAGGAGGCCGGTGCAAGGCGCGTGATCAAGCTCGCCGTGAGTGGCGCATTTCACTCACCACTCATGGAGCCGGCCGCGGTGGGTCTCGCCGCCGCGTGCGCGAGCACCGCCTTCACCGATCCGGCGTTCCCCGTTTTTTCCAACGTCACGGCGGCTCCGTGCACCGATGCCAATGGCGCGAAAGAGCTGCTCGTGCGTCAGCTCACTTCTCCCGTCCGGTGGGCAACCCAGGTGAGACACATCGCCGACCGTTATCCGAATGCGACTTATGTGGAAATGGGTCCCGGCCAGGTGTTGCGCGGGATGGTCGCGCGCCTGGTGCCGGGAGCGAAAACCATCTCCTGTGGAACTGCCGCCGAAGTCGAGGCGCTCCTGAGGCTGGTGGCGTGATTCACATCGATCTCAGCGGCAAGACCGCACTCGTCACCGGAAGTACTCGCGGCATCGGCCGTGCGATCGCCGAGACGTTCATGTCGTGTGGTGCAAGGGTGGCGGTGGTGGGCCGCGATCTAGAGCGCGCCGAGGTGGCGGCCAGAGAACTCGGAGGCTCCGCTCAGGGCTTCGCCTGTGATGTCAGCGATACCGCGGCGGTTGCCAGGCTCGTCGCCGATGTGGAGGCCGCGTTCGGCTCCATCGACATCCTCGTCAACAACGCCGGCATTACCCGCGACAATCTCGTCATGCGTCTCAAGGACGAAGACTGGGACGCGGTGCAGAACGCAAACCTGCGGGGCGCCTTCGCTGCGATCCGCGCTGTCTCGAGGGGCATGATGAAGCGGCGCTCCGGCCGCATCATCAACGTCGCCAGCATCGTCGGTCTGATCGGGAACAAGGGTCAGGCGAACTACGCCGCCAGCAAGGCAGGCCTCATCGCGCTCACCAAGACCGTAGCAAAGGAGCTCGGCTCGCGGAACATCCTCGTGAACGCGGTCGCGCCCGGATTCATCGAGACGGAGATGACCGCCGCCATGACTCCCGAGGCCCGGGAGGCACTAGGCAAACAGATTGCACTTGAACGGCTCGGGACCACCAAGGATGTCGCCGCCGCCGTCGCATTTCTCGCCTCCGACCTCGCCTCCTACATCACCGGACAGGTTTTCGTCGTGGATGGTGGGATGGTTATGTAACTTTCTGTCAGATATTCGCTTAGGTATATTTCACTAAACCCCATAAACACGAGGAAATCCAGCAAATGGCCGACAATTCCAGCAAGGTCAAGGACATCATCGAGAAAGAGCTCGGCGTGGAGCGCGAGAAGCTCACGAACGAGGCGAGCTTCATCGAGGATCTCGGTGCGGACAGCCTGGACATCGTGGAGCTCGTGATGGAGTTCGAGAAAGAGTTCAACATCGACATCCCTGACGAGGATGCCGAAAAGCTCCGCACGGTAGGAGATGCGCTCGGCTATCTGAACCAGAAGGTCGGAGCGTAATGAAGCGAAGGGTCGTCGTCGCTGGCATGGGGGCCATCACCCCGGTGGGAAACGACGTGGCGACGACGTGGCGTGCTCTCATCGCGGGCAAGTCCGGCACGGCACCGATCACCAAGTTCGACGCATCTACCTTTCCAGTGAGATTCGCCGCCGAAGTGAAGGGCTTCAATGCCCTTGACTTCATGGACCGCAAAGAGGCCAAGCGGGCGGACCCTTACACCCAGTACGCCGTCGCCGGCGCGCGCCAGGCAATGACCGATGCCGGACTTGGTAGCGGACTCAATGGAATCGACCCCGACCGCATCGGCGTGATCATCGGGAGCGGAATCGGCGGCCTCAAGAGTTTCGAGGAGCAGCACGACGTCTATCGGGAGCGCGGGGTGGGAAAGATTTCACCCTTTTTCATCCCGATGTTCATTGCCGACATCGCCGCCGGAATCGTCTCGATGCAGTTCAACGCCAGGGGGCCAAACTACGCTACCGTATCAGCTTGCGCCACCAGTGCTCACGCGATAGGTGATGCCTACCGGACGATCCAGTACGGCGACGCCGACGTCATGATCACGGGCGGGGCCGAAGCCACCGTGACCCCGATGGCAATCGGCGGGTTCGCCAATATGAAGGCCCTGTCGGAGCGCAACGACAGCCCCGAAACCGCGTCCCGACCCTTTGACGCCACCCGCGATGGGTTCGTAATGGGGGAGGGCTCAGGGATTGTCATCCTGGAAGAGCTGGAGCACGCGCTCAAGCGTGGCGCCAGGATTTATGCAGAGATCGTGGGATACGGCGCGACCGGCGACGCCTACCACCTGACGGCCCCTGCTCCCGATGGCGAGGGCGCGCAGCGGGCGATGAAGCGGGCCCTCAACGATGCGGGGCTCACGCCGGCCGATATCCAGTACATCAACGCGCATGGTACGTCGACACCGGCCAATGATTTCAATGAGACGCGGGCAATCAAGGCGGTATTTGGAGAGGAGGCGACGAAGGTCAACGTCAGTTCCACCAAATCCGCGACCGGTCACATGCTCGGCGCCGCGGGCGCGGTAGAGTTCATCATCAGTTCGCTGGTGGTCGGCAACGGCGTGATCCCGCCCACAATCAACTACCATCATCCGGACCCGGAGCTGGATCTCAACTACACTCCGAACACCTGTGTCGACCGCGAAGTCACTGCGGTGCTCAGCAACAGCTTCGGCTTCGGTGGGCACAACACCACCCTCGCCGTCAAGCGCTTCGAAAGCTGACCCGAATGAAGCAGGAGGTCTCGCTCGACCTCGGCCGGATCGCGAACGGAGATTTGAGGGCGATCGGCGAAAAGGTGCTGACCGGGACACGGCTTTCCCAGGCTGACGCGCATTTCCTGTTCACGTCGCCCGACCTGCTCGGCGTCGGCCTGCTTGCCGATTACGCCAATCGCCGCAAGCACGGCGACGTCGTCACATTCGCCGCGAACCAGCACATAAATCCCACCAACGTGTGCTACCTGCGCAAAACGTGCGTGTTCTGCTCGTTTGCGCGGCTGCCCAAGGAAGAAGGCGCGTACCATTACAGCCTCGACGAGGTGTACGCCGAAGCCGAAGCTGCCGACAACGGCCTCACGCGGGAATTCCACATCGTTGGCGGTCTCGACATGAAGGCGGGCCTCCAGTACTACAGCGAGATGTTTCGCGGGCTCAAGGCGCGGCATCCCCAGGTGCACATCAAGGCGCTCACCGCCGTCGAAATCGCCCACATCGCGCGAATCGACAAGATGTCGCTGGAGGACGTCCTTACGGCGCTGCGCGAGGCCGGTCTCGACACGCTTCCGGGCGGAGGCGCCGAAGTGTTCGGGCGCAGCGTCCGAATGGCGATAGCGGACAAGAAGCTCGCTGCCGAGGACTGGATCGATGTGCATCGCACCGCCCATCGCCTCGGCATCCGCTCCAACTGCACGATGCTTTACGGCCACGTTGAGACGATCCAGGACCGCGTCGATCATCTCTCGATGCTGCGCGATCTGCAGGACGAGTCGGGCGGATTCCTCGCCTACATTCCACTCGCCTACCATCCCGACAACAACGAGCTCGGCATCGAGCTCGGTCGGCAGGGAACGGCTACCACCGGCTTCGACGACCTGCGCAATCTCGCGGTCGGCCGTCTCTTCCTCGACAACTTCGATCACGTCAAGACTCACTGGATCATGGTCACGCCGTTTCTTTCCCAGACGGCGCTCGCATTCGGAGTGAACGACCTCGAAGGGACGGTCGTCCGCGAGAAGATCTATCACGAGGCCGGCGCGCATACGGCGCAGGGGCTCAGCCTCGACGAAATCCTCGACCTGATCAGATCCGCGGGAAAGATTCCCGCCGAGCGCGATTCGTTCTACAACATCCTGCGCCAGTTCGCCCGGACGGCGGCGGTGGCGGCGTGATGCGCATCGGTCGGATTCCCTACATCAACTGTTACCCGGTGTACGGCGCCCTCGACCGCGGACTCGTCCAGCTCGATGCGGAGCTGGTGGACGGTGTTCCCACCGACCTCAACCGGCGCATGGCGTCAGGCGAGCTCGACATCAGCGTGGTGTCGGCGGTCGAGTACGCGCGCGACTCGGAAGGTTATCTGCTGCTCCCCGACCTGGCGATCTCCTGCGACGGTCCGGTGCGAAGTGTCATGCTGTTCTCCGATCGCCCCGCCTCCGAGCTGTCGCGCAGGCCTGTCATCGTCAGCCGCAGCTCGATGACCAGCGTGGCGCTCCTCGAGCTCCTTTTCGAGCACGTCTGGCACGCCAAGCCTCACTTCGTCGCGGGCGACGCCGAGCTCAGCGACGTGGTGTCGCACGGCACCGGAGACGCGGACGCGCGCCTGGTCATCGGCGACGCCGCCCTCCTGCTTGGCTCCCGGCACCGGGCGCGGTATCCCCATTCATACGATCTCGGCGAGATGTGGAAGGAATGGACGGGGCAGCCGTTCGTGTTCGCGGTTTGGGTGGCGCAGCGGACGACGGACGTGAAGGAAGCGCTGGTCGCCCATTCCGCGCTGATCGAATCGCGGAATTGGGGCCTCGCTCATCTCCCGGAGCTGGCGCGGCAGGCGCAGCAGGCGACGGGCGTCGAGGAAGACGTGTGCAGGGAGTATCTTTCCGGACTCGATTACGGCCTGTCGTACCCGCATCTGGCGGGGCTCACCGAGTTCTATCGACGTCTCGTCGAGCGCGGACGCATTCCGAACGGCACTCTCACCTTTCTCCCCGCCGCATGACCGAAGCGCGCGACCTGCTCGATTTCTACACTAGCGCGCCGTTGCTCGAGCTCGGCGCCGAGGCCGATCGCATTCGGCAGCAGTTGCACCCGGGCGATACCGTCACCTACATCATCGACCGGAACATCAACTACACCAACGTGTGCGTGGCGGACTGCGGCTTCTGCGCGTTCGCCCGCCGCCCAAAGCACGGCGAAGGCTACACGTTGTCGTTCGAGCAGATCGGCGCCAAGATCGACGAAGCGAAAAGTCTGGGTGGCGTCCAAATACTCATCCAGGGTGGGCACAATCCGTACATCCCGTTCGAATGGTACCTCGACCTCATGCGGTACATCAAGCGGAATCACCCCATCCACATCCATGGCTTCAGCCCGAGTGAAGTTGATTTTTTCGCCAAGCTGTTCCGAATGGACGCGCTCGACGTCATCAGGGAGCTTCGCCAGGCGGGGCTCGATTCCATCCCCGGTGGAGGCGGCGAAATTCTGGTTCAGCGGGTGCGCGACATCGTGGCGCCGAAGAAGGCCGGGGCCGATCGATGGCTCGAGATCATGGAGCTCGCGCACAACGAGGGGATGAAGACCTCGGTGACGATGATGTACGGCCTCGGAGAAACACTGGCCGAGCGGCTGGAGCACCTTCAGAGAGTCAGGGAAGTGCAGTCGCGGACGGGTGGGTTTACGGCGTTCATCTGCTGGCCTCTTCAGCCGGAAAACACGCCGACGATGTCGCACCAGCCGAAGACGGGAGCGACCGAGTATCTGCGCACGGTGGCCTTTGCGAGAATAGTTCTCGACAACGTCCCGAACCTGCAATCGAGCTGGGTGACGATGGGGATGAAGATCGGGCAGATCGCGCTCCGCTTTGGCTGCAACGACTTCGGATCCCTGATGATCGAGGAAAACGTAGTGTCGGCCGCCAACACTACGAACCGCACGTCGACCGAGGAGATGGAGCGCCTGATCCGGGACGCCGGCTTCACGCCGGCGCGCCGGCGACAGGATTACTCCCTGCTCGAGCCCGGTGTGGCGGCGCGGGCAGATGCCGCGTGACGCCGGGGCCGGGTCTTCCGCGGAACAACCGGGCGAAGATTATCGAGTTGGAATAGGCTACGACTCTCACCGGTTCGCACCAGGCCGCCCACTCATACTTGGCGGCGTACGAATCCAGTCGGAGGTAGGACTTGTCGGCCACTCCGACGCGGATGCCGTCTGTCATGCGATCACTGACGCGGTTCTTGGCGCGGCGGGTCTCGGCGACATAGGAGAGATGTTTCCCGACAGTGATCCGGCGAACAAGGATCGCGATTCCGTCGAGATGCTCGAGGCGGCGATCGCGCTGGTTTCCGGCGCCGGTTATGTCGTGCGGCACGTAGACGTAAGCGTGATCGCCGAAGCTCCGCGGATCGCACCAGAGCGCGAGAGAATCAGGTCGCGGCTCGCCACCGCCCTTGGTGTCCATTCCTCGGCGGTGAGCGTCAAGGGAAAGAGCAACGAAGGCATGGGCTGGATTGGCCGCGGCGAGGGGCTCGCTTGCATCGCGGTCGCTACTCTGGTGGGGCGGGGGAAAGGGAAATAGATGCTCGATACGATCATCACCTGGCTGGGCAATCTTCCGGTCGGCACCCTTTACGTCGCCATCGCCGGCCTCTCGGCGTTCGAGAACTTTTTCCCGCCGTTTCCATCCGACGGCGTGATCGCCTTCGGCAGCTTTCTCGCTTCCCGGGCTAACGGCTCTCCGGTCATGGTTTTTCTGCTCGGATGGTTCGGCAACGTAGCCGGCGCGATGGTCACCTACACCCTGGTCCGGCGCTTCGGCTCCGGCATGATTCTGACGCGCCTCGAGAAGTACGTGGGCCCGACGGCGGAGAACAGAATGAAGGAGCTGATCGCGAAATACGGGTTCGGGGGATTGTTCGTGAGCCGGTTTCTGCCCGGAGTGCGCGCCATCGTACCGCCCTTTGCGGGGGCGATGCGCCTGCCCGCATGGAAGGTGTTTCTGGCCGTCGGCAGCGCGTCGGCGGTTTGGTTCGGCCTTATCACCTTTCTCGCCTTTCGCGCGGGCGACAACTGGGAGCTCCTCCAGCACTATATGCTGCGCTCGGGGCAGTGGGCGGGAGTGATAGCGGCGGCATTGGTCGCGCTCCTGGCAGGCCTCTGGCTCCGCCGCCGCCGCGAGAGGCAGATGCGTGACTAGGATTTCCCTCAACGACGCGGTTGCCCGTTCCTTCTTCGTCGAGCGGTTCGACGATTTTCTGGCGCTGGAGCAGGGCGCGTCGGTCGAGACGAGCAAGGCCTACAAGCTCGACATCGAGCGCTTCGTAACGTACGAACACGTGAAGGGCGCAGTCTCGCCGAGCGAGGTCGGAGCGCGCTCCCTACGCGAATACATCTACCACCTCAAGGACCTTGGGCTCGCACCAGCCTCAATACGGCGCAACATCTCGGCGGTGCGAACCTATTTTAAGTTCCTTCTGGGCGAAGGTCACGTGGTGCGCGATCCGAGCGAGCGGCTGGAGACGCCGAAGCGGTGGCGCACGCTTCCGGAAGTGCTGGCGGTGGACGAGGTGGAGCGACTGCTTGCCGCACCCTCTCTCGACGAACGTCTCGCCTTTCGCGACCGGGCGATGCTCGAAGTGGCATACGGCGCGGGACTGCGTGTATCGGAGTGGATATCACTTGGTGTCCGGGACGTGATGCTCCAGGACCACCTGGTTCGCGTTTTCGGCAAGGGCGCCAAGGAGCGACTCGTGCCGATCGGTCGTCGCGCGATCGGAGCGATCGCGATCTACATGCGCGAGCTGAGGCCGTCGCTGGAGAAAGGAGAAGGGAAGGGCGTTCTGTTTCTGAGCGCGCGGGGGCAACCGCTGTCGCGCATGGGTGCATGGAAGATTCTCAGGAAGTACGTCGACAAGGCAGGCATCACCAAGCCTGTTTCCCCCCACACCCTGCGGCACTCCTTTGCCACTCACCTGCTGGAGGGCGGCGCCGACCTCAGGGCCGTGCAGGAAATGCTGGGTCATGTAGACATCT
This sequence comes from Gemmatimonadota bacterium, assembly GCA_031390205.1. GTDB lineage: Bacteria > Gemmatimonadota > Gemmatimonadetes > Gemmatimonadales > Gemmatimonadaceae > UBA4720. The sequence goes on from JANMTG010000084.1 coordinate 18,022, forward strand.
CGACCACCCAGATATACACCCACATCGACCGTGAATACCTGCGCAGCGTCCACAAACAGTTCCATCCGCGCTCCTGATCTTGAGCTGGTAGAATTATCGCATGCTGCTCGTACTCGACAACTACGATTCGTTCACGTACAACCTCGTGCAGTACCTGGGGGAGCTCGGCGAGGAGCCAGTGGTCCGGCGGAATGACGAAATTTCCGTCGAGGATATAGGAGCAATGGGTGTCACCCGCATGGTCATCTCGCCGGGTCCGTGCACACCGTCAGAGGCGGGGATTTCCGTCGAGGCAATCCGACGCTGGAGCAGCCGGATACCCACGCTTGGCGTATGTCTCGGACACCAGGCCATCGGCCAGGCCTATGGCGGCAAGGTGGTGCGCGCGAAAAGACTGATGCACGGCAAGACTTCCCAAATAGTGCATGATGGGACGGGATTGTTCGACGGAGTTCCCAGCCCCCTCGAGGTCATGCGCTATCACTCGCTTGTCGTCGAGGCAAAATCCCTGCCTGAGGAGATCCATGTGATCGCAAGGGATGTCGATGATCCGGACGAGATTCACGCGATCAGGCATAGCGCACATCCCGTCTGGGGCGTTCAATTTCACCCGGAGTCCATCCTGACACAGAACGGAAAGGAGATTCTGCGAAACTTTCTGACCCTCACCCGATGAAAAAGCTGGCGACGTTGCAATGCCTCGCGGCGCTGTTGGCGCACGGAGCGTTCGCGCAGGACACGACAAGGGCGGAGCCCGACACGGCGTACGTCACTTATAGCGATCCTCCGCTCACGCTCCCGCTGGGGATTGGACTGCGGACCCCGTCGTACGACCGGGTCAATGGGCTGACGATCCCGTGGGGGCCCAAGCTGACGCTGGGGGAGGACAGGCTCGAGGTGGACGCCATCGTGAGCTACCGCTCGCATCTCGGAAACTGGGATCCGTCGCTGGAGGGTGTTTTCCGGCCCGGGTATCGTAACGAGATAAAGCTCTACGTCGGTCGCGGGACGTTCACCAATGATGCGTGGATCCGCTCCGACTTGATCAACTCTGCCGCCGCTCTCTTCGTCGGGAGTGACGCGCGGAACTACTACCGCGCCGATCGCGCTACGCTGCGATTGAGCCGGACTTTTACTTCCTCCGCCTTTACGCTCGCGCCTTTCCTGGGCGGTAACTTCGAAAAAGACTGGTCGACTGGCTCGCTCGATCCGCAAAAAAGTCCGTGGAGTATCTTCGGCCGCACGCACAGGCTCAAGATGCGGCGCCTGAACCCGGCGGTGTGGAAAGGTGAAATCACGTCGATACTTGGCGGCAGCGCCGTTGATTTCTTTCGTGGAGAGCTCGATGGAAAACTCGAGGCCACGGTCGAGCACGCCTTCAGGGCCCCATTCGAGGGCTGTGTGTTCCCGCCCGGGGGGCCCATATGCATTGCGGGGCGGACCTCCTTCACCCAGGCGACTATCCACGGCACAGTCGTCTTCCCAACGTTCGGTACGCAGACCTTCGCCTTCAGAACACACGCGGTAGTGCCCCGGGACGCCGCTCCTCCGCAGCGCTACGCGTATCTGGGTGGGGCAGGCACGCTCGCTACCATAGACCTGCTTGCTATGGGCGGCGACCGCCTCTTCTTCGCCGAGGGAGAATACAAGGTTCCGATCGAGCGGATCATCCTCGGGCCGGTTGGAAGCCCCTTCGTCGCGCTTCGCTACGCCGCTGGGAGCGCCGGGGTCGGAGAGCTGCCGTCCCTGGTCCAGAATCTCGGGCTCGGTGTCGGAGTCAGCGTCCTCCGCGTCGATTACAGCATTGATCCGGCAGGGAATCGTTCGCCGTTCTCTCGTCGGTCCGCGTTCTCGCTCGGGGTTTCGCTGCCGTACTGACGCGCGGCACGGTTTGCTCCCCGGCGTCCGCCGGGGTATATTGCAAGGCGTGACTTTTCCATGGTGTCGCGCAAAAATGAGCGGGTGATGAGGACCCTGGTAGTCATCCCGGCCCGCATCGGCGCCATGCGCCTCGCGCGCAAGCCCCTCCGTCTCCTCTCCGGACTCCCGCTCATCGTCCGAGTCTGGCAAAGAATCTCCCAGATGAACCTCGCTGACGCCATCGTCGTGGCAACCGACGATGATACGATCGCGTTTACGGTTCGCGCAGCCGGGGCGGACTGCATCATGACCAGCTCCAGTCACACCTCCGGGACTGAACGGGTGGCCGAGGCCGCGGCGGCGCCGCGATTCCGGTCCTACGACACGATCGTGAATGTCCAGGGTGACGAGCCTTTCATCGGGTCCGGGGCCGTACGCGGAGCATCCCAAATGGTCGCCAGCGGACGATTTCCGCTTGGTACCGCGGCCTCGCCGGCGAGCCCGGAGATTCTCGGCACGCCGAGCCTCGTCAAGGTTGTCGTCGCCGATGACGGCCGTGCGATGTATTTCTCCCGCGCTCCCATTCCTTTTCTGAGAGACGCGGCTGACGCGCACCGGCAGGCAGGGCGCACTCTACAGCATATTGGGGTGTATGCGTACACCAGAGAGGCTCTGGTACAATGGGTCGCCCTTGCGATCCACCCATTGGAGGAGATCGAGCGACTGGAACAACTGCGACCGCTTGCGGCCGGGTTGCCGATGGGTGTGGCGATCACTAGTGAAGCTCCGGCAAGTGGAATTGACACCGAAGAGGACCTTGAGCGCGCCAATGCGCGCTGGGACGGATTCATGGCGGGGGTGATGAACAATGCAGGCTAGTTCGAGTCAACAGACGCGTTACATCTTCATTACCGGCGGAGTGGTCTCGTCTCTGGGCAAAGGGATCGCGGCAGCCTCCCTCGGCAGGCTGCTCGTCGAGCGCGGAATGCGCGTCACGATCATGAAGTTCGACCCCTACTTGAACGTCGATCCCGGCACCATGTCGCCGTTTCAGCATGGCGAGGTGTTCGTCACCGATGACGGCGCGGAGACGGACCTCGACCTGGGCCACTACGAGAGGTTCATAGACCGGTCGCTCGCCCAGGCCAATAACGTCACCACCGGCCGGATTTATCTCAACGTGATCACCAAGGAGCGCCGCGGGGAGTACCTCGGCTCGACAGTCCAGGTAATTCCGCACGTCACCGACGAGATAAAAGGGGCGATGAAGCGCCTCGCGCCGGAAAGCGACGTCGTGATAGTGGAGATTGGTGGAACTGTCGGTGACATTGAGTCGCTGCCGTTCCTCGAAGCAATTCGTCAGTTCCGGCACGAGACGGGACGTGAGAACGCGATCTTCATTCATCTGACGCTGGTGCCGTTCATCGCCGCGGCAGGCGAAGTGAAAACCAAGCCCACGCAACACTCCGTGCGCGAGCTCATGGAAATCGGAATCCAGCCCGACATCCTCATCTGTCGCACCGAGCGCGCGCTATCGGAGGAAGTCAAAAGGAAAATCGCGCTCTTCTGCAACGTGGAATTCGGGGCCGTCGTCGAAAGCCGGGATGTTCCGAGCATCTATCAGATACCACTGCTCTTTCACGAGCAGGGCCTCGACGAGCGCGTGATGCATCGCCTGGGCCTTCTCGGTCGCCGCGCGCCCGACCTCTCGAATTGGAGGAACATGGTCGAGCGGATTCTCCGCCCCAAGGGCAGTGTCAAAATTGCCGTCATCGGCAAGTACACGGATCTCATCGACAGCTACAAGAGTGTGCAGGAGGCATTGATCCACGGCGGAATTGCCAGCGACGTCGGTGTGGAGATTTCCTGGCTGGCGAGCGACCTCTTCACCAGCAGAGAGCGCACCCGCGAGCTGCTCGCCGACATGCAGGGAGTGCTGGTGCCCGGCGGCTTCGGGGTGCGCGGAGTGGAGGGAATGCTCGAGGCGATCCGGTACGCGCGCGAGTCAGGATTGCCCTTTTTTGGAATCTGCCTCGGTATGCAAACCGCGATCATCGAGTTCGCGCGGAACGTGATTGGTCTCGCCGACAGTCATTCCAGCGAGTTTGCTCCCGAATGCGACAACGCCGTGATCTCGCTGATGGAAGGTCAGCAGCACGTGACTGACATGGGCGGTACCATGCGTCTCGGAGCTTACCCCTGCAAGCTCGGAGTCGGAACACGAGCAGCCGCCATCTACGGATCGCCGCAAGTGAGCGAGCGGCATCGGCACCGCTACGAGGTCAACAACAAGTATCGCGATCAGTTCATCGAGCACGGGCTCAACCTGAGCGGACTTTCCCCCGACGGCTCGCTCGTGGAAATCGTGGAGCTCCAGACGCATCCCTGGTACATCGGATGCCAGTTTCACCCCGAGCTCCAGTCACGTCCCACCCGGCCGCATCCGCTATTCGCCGGCTTCATCGCCGCCGCCACCCAGGCCAAGGCTCCGGCGCGAAGCGACCGCCAGCGGGCGCCCCTGAAAGCGGCGGAATAGCGTGGCGGAATTGTTTCCGCCGGACAGGTTTTTCCTGATCGCGGGACCCTGCGTTCTCGAGAGCGACGATCTCAACCTGCGTATCGGCGAGGCCCTGGCCCGGCTGGCAGAGCGTATCCCGGGCGGGATCATCTACAAGGCGAGCTTCGACAAAGCCAACCGCTCGAATCGCGACGCAGCGCGTGGTCCCGGCATCGACGCCGGGCTCGCCGCTCTCGAGCGAGTGCGCAAAGCCACCGGCCTCCCCGTGCTCACGGACGTCCACGCGCCCGACCAATGCGCTCCCGTGGCGGAGGTCGTTGATGTCCTCCAGATCCCGGCCTTCCTCTGCCGCCAGACCGACCTGCTGGAAGCCGCGGGCGCGACAGGAAAACCGGTGAACGTGAAGAAGGGGCAGTGGCTCCAACCCGAAGGGATGCGCGGAGCGGTGGAGAAAATTCGCGGAGATGTAAAACAGAACGGGCGCTCCCGCGAGATCGCAGTCACCGAGCGGGGAACGTTCTTTGGTTACGGTGACCTTGTCGTGGACATGCGCTCTTTCACGCGTCTCAGGGAGGCTTGCGGCGCGCCAGTGATCTTCGACGCCACCCACAGCGTGCAGAAGCCTGGCCAGGGACCCGACGGGGCGAGCGGCGGGGCACGTGAGTTCGTCCCGTTGCTGGCCCTTTCCGCCATCGCGGCGGGTGCACAGGCACTGTTCATCGAGACCCATCCGAATCCGGACTCCGCTCCAAGCGATGGCCCCAACATGCTGCCACTTTCGGCGCTCGACGAGCTGACCAGCCGCGCGGTTGACATCTGGGCGCGCGTGAACCAGTGACCCGAAAGGACATCGTCGAGCGCGGGCGCCGAGTGCTCCGCATGGAGACCGACGCGCTTCGGGAAGCGGAGCGCCGCATCGGCGACGATTTCGCGCGGGCGGTCGAGACCATCGCCCGCTCGACGGGCCGCGTAATCGTGTCCGGTGTCGGGAAGTCGGGCCTGGTCGGACGCAAGATTGCAGCGACGCTCACTTCTACCGGAACGCCAGCCAATTTTCTCCACCCCGCCGACAGCGTCCACGGCGATCTGGGTATGGTCGGCCGATCTGATGTGGCGATCCTTATCTCCAAGAGTGGAGAATCGAGTGAGGTGCTCAGCCTGTTGGAGCACCTCAAGCGCTTCGGTGTGTGCACGATCGCGCTCACCAGCAACGCCAAGTCGGCCCTGGCGCGGCACAGCGACGTTACGCTCGACGCCTGGGTGAAGGAGGAAGCCTGCCCGCACGACCTTGCGCCCACCACCAGCACCACCGTCGCGCTCGCAATCGGCGATGCGCTGGCCATCGCTCTCCTCGAGGAGAAGGGGTTCAACGCCGATGACTTCGCCCGCTTGCACCCCGGAGGTGCTCTGGGTCGTCGGCTCCTGACGCGGGTATCAGATGTGATGGTCACTGAGAAAATCCCCCTGTTGTCCGAATCTGCGACGATGCGCGAGGCGGTCGTGCTCCTGGCGGAACGCCGCGGGATCGCGATCGTCGTCGGCAAGGAAGGCGGTGTTTCCGGCGTCATTACCACCGGCGACCTCACGCGACTGATGGAGCACGAGGAGAATGTTTTCCCGGTTGCCGCCAGGACGGTAATGAACACCCACCCTAAAGTTGCGCGCGCCGACGAGCTCGGAAGCGCGGTGGTCTACCGCATGGAAACGCACGGCATCATCTCGATGCCCGTGCTTGGCGAAGATGATTCCGTGGTCGGAGTCATTCACCTTCACGACCTCATGCGCGCCGGAGTGATCTAGTGCGCACTGCCGCGCTGTTCACTTCTGCTTTGCTTTTCCTTGCCGCCTGCACCGAAAAGAAGGCAACACCCGCGGCGCGCGGCGCAACGGGGCTCGCTGACTCGGCCGACCAGGTAATGTTTGGCGCGAAGTTCAACCTGACCGACAAGGGTGTCTCGCGCGCCAGACTCAACGCCGACACCGCCTACTTCTTCGACGAGAACACGCGGGTCGAGCTGGAAAAGGTGCACACCACTTTCTTCACCACTGCCGGAGTGCAGGATGCCGTGCTCACTTCGCGGCGCGGGACTTACAACACGCGCCTCGGCAGCATGGTGGCGCGGCAGAACGTCGTCGTCGTATCCCAGGATGGACGGCGCCTCACCACGTCAGAGCTCATTTACAATCAGCCCAGAAACGAGATTTCCAGTGACAGCGCGTTCGTGTTGATGGAGCCGAACCGGCGACTGGAAGGAGTGGGGTTTCGCTCCGATCCGAACATGAACAACATTCGCATCCTGAAGGGAGCGAGCGGGGTTGCGCGAAACATTTCTACGTCCCCGTCGCCCGCGCCCGGTCCAATTCCCACACCCCCCTCCAGCTCCACGCCGCAGCGCTGAGATGAGATATCCCCTTTTGTTGGTCCTGGCTGCAGCATTGGCGGGCACGCCAGGCTCCGCGCAGGAGATTCCACAAAACTGCGATATGGAGTTTCCGAACACTCCCAATACGCGCGCCACCATCAGCCAGTTACCGGGCGGCGTCACCAACACCTTTTCGGGTGGCGGGATCGTCGCCCGCTGCATTGGTCAGGGAAACCTGCTCACGGCAGACAGCGCCGAATACTACGAGTCCGAGGCGCGCCTTTACCTCGTGGGTAACGTGCGGTACAGGGAGCCTCGCGCGACGGTGACATCCCGCACGATGACCTACTACCAGCGCACAGACCACCTCCACGCGGAAGGAGACGTCGTCGCAGTGATGGCGAACGGCAGCACCTTGCGTGGTCCGATCGTCGACTATTATCGCAGTACGCCCCAGCGTCCGCTCGCGCGAATGGTGGCCCCGGGGCGCCCGCACGTAACTCTCGTGCAAAAGGACACGACAGGTCGAGGGAGGCCACCGGACACGGCACACGTCGTCGCCAATCAGATCGCGATGGAAGGCGACAGCCTTGTTTATGCCTCGCTCCGCGTCGAAATAACTCGCCCCGACCTCACCGCCAAAGGCGACTCCGCCTTCCTCGATACCGGGCGCGACTTCGCCCGATTGATGGGATCACCGAGCGTTGAGGGAAAAGGCGAGCGGCCGTTCACGCTGACAGGAGGTATCATCGACCTGTTTTCGCGAAGCCGGCAGCTAGAGCGGGTCGTCGCCACGCCCAATGGGCACGCCCTCAGCCAGGACCTGGAGCTGGTCGCCGACACCATAGACTTGCGACTCCAAGCCAATCAGCTCCAGCGCGCGGTAGCGTGGGGGAGTAAGCGCGCCCACGCCATCTCGCCCGAGCGGGAGATCGTCGCCGACTCCATTGACGCAATAATGCCCGGACAACGAGTCCGCGAAGTCCGGGCGGTAGGAAGCGCGTTTGCCAACTCCGCTCCTGACTCCGGCTTCGTCACGACTGAACGGGACTGGCTGAGCGGCGACACGATCGTCGCGCGCTTTGATTCGGTGGTGACTGGAGACTCGACCAGTCGCCCCCAGGTGCGCGAGATCGTGGCCAGCGGGAGCGCCCGTTCCTACTACCAGATGAAGAATTCAAAGGGCACCCCGACACAGCCGAGCGTGAACTACGTCCGGGGCAGAATCATAGAGATCGACTTCGACAACAAGCGCGTGGCCACGGTCACGGTCACCGATCGGGCGACCGGAATTCTGATCGAGCCAGCGGCAGCTGTCGCGGCACCCGCAACTACGGCGGCGCCCGCCACCGCGCCCGCCAGCGCTCAGCCTCGACCCCGACCACCGGTCAGCGTGCCTGGAATTCGACCATGAGCAGCGGCCGTCATTTGCCGGACAGTGTTCGCGCGCTGATCGACCGGATGTCGGAGAACGACAGGCTCGACGGCTTCGCCCTGGACGCGATCGTTCGAGCCGCGGACGCCAATGGGGCTGCACGCGCTCGGGACGTCGCGGCCAACTACCGCGAAGACCATCTGCGCGCCCTGCGTGCGAAAGGCCAGGACGCTGACCGCGAAGCCGGCCGCCTGGCCCAGGACGAGGTCAGATCGTACCTGGCCAATTCCATCCTGCCGCGGCTCGCCGAAACCGGCGTCCTGCTCCCGCTCGACGCGGACATGGAGAGCGATGCCGCAACCGTAACGTTCGCCCCGACGCTCTGGCGGGACATTGCGCCCAACCGCCAGGAGTTCGCCGAGGCGATGCGTGAGACGGGAGAGCATTCGAGACTCGCGCTTGCGACACCGGTGAATACACCGGTAATCAGCGGGAGCTTGCTCGAGGCCGAAGGCCTGACGAAGACGTATCGCGGGCGAAAGGTCGTAAATGATGTCGCGCTGAATTTGCGGCAAGGTGAGATCGTTGGCCTGCTCGGGCCCAATGGGGCGGGGAAGACCACGACCTTCTACATGATCGTGGGGCTGATTCAGCCGCAGTCGGGACGCATCATGCTCGATGGCGAGGATCTGACCAACCTTCCGATGTTCAGGCGCGCTCGACGCGGGATTGGTTACCTCTCGCAGGAGCCGTCAATCTTTCGCAAGCTCTCCGTCGAGGACAACATTCTCGCCATTCTGGAGACACTGCCGCTCTCCTCGGCGGAGCGGAGCGTGAGGCTCGAGAGGCTGCTCGACGAGCTCAGTATCAAGCGCCTTCGCAAGAGCAAGGCGTACGCCCTTTCGGGTGGTGAGCGCAGGCGGCTCGAGATAACCCGGGCCCTCGTGACCGATCCGAAATTCATGATGCTCGACGAGCCGTTTGCCGGGGTGGACCCGATCGCGGTGCATGACATCCAGACGATTGTGGCCGGGCTGCGCCATCGCGGGATCGGTGTTCTGATCAGCGATCACAACGTCGAGCAGACGCTGGACATAGTCGATCGGGCGTACATTATGTTCGATGGGCAGGTGAAAGTTTCCGGAACCGTCCGGGAGCTGGTTTTCCACGACACGGTGGCCGATATCTATCTGGGTCCAACACTTACAGCGCGGTTGCGGGAGAGGTTTTCGCGCGAGAGAGACGAGGGGACGATCGCGTGAAGCCCGGCCTCAATCAATCGACTCATCTCCGCCAGGAGCTCAAGATAAATCCACGCCTCTACCAGGCGATGGATCTGCTCTACATGCCCCTGTTGGACCTCCAGCAGCACCTCAAGCAGGAGCTGCTCAACAACCCGTTCCTCGATCTGGTGGATACCGAGGACGACGAGGAGGAAGAGCAGGAAGGGGAGGCCGACGAGCCGGCGCAAGCGGAGCCGGAGGACGAGCGCTCGGGAGAGATCGACTGGGAGGAAATCCTACTCGATGGATTCGACACCGTCGGTGGACGAAGAGAGGAGCACGAGGAGCGCGAATACTTCGAGCCGGTGACGGTCGCGACACGCGATCTGAGCGACCATCTACGAGATCAGGTAAGTCTTCTCGAGCTTACGCCGCGCCAGACGCTCCTCGCCGACGAGTTCATCGGCAACATCAACGACGACGGCTATCTCGCGAGCGGTGTTGACGATATCGTCCGCACGCTCAACGAAGTCGTGACGAAGGCCGCGGAAGAAGCCGGCCGCGAGACCGATGATCTGCCGCTCTATGCCGCGGAGGAAGGGCAGCAGATGCTCGCCACGGTCCAGAGCCTCGACCCGCCCGGCGTCGGAGCTCAGGATCTGCGGGAATGTCTGCTTCTCCAGCTCAAGGAGGCGGGCCTCGAGCAGTCGGTTCCGTACCGCCTGGTGCGCGATTGCTTCGAGGAGCTTATCAACCACCGCTGGAGCGAGATCTCCAAGAGGTTCGGGATCAGCGCCGCCGACGTGCAGAAGGCGGCGGATGAGATCGCCAAGCTCGATCCGAAACCCGGGCTACAGTACGGATCCCGCGACGACAACTATATCATTCCCGACCTGATCGTTGACAAAATCGACGACCGGTATCACGTCTTTCTCAATGACGCGAATCTTCCCCGGCTCAAGCTCAGTCGCGCGTACCAGGAGATCGCGAGGGACAAGAAGAAATTCGAGGGGGAGAACAAGGAGTTCATCTCCAACAAGCTCAACTCCGCGCACTGGATGATCCAGGCGATCGAGCAGCGACGTCAGACCATGCTCAAGGTCATGAATTACATCGTCGAGCGGCAACGCGAATTCTTCGAGAAGGGAATTCAGCATTTGAAGCCGCTGACCCTGCGCGAGGTCGCTGAAGTGATCAACATGCACGAGTCCACCGTCAGCCGGGTCACCAACGAGAAGTTCGTGCAGACGCCGCGGGGTGTGCTCCCGCTCAAGTTTTTCTTCTCCTCCGGTCTCGCCACATCCGACGGCGAGGATGTTTCCGCCCGCGGCATCAAGGCGCAGCTCCAGAAGCTGGTGGAGGACGAGGATCCCAAGCATCCGCTCACAGATCAGGCGATCGTGAACATTCTCCGGGAGAGCGGCGTTCAGATCGCCCGCAGAACGGTCGCCAAGTATCGCGATCAGCTCGGCGTTCTCTCCGCGCGCATGCGGAAACGGGTATGACATCGCCGATCCAGGCCGAAGCCGCGCAAAGATTCAGGGGAGCGGATAAGGCGCCCCTGAGCGCACGGCCCGAGGTCAGCGTCCTCGTACCGGCAAAGGACGAAGCGGAGAATCTTCCGATTTTCATGGAGCAGGCGCGCGCCGCTTTCGACTCGGAGCCCGGGCGGTACGAGGTGGTGGTGGTGGATGATGGTTCGGTGGACGGAACCTGGGAGGCTCTGGAGCGGCTCTCGAGGGAATACCCATTTCTGAAAGCGGTGCGGCACGGAGTGCGTCGCGGGGTAGCGGAGGCGTTGCGCACGGGCTACCTGAATTCGCGGGGTAGCGTGCTGGTGTTCTATCCGGCCGACCTGCAATACAAGCCGGAAGACATTCCGCGTCTCGTCGAGCCAATTTTCGCCGGGCGGTCGGACATCGTTACCGGGTACAAGGAAGGGAAGTACGAAAAAGCGTTCGTGTCCGGTGTTTATAACCGTCTCAGCAGGTCGCTTTTCAAGGTCCCGGTGCGCGATCTCAATTCGGTGAAAGCATATCGCCGAGAGGTGATGGATGCGCTCCCCAACCGTCCCGACTGGCACCGGTACATGGTGGTGATGGCCGCGGCGGAAGGCTTTACGGTTTCCGAGGTGCCGGTTCCGCTTTACCCGCGCACCGCCGGCCAGTCAAAGTTCGGGGTGGGACGAATTCCCGTGGGTGCCCTCGATATGCTCGCAGTGTGGTTCGAGCTGAGGTTTGCCCGAAAGCCACTGCTGTTGTTTGGCATGCTGGGCGCGGGACTCTTCAGCCTTGGCGTCCTGGTCGGAATCATCGCCATCCTTTTGCGTGTGCTCGGCGGGGTGGGATTTCGGCCGCTGATCAATCTCGTCGAGGTCTGCCTGACCGTTGGCAGCGTCTTCTTCGCGACCGGGCTGATTGCCGAGCTGATTGCCGCGCAGCGCGTAGAGCTGAGCCAACTGCGAAAGCGCCTCGAAGACATCTCCCGGGAACGCGAAACGCCGCCCGGCCGCTGACGCGATGAAGGTACTTTTTCTGACGCATTCCTTCCCGCGGAGGGAAGGAGATGCGGCCGGGTCATTCGTCCTGCGATTGGCCGTCGCGCTCCGCGCCGAAGATGTCCATGTGCACGTGGTGGCACCGGCTGCGCCCGGCATTCCCGCCTCCGAAGAGATTGAAGGGATCCGCGTGGACCGCTTTCGCTACGCGCCACGCCGCTTCGAGCAACTGGCTTACACGGGGAACATGGCACGCGATGTCGCATCCTCCTGGAGCGCCCGGCTCGCCCTGGTCGGCTTTCTCGGATCGGATTTCGTTCATGCCGTGCGCGCCAGGCGCAGTTTTGAGCCCGACGTGATCCACGCGCACTGGTGGTTTCCCAATGGTGTAGTGGCAACCTGGCTCGGGAGTCTCGCTCATGTTCCCGTCGTTACGACGCTCCACGGGACCGACGTGCGACTCGCGCGCACAGTCGGAGTGGCGAAGCCGCTCTTCAACCACGTGTTGAAGCATTCCGCGGCCGTCACTGCAGTTTCGCGATGGCTGCGGGAAGAGGCGGAGGCGTTGGCACCCGAATGCCAACCTATCGTCGCACCGATGCCCGTTGCCACTGAGCTGTTCGCGCCGGGTGGCGCGCGCGATGAGAAGCGAATCCTGTTCGTTGGGCGACTCACCGGGCAGAAAGGCATCGAGCATCTCCTGCAAGCCGTTGCGGCGATGAAGACCCGCACGGAGCTCGACGTGGTGGGCGATGGTCCCAACCGCGAAGCGCTGGAACGACTCGCCGGGGAGCTGGCTATCGCCGATCGTGTCCGCTGGCACGGACATCTTTCTCAACCGGAACTCCCAACGATGTACCGACGGGCGGCCGCGGTGGTGGTGCCATCTGTGGACGAAGGCCTCGGTCTCGTCGCGGTGGAAGCGCTGTTGTGTGAGGCGCCGGTCGTCGCGTTCGATTCGGGCGGTCTCCGCGACGTGATCCAGCACGAGAAGACAGGACTGCTCGTCGCACCCGGCGATCGCGCGGCGCTCGCCAACACCCTGGACGATCTGCTCGCTCGCGTTGGACGAGGCTCGGACCTTGGGAAGGCGGGGCGCCTCTACGCGCTCTCCACTTTCGCGCCCGAGTCAGCCGCTCGCCGATACACTGGCATTTACCGACAGGTTCTTGGCGGTATCGCGTCGTAGGCTATTCAGGGCGGCGCAGTGGATTTTCGCCGCCCTGGTGCTTTTCTTCGCCTTCAGGGCGCTCGCGGGGCAGTGGAACCAGGTTGGCTCGCGACTGCTCCACATCCAGTTCGGTTGGGAGCACATCGTTCCGGCGACCGTCCTCGTTCTCATCACCTACGCGCTGCTCATCGAGGGATGGCGGCGGATACTCAGTGGCTGGGATTCGCATCTCCCGTTCCGGCCAGCCGCCAGAATCTGGTTTCTTTCCAACCTCGGCAAGTACGTTCCGGGTAACATCTGGTCCCTGACCGCCATGGGTGTGATGGCGAGAGAACGAGGTCTGTCGGGGATCGCGGCCGCCGGCTCTTCGATCATCATGCAGGCGGTAAGCCTGGTCACCGGAACGGCGATCGTGATGGTCACCAGCGCAAAACTCCTGGGCCAGCCGCTTCTGGTCGGCGCCGCCGTGTTGCTTCTCGTTCTTGGGCTCGTTACCGCGCCGCGGTTCCTGCCGCGGCTTGCGGTATGGGCGGGGAATCTGAGCGGCAGGGAGATCGCAACTCCGTTCATTCCCGCCAACGCCATCTGGACCGCAACGCTGGCAAGCACGGCGTCGTGGATTCTCTATGGGCTCGCATTCCAGTTGTTCGTGCGCGGACTGCTCGGGTCCGCGCCTGGCGAAATCAGCTCTTACATCGCAGTTTACACCGCCGCCTACATCCTCGGCTTCATCTCACCGATCGCACCAGCTGGGCTTGGCGTGCGCGAGATCACGCTTGCCGCGTTCATGACGCAGCTCGGACTCGCGAACGAAGCAGATGCAGCACTCGTTGCGATCGCGGCACGGTTGTGGCTGACCGTCGTGGAGCTGGTGCCGAGCGGGTTATACATCGCCGTCGGGGCGACCCGAAAGTCTTTACCGGATTGATCGCCATGGCTCGAGCAAGAGGGCAGACACCGCCGGCCACCGGAACCGTCCACTCAACCGCGGCGCTCGAGGCGCCGCGGTTCGCATTCGCCTGGGCGTCGCTCGTCTATCTCGTCTCGACTTTCTCGCTGGCGTGGCCGGCACTCGCCGGGAAATTTCTCGTCAACCCACACAGCGACCAGTACATCGCCGGCTACGCGTTCCGCGAGTTCGCTTCCGCGACACTGCGCGCCGGTGAGGGCTTCCCGCTCTGGAATCCGTACCTGTTCGGGGGAATGCCGTACATCGCCGCGATGCACGGCGATATTTTCTACCCGACTTTCCTGTTGCGGCTGGTGCTGCCCACGGACGTGGCGATGACGTGGGGGTTCATCATCCATCTCTTCCTCGCCGGCATCTTCACCTTCGGCTTCCTTAGAGCGATCGGCTACAGTTTCCCGGGAGCGCTCGCGGGCGGACTCGCGTACATGATGGGCGGGCAGATCGCGTCGTATGTGTCGCCGGGCCACGACGGAAAGCTATTCGTGAGCGCGCTGTTTCCGCTCGCGCTCTGGATGCTCTATCGCGGGATTCGTGGTGGACGCTCGTCGAGCTACGGCGCATTCGCTCTGATCGTTGGACTGGCGGCGCTCAGTCCTCATCCCCAGTTGCTGCAGTACCTGCTTCTCGCCTGCGGAGCATACGCGCTGTTTCTGGCCTTCGCGCGGATTGACGATGCACGGCTCGCGCGGGATGTCGCGGTGAAGCGTCTTGCGGCGTCGCTCGCGGCGGTCGTGGTTGGACTGGCCATCGGCGCGGTACAGTACCTCCCGGTGCGCGAGTACGTATCGTGGTCGCCGAGGGCGGGGGGCCTCGCCGACTACCGGCACGCTACATCCTACGCATGGCCACCCGGCGAGCTGTTGAACACCTATCTCCCGCAGTTCTCAGGCGTGCTCGACGCGTACTGGGGTCGCAACGGAATTCACCTCCACAGCGATTATGTCGGCGCCGTAGTTCTGGTGCTGGCGGGCGCCGCGTTCCTGGGAATACGCGCCGACCCACGACGGAAGCACATCATTTTCTGGACAACGGTGCTCATCATCTCGATTCTCTGGTCGTTGGGAAGCGCCACCCCGTTCTATCGCATTCCCTATGCGATCGTCCCCGGCACAAAATACTTCCGGGCTCCCGCGACGATTTTCTTCGTGGGCGCGCTTGCACTCGCGGTTCTCGCGTGCGCGGGAACTGAGCGCTTCCTTCAGTCGCGCGTTTCGCGCCGATATTTGCTGGGCTGGGCGGCCTTCGCCGGATTGATCGCGCTCCTGGCGACGACCGGGGGCCTATCGACCATCGCCGCGTCGTTCGCCGAGGAGCGGCAGCTCGACAGGCTGGAAGCGAACAAGGGGGCGATCATACTTGGTGCCTGGCGCTCATTGGCCTTTGTTGCGTTGGCCGTCGCACTCGGATTCGCGCTCTTGCGTCAAAGAATTCCCATTCGATACGCCACGTGGGGCCTGGTCGCGTTGATGACTGTCGACTTGTGGAGCATCGAGCGGCTGTACTGGATGTTCTCGCCGCCGGCCAGAGAGACATACGCCAGCGACGCGATTATCGAGACCATCAAGGCAGAACCACAGCCCGTTCGAGTGCTGCCTTTGCAGGTCAAAGCGATGCAGCGCGATGCTTTCCTGACTGGTGACGCGCTGATGTCTCACCGCGTGAGGAATGTGCTCGGGTATCATGGCAATCAGCTCGCCCGGTACAACGAGCTGGTCGGCCTGAACGAAGGTGGCGAGCGTCTGCTATCGCCGAATGTTTTGCAGTTGACGAACACCAGGTTCCTGCTGGCCGATATACCGGAACTTCCGTTCGTTCCGGGCGCGAAAATGGTGAAAGGACCCGTCCGAAACGCAGCGGGCGAGGAGACTTATCTCTTTCGGCTCGACGCGGACAACCCTTATTCCTGGGTTACTCCGGTCGCGGTAAAGGCGAGCGACGAACAGGTGTTGGCGACACTTCTGGATCCACGCTTCGACCCCAGACGCGCGGCTCTCTTCGACCACTCGGCCAATGTGTCCGTCGCTGGCGCGGTGCGAGCTCTCCCCGAGCCGCTCCCGATCAAGACCAGCGTCCGCCGTTACGAACCCGGCAAAGTGCAGATCGATCTCAGCGCGCCCGCACCTCCCGGCGCCAGCCTGATCGTGTCAGAGAACTACTATCCCGGCTGGCGAGCGAAGGTCGACGGAAAGCCCGCTCGGATTGGCCGGGCAGATCTCAGCCTGATTGGGGTCGAGCTTCCTGCCGGGGCGAGAATAGTCGAACTGGAATTCACGAGCCCGAGCTATCAAACGGGGAAGACTATCACCTGGCTAGCCATCGCGATCGGCATCCTTGCGATGGCGGCGGGTGTTTGGCAAGATCGGAGACGCCTTGGCTGACCGGACCCTGGTTATCGTTCCTACGTACAATGAGCGGTTCAACATCGCCCGGGTGATTCCCGCCATCCTGGCCAAGGACCCGTCACTTGAAGTGCTCGTTGTCGACGACGGCTCCCCCGACGGCACGGGGGGGATCGTTGACGGGATCGCTGCCGGCGACCCACGCGTCCACGTCATCCATCGCTCCGGAAAGCTGGGGCTCGGAACGGCCTATATCACCGGGTTTCGCTGGGCTCTCGAGCGGAAATACGATGTCATCTTCGAGATGGACGCCGACTTCTCCCACAACCCGGACCGGCTGCCCGAGTTCCTGTCCGCGATCAAGGAGGCGGATCTGGTACTTGGCTCACGTTACCAGGACGGCCACGTCAACGTGGTGAACTGGCCGATGAGCAGGCTTTTTTTGAGCTACGCCGCGAATATCTATGCCCGGGCAGTAACCGGCCTGCCAGTCTTCGACGCGACGGGTGGATTCAAGTGCTTCCGCAGGAATGTACTTGAATCCATCGATCTAAACTCCGTCAAATCAAACGGTTACGCGTTCCAAATCGAGATGTCATACAGAGCCTGGAAAAAGGGATTTCGGCTAATGGAGATTCCGATTGTCTTCGTGGATCGCGCCGAAGGCGTGAGCAAGATGTCGAAGCGCATCGTCCGTGAAGCCGTGTGGATGGTCTGGCGTCTGCGCTGGTGGAGCCTCATCGGGAGGATCTGATGACTGCCTGGGGGGAAGGTCAGCGATTTTTCAAAATGACGGGGTCGGGGAACGACTTCGTGGTTTTCGAGTCCACCCAAGGCGGAGCCTCGGACCTCGAGAACGCCGACGCCATTCAGGCTCTGGCCAGCAGGGGCACGGGGGTTGGGGCTGATGGGGTCGTTTTCCTCCAAAGGGCGGGGAAGGGAGACGTCCGGATGCGATACTATAACAGCGATGGCTCCGAAGCGGCCCTTTGCGGAAACGCCAGCCTCTGCAGCACCCGCCTTGCGGTCGAGCTGGGGTTGGCGCAAGCCGGCGGGTTCATCCTTCATACGGCGGCCGGAGCGCTCCGCGCCCGGCTGCGCGACGGTTTGCCGGAGGTCGACCTCGAAGCGGTTACCGAGGTGCGGCCCGACGCCAGCGAACTGGGCGCCGAGCCAGGGGAGCGGCGTCTCGGATTCGCCTGCGCCGGGGTACCTCATGTGGTGGTTGAAATGGCCGATGTCGAGTCTGCCCGTGTGACGGAGCGGGGGCCCGAGCTCCGGCATCATCCCAAGCTGAAGGACGGTGCGAATGTCAACTTCGTGGCGAGGCGGCCGGCGGGCGGTTGGACCTATCGCACCTACGAGCGCGGAGTGGAGGCGGAAACCCTGGCATGCGGGACTGGCGCCGTGGCCGCCGCGATCCTGCTGGCTAGCTGGGGTGAGTCAGGCAATGAGACGGTTCTCTGGACCCGGTCCGGGCTCCCGCTGACGATCACGCTCCGACGTGAGGGCTCAAGCTGGATGCCCTCGCTTCGCGGAGAGGGAAGGATCGTTTTCGAGGGCCGTTTGCGCGAGATGGACTGACAGACTGTCGCTGAGGCGGTCGCGGACTGTCTGCTGCCGAGCTCCTGTAGTGCTTTGTGAAGTGCCCGCGGTAAGGCTAAGGGCCCGTATCGGTTGGACAGTGGAGGAGTGGCAGTAGCGAACTTCTCCACATCTTCTGTGCAGTTGTAGTTTACATAATACATCTTATACGCATATATACGCCAACGCGTAGGAATCAGTACGCCGTTCGGGGTTACTCCTCCGAGTACACCCGCCCCCCTACCAGCGACGCCAGCTGCAGATTGACGAACCATATGCCCGTGTACGTCCACCACAGTCCGGGCGACATCACTCCCATCTCCTTGTACCCGTAAGTCAGGATCAACCCGAACACGAAAAACAGAAGTCCCACGTAGGCCGCCGTTCTGGCGCCTGGGCCAAACCGCGGCCGAATCGCCGCGTACGTCCAGACCAGGAGAATTCCGATGATGAAGTCAAAGAAAACGTAAACCGCGATTTGACCTCCCCCCATCGCCGCCATTTCGTCCCCCATACCCGCCTTGAAGGCGTTGGCATCCGCCCGCATGCGGTCCGCCAGAATCACGGCGTTCGAGAGAAAATCGATGATGTTAAGGACTAGCCCCGCAGCCAAGCCTCCGACCAGCAATTTCTGCGTGTTGATATTAGCGGCCATACTGCTCTCCGTTGAGAAGGTAAGAACGCCTAGATACTCATGCGCTTCGCGCTGATCTCGCCCAGCCTGACACGCGCTTCCGCGGCCATTGGGCCGCTCTCGGCCGCGGCAAGTTCAGTCCATATTGCCTTGGCTTCAGCCGTCTTGCCGGCTGCCATGTAGGCTCTTCCCGCCGCAGCCAGGTACTGGGCTTTCTCGGCCGGGAATTTGGTCGCTGCCGACGCCGCCTTGTACTCCAGGGCCGCCGGTCCGAACTCTTTTAGCTCCTCGTAGCCGTTTGCCATTAAGGCATGAATCGAGGGAATGAAATCCGCCGGCGCGCCGGTGAGGGCTTTCTTCAGCTCCGCGATCCCTTCCCTGGGCTTCTTCTGCTCGTACAGGTTTTGGGCGAGGAAGACAGCCGCCTGGGTCCCCGCCCTGGTCCCCTCGTATCGGGTAGCCACCTTCTTCAGATCGGATATGGCCAGCGGGAGGTTTCCCGCCGCCGCCGACTGCCGCGCCTGGAAATAAGCCGTTTCAGCGTGCTGCTGGCGCAGCGACCGGGATCGCTGGAAAAACCACCAGCCCGCTATGGCGACCGCGAGGGCGAGAAGCGCCCAGGAAACCTGTCGCCTGTGTACGAGAAGCCAGTCGGTGAGAGAATCCCCGGAGCCGTACCGGTTTCCTGATTTGAATTGCGGAGTGGTCATCGTCTATGGGAAATGGGTGCGGCAGAATAACGGCGAGCGCCCCCGGGGTGACTCGAACACCCGGCCAACGGTTTAGGAAACCGCTGCTCTATCCACCTGAGCTACGGGGGCAGGAATCACTTCGAAGCACGACCTCGGATCGGCGTGCCGGGTCGCGGTCAATCTAAGCTTTTTCGTCTGCTTCTCAACGGGTGATCTCGAAAGGGGTTTTCAGCAACTCCGCTGGCACCGGGGGTAGCGGGCGCAGGGATTCGACCGTGGCTCCGCTCGGGCCCTCTCTCAACGCCGTCTGAAACCGCAGCAGCGCCTCCGCTTCACCCGATGCTGCCACCTCGACGGCCCCGTCGTGTCGATTTCTTACCCACCCCGACAGGCGCAGCTCGCGAGCCCGCTCTCGAACGAACCACCGGAACCCGACTCCCTGCACTCGCCCACTGATCTCCAGGTGAATGCTCTCCATTCTTTCCTAGCGACGCACCCCCAACAGCGCCGCGAGGGTCGCCGCGATCGTCGCCGGATCGGGTACCAGACCGGGCGGTGGAACCGCAATCTCCCCTTCCCTGATCCGGTGCGCGAGCCGATCGAGCGCATCGGCTATGGACTGCGCCGGCGTTTCGCGCTGGCTTTCCCCCCGGACTGGCGCTCCCCCCCAATCCGTCGCGGCCCAGGAGTCCCGAGCATCAGGGTCGCCGCCTTCACCCAGCTCGGCGGCGGCGCCCCAGTTGTACTCCTGCCAGCCTGCTGCTACCCAACCCGATCGTCCGGCTTCGTCGGCCGGCGACTCGGGACCGGGCAGGCTTTCACCCGGCTCGGCCTCCAGACCGTACTCCGGAGCGAAGCCGCCCACATCTGGCAGCGGATCGACGAAATGTTCGATGGGCGGAAGCTGGTCCGCCTCGTCCTGATAGTTCAGTTCATCAAAGAACTCCTCGATCCCCGGCAGCGTTGGGACGAACGCTTCCATCTCCGGTAGAGTTGGGACGGTTACGGGGATAACCGCCCGGCTTGGTTCGTCGCGCGCTATCGTCGTCGCGGGCTCCGCCGTCTTCGATTCATTATCCGGGGTGACACTCACGCCCGGCGGAACGAACGGCCGCGGCAAACGGAAACTCTGGGGCACGACCGACCTGGCTTGAGCCGCCGGCGTGCGATGCGGCACGAATGGACGCTGTGGCTTGTGTGGCACTACGCTCCTCCTCCCTCCCAGCTGTACTTGCCAACCAGCGGCACGAAACGCACCGGAACGAGCTCGGTCTTCTCGAGTTCGTCGCCACGGCGGGTGAACATGAAAAGTGTCTGCTCTTCTCTATCGCCGAGCGGAATCAGAATTCTGCCGCCTTCGACGAGTTGTTCATGATAGGTGGAGGGAACTTCCGGCGCTCCGGCACCGACAAGTATGGCATCGTAAGGAGCATATTGGCGCCAGCCCAGGGTGCCGTCGCCCAGCAGGAAGGAGATGTTGCGGGCGCCGATCTGGCGGATTGTCTCCCGGGCGCTGTCGAGAAGCGCGGGAATGCGCTCGATGGAGAACACCTGGGCGGCGAGCTGCGACAGGAGCGCGGTCTGATATCCCGACCCGGTGCCGATCTCGAGAATTTTTTCCTTGCCGGTGAGCTTTAGCACCTCGAGGTAACGGGCGTGTATCGATGGCTGCGAGATCGTCTGGCCGTTGCCGATCGGAAGCGCGGAGTCCTCGTACGCCCGGTGCCGCACGCCAGTCGGCACGAATAAATGCCGCGGCGTGACGTCGATCGCATGAAGTACTGACAGATCTCGAATGCCCTGTTGTTGCAGCGTTTCGACAAGCCGGCGGCGCGGTCCGCGAAACTCGTGCTCTACGGGTGCTGCCACCATGTCTCCGCCGCGGCGAGCATTGCGTGGTGAGTGAGGTCGAGGTGAAGCGGAGTTACCGAGATGTAGCCTTCCTGAATAGCGCGGAAATCCGAAGTCTCCTCGCCCGACCAGGCTATCGAGCCGCCTCCGATCCAGTAGATCTGGCGGCCCCAAGGGTCTTGCATCGGCTTCAGTGAATCGGAGTACACCCGGCGCCCCAGTCTGGTGAGACGAACGCCCTTGATATCGTCGCCCTTGAGCGGGGGGAGATTGATGTTGAGCAGCGTGTGCTCCGGGAACGAAGGAAGTCCCAGCACGTACCGCAGAAGATTGCGCAGAGGCTCGATCTGGTCCCGTAGCATGGTGACGTCGGCCCGCAGATCTCCGCCGGCGAAAGAGATGGCCAGCGACGGAATGCCGAGCGAGAGACCCTCCATCGCCGCCGCGACGGTCCCTGAATACAAAACGTCCTCACCCATGTTCTGCCCGTGATTGATCCCACTGAGTACGAAGTCGGGCCGTTCCGCCATCAACGCCTCGACGGCGAGCATCACGCAATCGGTCGGCGTGCCGTCAACCTGGAATCTCCGCTCACCCCTCTCGATGGGTCGCACGGGATGATGCAGCGTGAGAGAATGGCTCGTAGCGCTTTGCTCCCGGTCGGGCGCTACGACCGTAATTTCCCCCAGCGGCTCGGCGGCTTCCACGAGGCACTGCAGACCGTAGGCGAGAATGCCGTCGTCGTTCGTGCACAACAGTCTCAACGCTGAAAGATCCCGGCGCGGTGACGCCACAGAACCTTGATCACGAGCCACGCATCTCTGAACTCCCGGAAATAGCTGGGAGATCCGTAGATCGTCGAGATGGGAACGTTCGCGGTCGTGAACCCCATTCGCGCCGCGCGGATTATGAAGTCCGTTTCGTACTCGTAGCGGTCACCCTCTCCCCTCACCTTGCGCAGCACTTCGGCCTTGAACGCGCGATAGCCCGACTGGCTGTCGCGCACTTTGCCGCCCGACACGGCTCGCGTGGCGGCCGAAGAGATCATGTTGGCGATGCGGCGGTGGTTCGGGACCGATTCGCCGGACAGATCGCGGGTGCCGATGACGATGTCGGCGCGGTCGAGGGCCGCGACCAGAGCGGGCGCGAACGCGGCGTCGTGCTGACCATCCGAATCGATGGTGAGCACGGCAGCGGCGCCCTTCGCGAGAGCCGCTTCGAACCCCGCCCGAAGCGCGGCGCCCTTGCCGCGATTCTTGTCGAATTCAATGGTTTCGTCGCATACGGTCTTGAGGAGCTGCCGCGAGCCGTCCGTTGAGCCATCGTCGATGCCGATGATCAATGCTCGCGGAAGGTTGCGTCTTACATCCTTCACGACCTTCGCCAGCGACGGCTCTGCGTTGTAAGCCGGCACCAGTACCACGAGTGGCTCGATCAACTGTAATTCCCCCGTTCGTCGACCTGTCCGTTGAGTATTGCGAGGAGGGAGCGCAGGTCGCTCTCCATTGCCTCGACAGCTTGCGAATCCAGGGCCGACCGGGCCACTGTGCGCAGCTCTCCGCTCTTCTTGTACTCGTCGATCTTCTGACGCGCTCCATCAATGGTGTACTTCTCGGTGTATAGCAGCTGCTTCACCAGCATTATCAGCTCGATCTCCCGGCGCTGATAGACCCGGTTGCCCGAGCGGTTCTTGGCGGGATGAAGAAACTTGAACTGGCTCTCCCAGTAGCGGAGCACGTGCGGCTTGAGATCCGTGAGCGTACAGACATCGCCGATGGAAAAGAACTCCTGTACCGGTTCCTTCGCTTTCATCCATCCACCTCCGCTCTGAGCTCTCGGGTCATCAGGCCGGCGATCGCGCTACGTGCCGGCTGGCCCTCGAACAGTACCCGGTTCACGGTATCCACGATTGGCATATCAACTCCTTCACGCGCCGCGAGCTCTCGCGCGCTCTCCGCCGTCTCAACCCCTTCCGCGACGGTCTCCCTGCCGGCAAGGGCTTCGTCCAGCGATTTCCCCTTTCCAAGTTCCAGCCCTACTGCCCGATTTCGGCTCAGTGAGCCGGTGCAGGTGAGAACGAGATCACCAAGCCCGGCGAGGCCGGCGAAGGTACTCTGTTCGGCGCCTAGCGCGACGCCCAGGCGAGTCATCTCGGCGAGGCCTCGCGTAATGAGGGCGGCGCGCGCGTTGAATCCGAGGCCCAGTCCCTCGGCGATGCCGGTTGCGACAGCCATCACGTTTTTCAGGGCGCCCCCGAGCTCAACACCTATCACGTCGGTGTGCGTATACACCCGAAAATAAGGCGAGCTGAGCGCGCGCTGAGTCAGCTCCGCGGCCTCGGCCGATGCCGATGCCGCGACGACCGCTGTAGGCTGGCAGCTCGCCACTTCGGCGGCGAAGCTCGGGCCGGAGAGGGCAACCACCGTACTGTCGGGAAGCTCTTCCTCGGCGACCTCCGTCATCAGTGCCAGTGTGCCGCGCTCGATTCCCTTGCTGGCGATCACCACGGGCACGGCGCCGTGCAAGGCGGGTCGCGCGGTCCTTACGATTGTTCGCAGCACCTGCGATGGCGTCGCGATCATTACAAGCTCCGCCGCCGACAGCGCGCGCGGCAGATCGCTGTCGGCCACGAGCGAGGCCGCGAGCTTCTGTCCCGGCAGAAACCTCGAGTTCTCGTGGCGGGAGGTTATCGATTCTGCCACATCCCGCTCGTACGCCCACAAGCGAACCTGGTGCCCATTTCGGGCGAGGAGATCGGCGAGCGCCGTCCCCCAAGCTCCCGCTCCGACCACCGCGCACCGCATCAGACCCGGTTCGCTTTCTTCACGAAGCGGTGTTCCTCGCCGCGGCGAAGGCGACCGATGTTGGCGCGGTGCGTCCAGAACACAAAGACCGCGATGATCGTACTGGCGATGAAAACGGGTGAGACGGGATCTCGCCACCAGGTCAGTATCGCGATTGGGAGAATGGCCGCACTGATGAGAGAAGCCAGGCTGACATAGCGGGTGAAGTAGAACACCGCCCCCCAGACGGCCTGCGCAATGAGCAGGGGCACGAACGCGAGAGCGAGAAAAACTCCGCTCGCGGTAGCAACGCCTTTTCCACCTCCTCCTCCCCCTCCCCCTCCCCTGCCCCGCAGGAAGATCGGCTTGACGTGCCCGAGTATCGCGGCCGCGCCGAACAGAACAGCCCACAGCTCGGGGTTCAGGGTCTCCACGTACCGAGGAAGAATCCACACGGGCAAAAAACCCTTGAGGAGATCGGCGACGAACACCAGAACTCCTGTCTTGGTGCCAAGCACTCGCGCGACGTTCGTCGCGCCGAGATTTCCCGAGCCGTGCGCGCGGAGGTCTACTCCGCGAGACCTCCCGGCGAGATACGCGGATGGTATCGAGCCGGCGAGATAGGAAATCAGGATGCCGACTATCGCCGGCATCTACGCGGATTTTCGGCGCATGATTATCCGCAACGGATTGCCGCGAAAGCCCCATGCTTCCCGAAAGCCGTTGTGCAGGTAGCGAACATAGTGCTCCTGAACGAGGTCAGGGTTGTTCCCGAACACCGCAATCACCGGCGGCGCTGTCTCTACCTGTGTAGCGTAGTTCAGCTTGATCTCGCGGCCCGCTGCCTGAGGCGGTTGGCGACGGCCCACAATTGCCTCGAGCGTTGTGTTCACCACCGACGTGCTGATGCGCTTGTGCCGCTCCGCATCGACTTCCAGCAGGAGATCGAGAATCTTCGTCACGCGCTGGCCGCTGAGTGCCGAGGTAAAGATGAATGGAACGAACTTGAGGAAAGGCGCCTTTTCCTGACATTCGTTCTCGAATTTCACCGCGGTGTTGTTGTCCTTTTCCTTGAGGTCCCACTTGTTGACCACGACTATCAGCCCGCGCCCACTTTCCCACGCCAGAGCCGCGATCTTGAGATCCTGGTTATGAAGTCCGTCCACGGCATCGAGGATCAGGATGCTGATGTCCGAGCGTTCGATGGCGCGGCGTGTACGAAGCGAGGAATAGAACTCGATGCCGTCGCTGACCTTGGACTGCCGTCTCAACCCGGCGGTATCGATGAACACGACCTGGCGCCCGTGATACGACATGGGAGTATCGATCGCGTCGCGCGTGGTCCCGGCTTCGTCCGCAACTACCAGCCGCTCCTCGCCGAGGAGACGATTGATGATGGATGACTTCCCGACATTCGGGCGTCCCACGACCGCGACCCGCAGCGCATCGGGAATCTCCTCGGCGGCGACCGGAATCCGTTTCACGACCACGTCCAGCATGTCGCCGGAATTCTTCCCGTTGACGGCGGAAACGGGAACCGGATCCCCCGCTCCCAGCTCGTAGAACTCGTAGAAATCCGTCGTTGCGGGGTCGTCGACCTTGTTGGCGACGAGCACCCAGGGCTTCCGTGATTCACGCAACAGCGCCACCACACGCGAGTCGCTCGGGTGAAGGCCATGCTTCGCGTCCACGACGAGCATGAGCAGGTCGGATTCCTCGATCGCCTGCATCACCTGACGCTTTATCTCGACGTCCATCGGCATTCGTGGGTCGTCCGTCAGTCCACCCGTGTCCACCAGCCAGAACTGCCGGCCATTCCACTCGGCGCGAGCGAAGTGGCGATCGCGGGTGGTTCCCGCCTCTTCACTGACAATGGCGCTGTTCTCGCCCACGATGCGGTTGAAGAGGGCAGACTTCCCCACATTGGGCCGGCCGATCAGAGCAATGACGGGGATGTTCACGCCACCACTCCGCTTGGTTCCTGCTCCAGCACATCGATGAAGTCATACGAAGGGAAGACGGGCATCGGGAGAATTTCGCGCAGGCTGGAAAGCGGATAGTCATCCAGAAAGAGGCTGTCCTCGTTGATGGTCTCGGCCGGAATCAGCGCCATTCCGAGATCGACCCGGTCCCTGAGGGCGTCGGCAATGTCCTTCCCGACGAGCAATCCCGCGGTGGTGATCGTCGGGCCGAAGAGGGAGTTCTCTGCAACGATCAACTCGAAGTGCGCGCCGGTTGCACCGTGGAGACTTTCCAGCAGTGGTTGCATGAGGGGAGCCATTGCCAGTCCCGTGACCACGCCGATCCGCTGGCCATCGCGGCGCCCCATTCGGGCAAGCCCTTCGGCAACGCGCATGCGCAGCGACGTGACCGCGCCCACACCGTTCTCGATTTGCGCGAACTCGCCATAGTGCGCCGGACCGGGAAGCTCACGCCCCGCGAGCATGTAGAGCTCGTCGGAACCGAACACCCACGTCTCGCCGCGCTCCACCAGTCCGCGCTCACCCCAGCGCTCCACCTGGCTGAGAACGACCCCGGCGGTTGTTCGGTCCATTCCCTTCCCCGTATACAGGTGGGAGAACTGCGTGAGTCCCACGGGTACCACGGCGGCAGACAATACCGAGTCACCCATCTCCCAGAGATCCCGGAGTGATTCATCGAGGACGTCCCCATCGTTGAGCCCGGGAACCACCACCATCTGGCAGTGAAACTGGATTCCTCCGGCGGCGAGGCGCGCGAGCTGCTGCTTGATGTCGGGGACGCGCGAATTGTTGAGAAGCACCTTTCGCGCTTCGTGATTCGTCGCGTGGACGGAGACATATAGCGGCGACAGGCGATACTCGAGAATCCGCTCGATATCCCTGTCTTTCACGTTGGAGAGCGTGGCGAAGTTTCCATACGCGAAGGAAAGGCGGTAGTCGTCGTCGCGTATGTAGAGCGGCTTACGGAGTCCGGGCGGCAATCCTTCGATGAAGCAGAATTCGCAGCGGTTCGCGCAGCGCCGCACAGGCGGAGGTTCGAGCGCGAGACCGAGCGGCTCGCCGTCGAGCCTCTCGAACTCATAGACGATGGGCTCACCATCCGGCTGCCGGGCCTCTACCACAAGATCTTCGTCCGCGGTAAGAAATTCCCAGTCGAGGAAATCCGTCACGGGCCGGCCGTTGACAGTGAGCAGCTCGGTTCCGGGCTGAATTCCCAGAGCCGCGGCGATGCTCTCCTGCTCTATACGGGCGACTTTCACCATAGCTAAAGTAATTTATAGGCAAAGCGGCCGAAATCAAGGAATTGCCGCGCTTTAGCTCCCCGCCGACTGGCCTAAACTGGGGCCGCTGCCGCCAGGGACTCGAGCAGCTTTCGCGCGCGTTCGGGGTTGAACCCCGGCAGCCTGGAGATTGCCTCCTCTCCCGCATCTCGAACTCCCTGAATGCTTCCGAATTGCTGGAGGAGCCGCCGGCGCTTTATTGGGCCGATCCCGGGAACTTTCAGCAGCTCAGATGTTACCGTCCTCATGCTCCGGCGCTTGCGGTTGTAGGTGACCGCAAAACGGTGTGCCTCATCGCGAGCCTGCTGGAGCAGTCTCAACGCTGGAGAGCGGCGCGAGAGCTTGACGGGCTCCGAGCGTCCCCACACGAAGATTTCCTCCTCGCGCTTGGCGAGGCTGATCAGCGGACGGTCGAGGCTCAGCTCCGCCATCGCTGCCTGGGCCGCCGAGAGCTGTCCTTTGCCGCCGTCGATCACGACCAGGTCTGGCAGCGGCTTCTCATCCGCGAGCCGGCGTGCGAAGTAGCGGCGGACGACCTCGCGCATCGAGGCAAAATCATCCGTGCCTTCGACGGTTTTCACCTTGAATTTCCTGTACTCCGCTCGCTTCGGCCGTCCGTTCTCGAACCACACGGCGGATCCCACCGTATCGGTTCCCTGAGTAGTGGAGATGTCAAAACACACCAGCGCGCGGGGCAGCCGCTGAAGTCCGAGCTCCCTGCCCAGCTCGTAAACCGGATCGCCGGCCCGTTCGTCCGCTTCCATCGACGACAGCTTGAGCTCCTCGAGCAGATGCCGGGCGTTCTGCTCCGCCAGCGCGATCAACTCGCGGCGCGGGCCCCGCTGGGGAATATGGATCCGGGTGTCGGAAAGCGCCTGCTCCACGAGTTCGCGATCCGGAAAATCGAATGGCAACAGCAGCTGACGCGCGCGCTCCTGCATGCCGACGTAGCTCCCTGCCAGAAAAATCGAGAGAACCGCCGTGTCCTCCTCGCCATCGATGTTCTCCAGAAAACGGTGCTCGCGGGAGAGCAGCTTGCCGCCCCTGATTCGCAACACGGTCACACAGGCGTCGTCTCCGTCGCGCGCGTACCCGATGACATCACGGTCGCCACCCTCCACCTCAAGCACTACCGTCGGCTCCTCCATCTGCTCGAGATGGTGCAGCGCATCACGCAGCTCCGCGGCCCGCTCGAAATCGAGCTGCTCGGAAGCGAGATCCATGCGCTCCGTCACACGGCGAACGACCTCGTCGGGACGCCCCGACAGAAAGAGCACGACTTCGTCTATCATGGCGCGGTAGTCGTGCTGCGACTGCGCCATGATGCACGGCGCCTTGCAGCGCTTGATGTAGTAGTCGAGACACGGACGCTCAGGCATTTGCGCCGGCATGTCGTAGTTGCAGCTGCGGACGGTGAAGATCCGCTTCACTACGTTCAGCGAGCGACGCATGGCCCCGACATCGGTGTAGGGCCCGAAATATTTCGCGCCGTCATCCTCGAGACGCCGCGTGACCCAGACGCGGGGGAAGGGCTCCTGGACGGTCACTTTGATGTACGGATATGACTTGTCGTCGCGCAGCGCGATGTTGAAGCGCGGGCGATACTCCTTTATCAGGTTCGCCTCGAGAATCAGCGCATGCGACTCGCTTGGAACGACGATCGTCTCGACGTCAGCGACAAGGCCCACCAGGTGCCTCGTCTTGAGGTTCTCGAGCTGGTCATTGGCGAAATAACTCCTCACCCTCGAGCGGAGCCGTTTCGCCTTTCCTACGTAGAGGGTGGTCCCGTCCCTTCCCTTCCACAGATAGACACCGGGTCCATCAGGAAGGTGAGGGAGCTTGGCTGCAACAGCATCTGGAACGGGGAGCATGCGTAATTATACCCTTACCTACGGAGCGGGATCGCCATCGCCGAAGTTCGTTGCCCAAAGAAAGTCAAGAGCCCGCAAAGGCACATCGGATCACCTCTTGGCCCGTCCCAGCCTCAAGACTCTCAATCCGCGATCGACGACGTTGCTCGCCTCTGGAATGCGGAACGCCGCCGTGATGGCCAGATATGATAGTCCGTAGGCAGCGAGAAGGACGAACGCGAGAAGCTTCGATTGCACCGCCGTAGAGTGAATCGATATCAACGCGCCGCCGCGATCGACGAACAGTTTGTAAGCCCATGGTATCGTCGCGCTGGCGATTGCCGCAAACCAGAGCCGCGCCATGCGTGATGAGACGAAGCGCGTGCGCCCGATCCGCGAGTCCAGTGCGCGCCGAAGGAAATAGAACTCCACCCACCCGGCGAATCCCGCGGACATCGTGAGTCCCGCCGCTCCAAGTCGCCGATCGATTCCCAGCATGTCGGGGAGGACAAGCGCGAAAAAATATCCGAGCACTGTCGTAAGAAAAACCCGCACCATCGCGTAACGCAGCGGAGTCCGGGTATCACGAAGCGCGTAGAACGTGGACGAGTACAGCCGGCCCATAGTCGACGCCAGGAGTCCAACCGTAGATCCAATGAGAATCTGCCAGACCCAGATCGTATCACCGCGGTCGAACTCGCCGCTTTCGTAAAGCAGATGGACGATGAGGTCCCCGAGAGCGAAGAGGCCGACCGCGCTGGGCACAATGAAGTACGCGATGCGGTCGAGTCCGTCGCTCAACCGGCCGCGGAGATAAGCTGCGATTTCCACCGCGCTGCCCACCGCGCGCGACATCGTCGGCAGCTCGGCGGCCGATATCGCCATGCCGAAAAGGCTGATGGGCAGGACGAAGATTCCCTGTGCGAACGTAAATGCCGAGACAGCCCCGTTGGGCAGATAGCTCGCCAGCCAGGCGTCGACGTACGCGCTCAGCTGCACGACGCCACGACCTATGAACGCAGGAACGAAGTTGCGGAAAACGTTCCGCACGCTTTGCGTGCCCGTATCGATGCGCGGGCGGACGCCTCTCGCCAGCTTGATGACGAGCGGTAGCTGAATGCCGAACTGAAGCGCGCTGCCTACCACCGATCCGATCGCGAGATAGAACGCCAGCTCCACTGCGTCGCGGCCCTCGTGAAAGAACACGAGCGTCGCGACCATCGCGAAGTTCCACACCACCGGAGCTGCGTAGGACATGAAGAAGCGGCGATGGCTGTTGAGTATTCCGAGACACCAGGCCGAGAACACGAGGAGCGCCGCCCCGGGGAACAGTATTCTCGTGAGTCTGACGGTGAGCTCGCGCTTCTCGCCGGTGAAGCCATTGGCGATTGCCGCTACCAGGTACGGCGCGCCCAGCATTCCCAGCAGGACGAGGATTGACGCCACGAGCGCGAGCATCCCCGCCACAGCTCCGGCAAGTCTCGTCGCTTCCTTCTCGTCTCCCCTGCCGAGAAGTCCGGCGTACTCCGGTATGAACGACGCCGAGAGCACGCCCTCGCCAAAGAGATTCTGCAACATGTTGGGGATGCGGAACGCGGCGCTGAAGGCGTCGGCGGCGAGGCCAATTCCGAGATAGCGGGCCATCATCGTCTGCCGGATGAGACCGGCGAAGCGGCTGAGGAGAATCCCCATGCCCACGAGCAGCGCAGCACTCTTCGATCGGCCTATAGCTGGCGCCCCGCCGCGATCGGTTGTCCGCCGCTCGATCGGCGGTGCAGTTTCGGTTACTTCATCCGGTTGCGGCGGGAGGAACTCGGGGAGCGAGCGATCTTCAACGTGCGGCTCCTCGTCGGGTGCCTTCGCATCCGCGCTCACTGTGTCGTCTCCACCGGTCGCCTCGCCACCTGGGAGCTGCGCCCCCGCCGGCCGGAACCGGTAAGGCCGGCCGCGTAACGCCGCGCTTCGCTCAGCATCTCGCTGCGCAGCGTCGGGCCGTACCGCGCGAGGAACGGCACGAAATTCAGCATCCGCTCCTGTGGACTGCCGAACGGGTAAAGCGATCCACGCGCGGTCGCGATTTCCTCCATGGTGTCCGCGTGCTGCCGCTTTGCGGCGGCGACGAGCCGACGCTCGAATCGGTCGAGCCGTCGCATCAGATTCGCGCGCAGTCCTCCCGTCACAGACGAGGAGACGGGGGCGTGCTCGCGTTCCACCGTCTCACTCAGCACATCGAGGCGCTCGTCAAGCAGCGCGCGCGTCGCGTTCAGCTCGGCTAGCACCGGCTTGGGCAGACGGGCGCGGGCCACCCGACGCTCCACTTCATGAGGGTCGCGCAGGTCTTCGGGCAGCAGATACAGCTTCTCAAGAATTCGCTCCACGTGCGGCTCGATGATGGTGCAGGACCAGCGCGGCACTATCGCCGGCCGCGCGGCACCCAGGGCGTCGGCGATCGGGCCGACCTGCGCGAAATAGGCGATCTCCGCTGGTCCCCCGACATAAGTCGCGGTTGGGAGAATCGCGCGCTCTACGACCGGCCGCAACAGGACGTTGGGCCCGAGCTCCGATCTCGATGAATTCTTCGCCGCTGCCTTGATCGGGACGCGCTTGCGCTCGCCCCCCTCGGAGCTGAAGACCAGGGAGAGCCCGGCGACATCCTGGACTTGCGCCTTGTAGCCGGCGGCCTCGATGTCGCTGTTCCGGGCGGAAAGCCGGTCGGCGATCTCTCCCGCCTTCTCTAGCGCCGCTCTCAGTACGGGCAGCGCCGCGCTGCGCGTGACGGGGTGCGCCGCGTCGAGCACCGCAATTCCCAGCGGTTCAAAGAGCGCGCGCAAAAACGATACATACGCCGATCCTATCGTCGCCTGAGTCGTGTAGAACTTCTCCAACAGCTCGAGCGGAAGTGGATCTATTGCCGAGCCGGCAGAGCGCGCCAGCGCCTCCAGCTCGTCGGAGACATCTCCCAGGGGCATATGCGACATCGAGCGTCCGAGTGCCTCCGTGTGATCTATGCGCAAGCGCTGAGCGCCGCCACTGACTGCGATTGCCGCAACGCTTGCTTCCCTGAAATCCGCGTCGTCGGTAGCCGCCCAGAAAATGGGCGCTACCGGAATGCCGGTTATGTCCTCGAGGTCATCTGCCAACGCGAGTGCGCTGAGAGCCTTGCAGAGCGTATAAACTGGACCGCCGAACAGGCCGGGTTGTTGCCCCGTCGTGATGACGACGCCGCGTCCGGCCGAGGCCGCCGCGAGACGCTCCGCGGCGCGGCCAGACGCGTCGAGCGCCGGCGCGAGTCCCGCCAGCCAATCCTTCGGCGACTGGGCACGCACCGATTCCAGACGGGTGCGCCAGGCATCTGCTTCCCGCGGCAGCGGCTCGTACCAGCCCTCGGGTGTCCTTCCCTCGATCGCGGCGAGGGCGAGCGGGTTTCCCGCGAGCGCCTCGGTAACGACACGCGGATTCATCGACGCCTCGAGAACAGAATCGTCCGCGCCGAATCTTCGCTCCACGGCGCGCCGGCGTAGTCGCCGGCGCGCGTGACGACATCGAACCCGGCCGCATCCAGCATTTCCTCCAGCTCCAACGACGACAGGAGCCGAACGCGCTCGAGGTATTCCTTGCCGCGCACGCGGATCGTCTTCTCGACGAACTTTCGATCCGCACTGATGCGGCGAAACTGCTCGACCGTCGACCCGCCCACCACCCGCTCGTCGCGCGCCACGAGGTTTCGTCGAACTTCGCCGGGGTTCAGAAAATCGAGGACGAAGGTGCCGCCCCGCTTAGTCGCCGTGCCCACGCGCTTGAGGACCTGGGCATGCTCCCGGTCGTCGTCGAAATAGCCAAAGCTGGTGAAGAGATTCACGGCGAGGTCGAAGCTCTCCGGGGCGAAAGGAAGCTCCCGCATGTCGGCGCGGACGTACGGCGCAGCCGGTGATTCGCGGCGGGCCACCTTCAAGAGCGCCGAAGACAGGTCGAGTCCCACCGTCCACCACCGATCGCAAAGCAGTCTCGCGTGCCTGCCGGCGCCGCAGCCGAGGTCGAGCACCGATTCGACCGCTCGTCCTTCCATGTGCGCTGCAATGAGATCAATCGCCTTGGCCGCATCGGTCTCGTCCCGGTGAGGATAAAGTCGAAGATACTCGTCGCCGAACCAGTGCTCGAACCAGTCCGCCGGCTCGGTCGGCCGCTGGTGCGCGGACGGAGCATCAGCCACGATCACTTATGGTACGGCTCACCGCGCACGATTGTCCCGGCGCGGTAGATCTGCTCGGCGAGGACCAGACGTGCAAGCTCGTGCGGCAGCGTCCACGGCGCGAGCGAGAGGCGCATTTGAGAGCTCCCAGCCAGATCGGCGGCGAGCCCATGGGCGCCACCGATCAGGAAAGCGAGATCACGGTCCTGCTCGCGAGCACTCCGCAACAGATCTGCGAATTGTTCCGAATCGAGTGACTCGCCCCCGGGCTCGCACGCGACTGTCCGCGCTCGCCCGGGAATCTTTGCCGCGAGGCGGACACCTTCTCGCTCGCGCACCCGATCCTCGGGTGACCCGCTCCCCCGCTCCTCCCGCACCTCATGCACTTCGAGCGGCCAGTAGCGCGCCGCTCGAGTCTCGTAGTCGCGAATCGCCTCGCCCAGTGCCTGGTTTCTCGCCTTCCCCACGACTGCGACGACCAGCCGCATCTATGCGTAGATGCCGCGAAGCCTGTGGACGGTGGCAACCCTGCTGATCGAGAGCATGTAGGCCGCTGTGCGCATGTTCACCCGGTGCTGGCGCGAGAGATCGAGGACGTCCTTGAAGCTGCGGCGCATGATCGTTTCGAGCCTGTCGTTGACGAGATCTTCCGTCCAGAAGTATCCGCCCCGATCCTGCACCCACTCGAAATACGACACGGTGACACCCCCGGCGTTGGCCAGGATGTCGGGGATGACGAACACGCCCTTCTCGTCGAGTATGGAATCGGCGGCCGCCGTAGTCGGACCGTTCGCCCCTTCGCAGATTACCCGCGCCCGAATGTCGGCGGCGTTCTTGGTGGTGATGACGTTCTCCAGGGCAGCCGGCAGGAGCACGTCCACATCGAGCGTCAGCAAGTCAGCGCCCGAGATGCTGTCGCCACTCTTATATCCGTCGAGCGAGCGATTCTTCTTCACGTGTGCTATCGCGTCGTCAATGTCGATTCCGTTCTTGTTGTAGAGCGACACCGACCGGTCTCCAATAGCGACAATCTTGCAGCCCTCGCCGGCGAGGAGCTGGGCGGCGACGGACCCGACGTTTCCGAACCCCTGAACCGCCACCGTCGTTCCCTTAACCGGCATCCCGAGGTGCTGCAGCGCATCGCGCGTCACGATCATGCAGCCGCGGCCCGTGGCCTCCCGCCTGCCAAGCGAGCCACCCAGCTCGAGCGGTTTCCCCGTCACCACCGCGGTGCTGGTGTGACCCACGTGCATCGAGTAAGTGTCCATCACCCACGCCATGACGCGCTCGTTGGTGTTCACATCAGGGGCGGGGATGTCGGAGTCGGGGCCGAGAAGATGGATGATTCCCGAAGTGTACCGGCGGGTGAGCTTCTCGAGCTCAATCGCGCTCATTGACAAGGGATCGCACCGGACGCCGCCCTTGGC
Source organism: Gemmatimonadota bacterium (assembly GCA_031390205.1). Classification (GTDB taxonomy): domain Bacteria; phylum Gemmatimonadota; class Gemmatimonadetes; order Gemmatimonadales; family Gemmatimonadaceae; genus UBA4720. The sequence goes on from JANMTG010000084.1 coordinate 52,610, forward strand.
GCCACCGAACGGGATGTTGACGACGGCGCACTTCCACGTCATCCACGCGGCGAGCGCTTTCACTTCCTCGAGGGTCACGTTGAGGTCGAAGCGTATTCCCCCCTTGGCCGGTCCGCGCGACGTGTTGTACAGCACCCGATACCCTTCGTAAACGCTCACTTCTCCGTTGTCCATCATCACGGGGATCGACACGATTACCTGCTTCTCGGCCTGACGCAGCACCTTGTACATCCCGGGCTCGAGGTCGAGGAGCTCGGCCGCCCTGTCGAATCGCGACATCATCGCCTCGAACGGGTTTACCTCGTCCAGGAAACGGTCCTTGTCCGGGCGGACGAGCTTATGGGCGGGTATTCGAATATCCGTGGCCATGATCCGGGATCAACGTTTTGTCGGGAGCCTGGGGCTCACTGTTTCAGCGCGAGCAGATCGTCCATCAACCGGTCGATATGTTGCTTGCCATCTTCGACCTTCAAGCGTTGTGAAACATACCATAATGACCCCGCTTCGGGAGGCCAAAAAGATTCCAGCTTCACCGCGTCTTTGAGAGTGCAAACAGCGAAATCGGAGGCCAGCGCCGACTCGGAAAGCCGTTGCGCATCGCGTCGCGTGAAAGCGTAATGATCGGGAAAGCTGTGCGGCCGCACGACCGCGCCAAGTCGCGTGAGCTGTCGGAAAAACGCGTCGGGATGTGCGATCGCCGCGATCGCCGTGACGTCGGCTCCATCCAGCGCCTGGAGCGGCATGGTCTGTCCGGTGGCGGTGCTTCGCAACTCTCCGGGCGCCAGCAGAACGCTGGCCACGGGGATGCCGGGCGCAGCAGCGGCGACGGCGTGCTTCACCGTCATCACGCTCGCTATGTCGGACGTTTTTCGTGTTATGATCACCAGCGAGGCCCGTCGCACCGCGCTCAACGGTTCACGCCACGGGCCCGCCGGCAGCAGCCTCCTCGTTCCGGTCCACGCGTCGGCGTCGATGAGCACCACATCGGCATCTCTCGCCGCGCGGCGGTGCTGAAACGCATCATCGAGCACGATCATGTCCGCGGCTTCGGCAAGCGCCTCTCTCATTCCGCGCACGCGGTCCGAGCACGCGACGACGCACATGCCTTCGTTCAGCCGCTGGTGAACGAGAGTCTCATCGCCACCGTACCCGCGCAGGACGATCGCTGGATTTGCCCCGCGTTCCAGCAGCTGCCGCGCCAGCCATGCCGCGACGGGAGTCTTGCCCGTGCCCCCGACACTCAGGTTTCCGACGCTGACCACGGGCACCGATACATCGTGCGCCTTGAGCAATCCGCGACTGTACAGGAAGTTGCGCCCTCCTACGGCGGTGCGGTACGCTCCCTCGGCAGGTGACAGCAGCGCCCTTCCCACCCGCGCCCCCCTTCCGCCACCGCTCCACAGCGTGACCAGGGCGGCACGCAGATCAATCACCAGCGAGCTCCGCGGCCGCGTTCATCAATGCCTCGACTCTGGGTCCCTCGTTCGCCGCGGCGCGGGCAGAAGGAGAATCGACAGTTGTCGGATTTCCATAGGCAACGGTAATCCGCGCGAACGGTTTCGGAATGACGAACCTGTCCCAGCTCCCGAGTCTCCACGCGCGGTCCGCCGCCGCGGCGACCGGGAGGATCGGCGCGCCCGACCTCTGCGCGGCGATGAGCGCGCCGGGAGCAAAGGTTCGCGCCGGCCCCCGCGGGCCGTCGGGGGTTATCGCTACCTCGTGGCCTGCTTTCAGCTCGCGTACCAGCGAAAGAAGGGCGCGCTCCGCCCCGCGCGTGGTCGAGCCCCGAATCAACCGATAGCCAAGCCACTGCGCGGTGCGCGCAATGAGCTCGCCGTCCTTGTGCTCGCTGATCAAAATCGAGACGTCGGATCCCCTGTGGTGCCAGAGCAGAGGCAGCAGATGCCCGTGCCACAGCGAAAAGATGAAGGGCTGCCGGGCTCGGCGCAGGTCACGGAGCGGCGCGTCATTGAGGACGCGGAAGCGCCAGGTGGCAGCGAGAGCGCCGAGCAAACCTTTGCCGAGTAGAAGCGTCAGGCGGGAGCGCCAGGCCACGCGATCGTCTTCTTCCTTCATGTCCGCGGCGTCAGCAGATCACTGACGATGCGGGCGACACGGTCCGCGGCGCCTGGAGAGCCCAGCTTCGACCGCACTTCCGCCAGCCCCGCGATCGCCTTGCTGCGACTGGGCGAATCCGGATCAATCAGCTCATCGATCGCGTTTGCCATGCGCATTGGAACGATCTCGTTCTGGATGAATTCCTCGGCGACCTCGCGCCCGGCGACGACATTCACCAGGCCGATGTGCGAAATCTTCACGACCTTCTTCGCCAGCGCGAACGAAATGTTGCCGGTGCGGTAGGCCACCACGAGCGGACATTCGGCGATTGCCGCCTCGAGGGTCGTCGTTCCGCTCTTGCACAGCGCCGCGTCAGCGGCCCGCAACACGGTGAGGGACGCCGAGTGTACGAGCCGGAACGGACAGCGCGCGGAGTCGAGGGCGACGGTCGGCGCGACGCTCACAATCACCTCGAGGTCCTTCCTCCGGCGCTGGAGCTCCCTCGCGGTGGCGACGAAGGCATCGATGTGGCGGTCGATCTCCTGCTGGCGGCTGCCTGGAAAGAGGGCGAGCACCGGAACGTTCTGTGGGAGTGAAAGCGCTTCGCGGGCCTCCAGTTTCGTCGGCATGGCGACCGCGCGGTCAAGCAACGGATGGCCGACAAAGACCGCGTCGATGCCGTGTGCGCGGAGGAGCGGTTCCTCGAACGGCAGAATGACAGCCGCCTTCGTGACGTAGCGCGCGAGCTTGGGGATGCGCCCCGCGCCCCACGCCCACACCTGAGGCGTGACATAGTAAACGACGGGCACGCCGGCACGCCTGGCGGCGGCCGCCACCTTCATGTTGAAGCCCGGATAATCGATGAGTACAATCAGCGCCACGTCGCCGCGATGGAGCATCGTTGTCAGCTTCCGCAGCAGCCGGAAGTGTCGGGGGACGTGGCGGAGCACTTCAAAAAAGCCCATCACCCCGAGCTGGTTGTCGCGGTGAACGAGCTCGACACCCTGCTCCGCCAATCGCGAGCCGCCAACCGCCGCCAGGCCAAGCTCGGGTCTGATGCGGCGCAAAGCGGCAGCCACACCGGCAGCGTGCAGGTCGCCGGAAGCCTCTCCGGCGACGAACAGGACTTTACCCATTCGGCACGGCTATGCCCGTCAGCGAGGGAAGTGTCTCCTCAATTTCCCTGACTATCCGGAGCGCCACTCCCAGTGCCAGTCTCCCATCCTCGCCCGTCACGACGACCGGCCCCTCACCCGTCAGCGCGGCCACGAAGCTCTCGAGCTCGAGTTTGAGCGGTTCGCCCTCGGGTGCTTCAAGCGGAATTCTGTCCACAAAGCCGGCGATGTCGACCGGCGCGGTGCGTACGGTCAACTGGTCGATGTCCGGCTTCAGCCGGAAGAATTCTCCCGTGCCCGCCGCGAGATCGAGCGACAGGTAACCGTTCTGCTGGAAGATGCGAATCTTTCTCTTGCGCTCGCGGGAGATACGGCTGGCGGTAATGTTGGCGACCGCCCCGGAGGCGAACGTCACGCGGGCGTTGGCAATGTCCAGCATCGGCGTGAGAACCGGGACTCCAACCGCCGCGATGTCTTTCGCGGGCGAACCAACCAGCGTCAGCAGCAGGTCGATGTCGTGGATCATCAGGTCGAGCACGACCGCGACATCCGACCCGCGCGGACTGAAGGGAGCGAGGCGCTCACTGTCTATGAACCGTGGCTTGCTGACAAAGGGCAGCGCCGCCCGCACCGCACGATTGAACCGCTCGATGTGCCCGATCTGGACTGTCACACCACGCTCCCGGGCGAGCGAGAGGAGTGAATCCGCCTCCTCGAGGGTGGTCGTGATCGGCTTCTCGATGAAAACGTGCCTGCCCTTGTCAATGGCCTCGCTCGCCACCGCGAAATGCGCCGGGGTCGGCACCACGATTATCACCGCGTCCGCAACCTCGAGGAGGTCGGCAAGCGATCGGTGCGCGGTAACCCCCAGCTCCTCCTCCACCTCCGAGGACCGCTCGCGCTTCGTCTCCACGAACCCGGCGAAACGGATCCCTGGAAGGTCGCGGAGAATTCGGATATGGTGGAAGCCGAGACTGCCCGCGCCGACGACACCGACGCGCGGAAGAGTCTTCAAATCACTACTCCACGCTCGCTCGCCTCGACGAAGCGTATCAGCTCTTTCACCTCGGGAAAGAGCTCGAGCTCCGTCTGCGCGCGCTCGATCGCCTGTGAAACGTTGAGATCCGAGCGGAAGAACAGTCTGTACGCGCGCTTGAGCTCCCGGATCGTGTCCTCGTCCATTCCACCGCGTTGCAAACCGACCGTATTCAGCCCGTAAAGCTTGACGGGATTCCCCACCGCTTTGAGGAAGGGCGGAATGTCCTTCGACACCCTTGCCATTCCACCAATGAACGCGTGCCGCCCGATGCGAGCGAACTGATGGACAGCCGACATCCCGGAAAGAATCGCCTTGTCCTCAATCGTGACGTGCCCCGCGAGCTGGACGACGTTGGACAGGATGACGCCATCGCCCAGCCGGCAGTCGTGCCCAATATGCACGTATGACATGAGCAGACAGTCGCGGCCAACGGTGGTCTTGAACGAATGCGCCGTGCCGCGGTTGATCGTCGCGTACTCGCGAATCACCGTTCCCTCGCCGATCTCGACCGTCGTTTCCTCACCGGCGTACTTGAGGTCCTGCGGCGCGCCACCGAGCACCGTGCCGATGCCGACCTTCACGCCGCGGCCCAGCGTCACATTTCGCTCGAGAGTTGCCCGCGGCGAAATCACCGATCCGTCACCGATCGTGCAGCCCTCGCCCACTATCGCGAACGCCCCGATCTCCACACCGTCACCGATCTCGGCATCTGGCGAGACGATCGCGGTGGAATGGATGCGGGACTGTGTCATCTATCGCGGACCATCGCCGCCATGTCAGCCTCCGCCACCACCTCTCCATCGACCTTTCCCACGCCGCGCATCTTGCACACGCTGCCCCGCAGCTGCACGATCTCCAGCTCGAAGCGGATCTGGTCTCCGGGCTTGACTGGCCGGCGGAATTTCACGTTGTCGAGCGACATGAAGTAAACCACCTTGCGGTCGGGATCTTCGACCGATCCCATCAGCAGCATGCCCCCCACCTGCGCCATCGCCTCGATGATCAGCACTCCCGGCATGATCGGATGCCCGGGGAAGTGTCCCTGGAAGAACGGCTCGTTGATCGTGACGTTCTTCAGCCCCACGATGCGCTTGTTCGCCTCGATTTCGAGAATCCGGTCTACCAGCAGGAACGGATAGCGGTGCGGCAGAACCTTCATGATGTCTTCTATGGTGTACATCCCCTTCTCCTTTTTCTCCTTTCGGCCGGCTTTGACCATCTCCCGAACCAGCGTGACCGTGCCCCGATGGCTCGGCTTCACCGCTACTATCCGCGCCCGCACACGCGCGCCGGCGAGCGCCAGGTCTCCGACACAGTCCAGCGCCTTGTGGCGGACGAACTCATCGCTCCAGCGCAATTCACCACTCAGAACATCGGTGTCGTCCAGCACGACGGCGTTCTCCAGCGACGCCCCCTTGATCAGACCCTTGGCGCGGAGAGCATCCACTTCGTGAATGAAACCAAAAGTCCGGGCCGACGAAAGCTCGCTGGCGAAGCACTCCGCCGTCACGTTGAACCGGCGCGACTGGCGGCCGATCAATGGATGAGGGAACTCGATGGTCACATCCAGCTCGAGCCGCTCGCATGGATAGGCCTCGTAGACCGATGCTCCATCGATGATCCTGAGCGGCTCGGTGAGCTGCAAATAGTCCGGCTCACCGTCAACAGCCGCAAGGCCCGCCTCCAGGAATGCCGTCAGAAACGGTGCGGCGCTCCCGTCCAGTATCGGCGGCTCCGGACCGTCCATCTCGATCGTGAGGTCGTCGATCCCGGTCCCGCTCACGGCGGCAAGGACATGCTCGACCGTATGAACGGCGTTGGCGCCCTTTCCAAGCCGTGTATGGCGGTCGCTGCCGCTCACTTCACTGACGTGCGCCTTGATCTTGGGAGAGCCCGGCCGGTCGATGCGGCGGAAAACGATCCCCTGTCGTGACGGAGCAGGCTGGAAAGTCACGCGGCACGGAACACCTAGATGCAGCCCAATCCCCTCAAGCTGCGCTGGCCGCGCCAGAGTTTTCCGGCTCACTTGGTGTCTGAATCTTCCAGCAACTTCTCCAGGCGACGCATCATTCCCGCCAATTTAAACAGGGCGCCCGATGCGCGGAGCGCTTCGCGGTGCGGACGCGCCGGGTATCCGGACCAGGTTTCCCCAGCCGGGACGTCGCCGAACACCCCCGCCTGGCCAGCGATCCGCGCCCCCTTCCCTATTGTAATGTGCCCGGCCAGCCCCGCTTGCCCGGCGACGATGCAGTCGTCACCGATCACGGCCGAGCCCGAAATGCCCACTTGGGCCATCACGAGGCACCGTTCGCCGATTCGCACGTTGTGCGCGACGTGGACCAGGTTGTCGATCTTCGATCCCTTGCCGATCACGGTGTCGTCGATGCTCCCTCTATCGATCGTCGTGTTGGCACCGATCTCCACGTCGTCCCCGACGATGCAGCCCCCCACGTGCGGTATCTTGTTGTGCGTGTCGCCGCGAAAGACGTAGCCGAATCCGTCGCAGCCGACGCGCGCGCCGGAATGCACGCTCACCCGGGCGCCAATGATAGTCCCCGGATAAACCGTTACGCCGGGCCAGAGACGCGACTCCTCGCCAATCGTCGTCCCCGCACCCACTACGCAGTTGTCTCCCACGACAACCCCATTGCCCAGCCGTACGCCGCGCCCCAGAATGGCGTGCTCGCCAATTGAGACTCGTTCACCGAGGCTCACCTGACTTCCGATTCGGGCGGAAGCCGCGACGCCCGGTGCGGGCCGTTCCTCGGCATACAGCTTCGGCAGCACCGAGAGCAGCTTCTCGAGCGGCCTGGCAACCAGGATTCGCGCGCGCGGGCTGCCCGGCGCTCCACGAAACTCGGGATCAATGAGCACGATTCCCGCTCTCGACGCGGCGAGCAGCGGGACGTACTTCGCGCTGGCAAGGATACTGAGATGAAACGCCTCGGCGCGTTCCAGCGGCGCGACTCCGCTTACAACTGCCTCTCCGTCTCCCACGAGCTCACCGGAAACAAGCCCCGCGATGGCCGCAGCGGTGATGGTGCTGGCACCATCACCGCTGCTCGACTGCTTCGGGGAAGAGGGCGCGGTCACCGCCTCGGCCGCGTCACTCCCGCCGGTTGTGGAACGGCGCCGACCGGAGCAGCGGGTGCCGGACTCTGCGATTTCAACCGGGCCAGCACGCGCTCGGTGAGGTCGAGCCTTTTGTCAGCGGCAACGACCACACTCGCCTGGGCGCCGACGTCGAGGATCATGGCGTACCCATCTTCGGTGCGAATTGACTCGATCACGCCCTGGACGCGCTCCATGATCGGCTTCACGAGCTGAGCCTGGCGCGCCTGCATGGTCGAGTCGAGCCCGCGCGCTCGGGTCTGGTACTCGACTTCGCGGGCGCGGATAGCCTGCGCGCGCGTATTGCGCACGGTCGTATCGAGCTTCGCGGCGTCACGGTCGAAGGACGCCATCATCGTGGTCAGCGAGTCGTTCATCCGCTGCAGCTGCTGGCGATAGACCACCACTTCCCGGTCGAACTGGGCTTCAGCTTCCACGCGCCCGGGCGCCTGCTGCAGCAGGAGCGCCGAATTGATGTAGGCGATCTTCATGGGCGCTGTCGGTTGAGTCTGTGCGGCCGCGGTTCCAGCCAGCATCACCGATAAGACAGGCGCGAACGATCTCGCACGAAAATGCACGCGCATTAATTACTCCAGTGTTAGAAGAACTGTCCAAGTTTGAAGTGGAGCTTCCACCCGGGCGTCGGGCGTCCCGAAGCATCCACCTTGTCGAATCCATACCCGATATCCACTCCCAAAGGTCCGAGCGGGCTCAAGGTGCTCGCCCCGAAACCAGCGCTTCTGAACAGGCGTGTCGGATCGAACTCGCGCGGCTTGTTCCAAACATTGCCGCCTTCGAAGAAAGTGTTCAAGTACAGCGACTGATTGACGCGGAGCCCCAGCTCGGCGGTGCCGACAAAGAACGCATTGCCGAACGAGCCTGGCAATGCCTGGGATTCGTCGCCGGCCGGATTGTAGCCGTTCGGCGTGATGGAAAACTCGTTGTAACCGCGAAGGGCTTCGCCGTACTGCGTGCCGCCGAGGGCGAACGACTGTGAGTAGAAGAACGGTCCGGTGTTTCCGAACACCGCGCCAGCTCGCGCGCTCAGCCCCGCCACGAACACCATCGGCTCAGAGCCCAGAATCGAGCCGCCGATCCTTCCAATCGGCGAGTACGAGCGCAGCTCGGTGGTGTACCGCTGGAACGACGCGCTCCCGCCAAGAGGGCCGCCATTGAACTGGGCGTTGAAAGATTGTAGTCCGCCGTCCGCCGGGAACGGAAGCCCCGTTCGCGTGTCGTGCTGCGCGGTAAACCCGAGCGTCGAGCGGAAACAGTTATTGCAACTGCTGGAAAAAGTGCCGGCAATTCCCTCGTTACCGTACTTCACCCGCTCGCCGCCGTATGAGACGAAGAGTCGGGTGTAGAGGGAATAAGGAACCGGGAAACCCGCCTGGATCTGGCCGCCCGTGCGGGTAGCCGCGCCCAAGTTGGCGACGCGAAAGCGGGATCGAGTATGGTAAGCGGTGAAGCTCCCCGAGATGCGCGAGCCACGGACGTTTGGATCGCTGTAGGTGCCGTTGAAGTCGTTGATGTAGCTGCCGAACTGCCACTGAATCTGCGCTCTCTTGCACCGTCCGAGGAGATTGGGCTGATCCAGTCCGATGAACCCGCCGAGTCCTGTTCCCTGTCCCATTGACGCGCCGAAGTTCACGTTGCCCGTGCGCTTCTCCTTCACGTTGAACACAATGTCGACGTCGCCCTGGTCGCCGCTGGGGCGCGTCTCCGGCGCCGCCACCGGGGTCTCGAAGAAATTCAGATTGCCGATGTTCTGGTAGCTCCGGATCAGATAATTCCGGTTGAATACCTGCCCGGGAGCGAGCACGATCTGCTCCCGGATGCACGACTCGTGAGTATAGTCGTTGCCGGCGATCTCGATGCGATTTACGATCGCCGGTGTTCTCTCCTCGATCTCCCAGCGGAGATTTACCGTGCGCACGGAATCACTGCTCGGAACGCGTTCGGCGACCGGGCGTACCTGGGCGTAGATGTAACCTTCGTCGTTATAAGCTTCCGACAGCTTCTGCTGCGCTTCTTCCCAGCGCGCCGCGTCGAAGGTGTTGGGCGGATTGACGTAGCTCCGGCGCAGCAGTCCGGTTGCGCGCTGCGTCAGTGTGGCCTGCTGGTTTCTGCCGAAGGGATAGAACAGCTCGATCTGCTCGGTCGAGAAACGGCGGTTGCCGGTGGCTTCGAAGCTTCCGACGGTATACCGGGGACCTTCATTGACCGTGATATCAATGAGTCCCTTTCCCCGGGCGCGGTCCACGATCAGCGTGTCGCTCAGGATCCTGAAGTCTATGAACCCTCGGGTGCCATACAACTGGGGAATCCGCTCGGCGAGGTCCGCCGCATACAGTGCGTCGTCGAATTCGCCGTTCCGCGTCCATAAAAATCCTTCCGGCTTTGTCTGCATGGCGCCCACCACGTCAGCGTCGGACACGCGAGTGTTTCCGTTGATGCGAATGCCGGAAATCGCCAGCCGTCTGCCTTCGTCGATGCGGAAGTTTATGCTGAGCCGGCCGTCCACCACGCTGGACTCGGGCTGCACTTTCGCGAGGTAATATCCCTTGCTCTCGTAGAGGGAGTCGGTGCGCTCGATGGCGCTGGCGATCTTGGCCGGATCTAGCGGCGCACCGGTGGGAAAGCTAAGGCGCTCGCGGACGTCCTTGGGAGAAACCTTGTCCGCTCCGATCACCTGGTACGCGGTAAGCACGGGGCGCTCCTTTACCTGAATCACCAGCGTCGCCCGTGAGGTTGCTGGAAAAACCCGGCATAGTATCTGGACGTCGTCGAACTGCCCCGTCCCGTAAATGGACCTGATGGCGCGCTGGATGTCGGTAACGCTCAAGGTCGTCCCCGTCGCGAGGCCGCCCGACGACCGGATCGCCGAACTGTCCACCCGCGAATTGCCAGTCACGGCGATTGCCTCGGGCGCCGCGCACGCACCTGGAGCGCCTTCCTGGGCGCGCAACGGAGCGGCCAGAATTGCGAGCACGACGAACGGAGTTGCTATTCTACGCATCACACAAATATACACCAATCGGTTTTTCAGAGGTCCCGCGCACGGGCCAGATTTTCATTGGACAAATAAGGCCGCCCGAGAGTTGCCTGCTTCTAGTTATCAGCCTGTCCGCTTCGACTGATATCACCGTATGGGGAGGCTTGTACAGTATCGCAACTGCGGCAGCGCAACGCGCTGCATCTCCGTCCGCAAGTCGGACCTTCGACCGCGTGCGTGACCGCGCACGACACGGCCGGGCCGCACCTACGCACGGCGATGCCGAGCTTCGCTCGGCGCGCTCCTCGCGCGTGGTGCCACGAGGACAACGGTCGTCCTCGCTCGACTACGCACCGGCGAAGATTTTCAGGTCTTCGCGGTCCCCGTAAGGACACGGAACTCGAGCTTCTCTCCGTCCGCGGCGACGTCCACCTCGATCTCGTCGCCCTTGGAATACTCGGCGAGGAGGATCTTCTCGGAGAGGGGATCCTCGATGTACTTCTGGATCGCCCGCTTGAGCGGACGAGCGCCGAACTTCTCGTCGTAGCCGTGCTTGACCAGGAAGGCCGACCCGGCGTCGGTGAGCTTGAGGGTCAGCTCCTCGTCACCCAGGCGCTTCTGTACGTCCTTCAGGACAATGCCGACGATCTCGCCGATGTGCGCCTCGGAAAGCGGGTGGAACACGATGACGTCGTCGACCCGGTTGAGGAACTCCGGATTGAAGACGTGCTGCATCTCTTCCTTGACCTTTTCCGCCATCCGCTCGAAGCTCGACTTGGTGTCGGGAGCGTGGAAGCCGAGGCCGCGGCCCTTGGTGATGTCGCGGGCTCCGACGTTCGAGGTCATGATCACGACGGTGTTCTTGAAATCGATGACGCGCCCGTAGTTGTCGGTGAGGTGACCCTCGTCGAGAACCTGGAGCAGAATGTTGAATACATCCGGGTGCGCCTTCTCGATCTCATCGAGGAGTACGACGCTGTAGGGCTTCCGGCGGACGGCTTTTGTAAGAGTCCCCGAGTCCTCGTAACCGACGTAGCCCGGAGGCGCGCCGATCAGGCGTGACACCGAGAATTTTTCCATGTACTCGCTCATGTCGACGCGAATGAGGGCGGACGGATCAGCGAACAGGAACTTGGCGAGAGCGCGCGCAACCTCGGTCTTGCCGACGCCGGTGGGGCCCGAAAAGATGAACGATCCGATTGGGCGGTTGGGGTCCTTGAGGCCGGCACGGCTGCGGCGGATCGAGCGCGAGAGCGCCTCGATCGCCTCCTCCTGCGCCACGACAGAGACGTGCAGCTCCTTTTCCATGCGCAGCAATCTCGCCGTCTCCGCTTCCTGGAGGCGCATCACCGGAATGCCCGTCCACCGGCTCACGATGAACGAGACTTCTTCCTCGCCCAGCACCGGGCGATGCGACTGGCGGTACTTCTCCCACTCTTCCTGCTTGCGGCGGATGTCGCCTTGCAGCTCGCGCTCACGGTCGCGCAGTGACGCCGCGCGCTCGAAGTTCTGATCGCGGACCGCTGCTTCCTTGTCGACGTTGACGGCGTCGAGCTGCGCCTTCAGCTCTGCAACCGCCGGCGGGGGGGACTGCGTTGCGAGACGCGCGCGGGCGCCGGCCTCGTCGATCACGTCGATAGCCTTGTCGGGGAGAAATCTGTCGGTGATGTAGCGCTCCGACAACTTTGCCGCCGATTCCAGCGTCGCATC
>JANMTG010000094.1:0-1878 GCA_031390205.1 Gemmatimonadota bacterium
GAGCCCGAGCTCGACGCCGGGGGAACCAACGGCGAGGGCGGTGTCTCAGGAGGAGAAGCCGATCCCCTCTACGACCAGGCCGTGCAGATCGTGTTGCAGAACAAGCGCGCCTCCATCTCCCTCGTGCAGCGCCACCTGCGCATCGGCTACAACCGGGCGGCGCGGCTGATCGAAGACATGGAGAAGGCGGGCCTGGTCACGACGATGGCGTCGAACGGGAATCGCGAGATCATCCAGCCGTCGAAGTAGCTCGTCATTCCCGCCACTTCCGTCATTCTCGCCACTTCCGTCATTCCCGCGCAGGCGGGAATCCAGGTCCCATGAGATTCCTCCTCCTCTTCCTCCTTTCGCTTGCGGCGCACGCCTCCAGCCTCGACGACTTCCTCGCCTTCAACACCGCGACCAAGACCGCCACCGCCAATTTCGACCAGCAGGTCTTCGACCGCGCCGGCAAGGTGATCGAGCGCGCCGCGGGCACCTTCGCCTTCGCGCGCCCCGGCAAGTTCCGCTGGACCTACGACAAGCCGCACAAGCAGGTGCTGGTGGGCGATGGCGCGAAGCTCTGGATCCACGACCCCGACTTGAACCAGGTCACGGTCAAGCGCATGGACCGCGCGATCTCGTCCACGCCCGCGGCGCTGCTCGCCGGCAAGGACGACATCACGGCACTCTTCACGCTGCGCGACGGCGGCGCGGCCGACGGCCTCAACTGGGTCGAGGCGACGCCGAAGGCCTCCGATACCGGCTTCGAGCGCGTTCGCCTGGGCCTGAAGGGCCGAACGCTCGCGGCGATGGAGCTGCAGGACAGCCTGGGCGGGCGCACGCTGCTGCGATTCACCGAGCTGAAGGCGAACGCGCTGGTCGCGGCGGACAGTTTCACCTTCGCGCCGCCCAAGGGCGCGGATGTGATCGAGGACGCGCCCGCGAGGAAGTGATTCCCTCCCTCCCCTTTTGGGAGAGGAATGGGCGGAATAGTCGGGGTGGATCTAGGACCGGTACGCCCGCCCACGGACCAATGAGGACGTGGCAAAAGGTTGACAGATATCTGTAAAAGACTACTATTCGCCACATGGCATATTCTGCGCCCCGCGAAAGAATCATCAAGCTCGCCAGTCGGAAGCGCGGGGTCACCACTCGCGACTTGGCGCAAGAGGGTATCCACCGGCAAGTATTGAGCCGACTGGTAGGTTCCGGCGAGCTGGAGCGCGTTGCGAGGGGTCTTTATCGACGGCCTGACCATGCGGTTTCAGAGCATCACGGTCTGGCAATCGCATGTACCGCCGTGCCGAAAGGTGTTGTTTGCTTGCTATCGGCTCTCAGCTTTCACGAAATTGGAACCCAGCTCCCGTTCGAAATCTGGATTGCGATTCACCGACGAGCAAAGCGTCCGGTGCTGAAATATCCCCCGCTGCGCATCATGCGTTATTCAGGCCTCGCGCTTACAGAGGGGATCGAGACGCGCCTCGTCGAAGGGCGACCCGTGCGCGTCTACAACGTAGCGAAGACCGTGGCCGACTGTTTCAAGTATCGCAACAAGATCGGTCTCGACGTTGCATTGGAAGCGCTTCGTGATGCTTGGCGGGCGCGTCGGTTCACCATGGACGAGTTGGACCGCTACGCAACAATTTGCCGAGTTCAGCGTGTGATGCGTCCTTACCTCGAACTGCTGGTTGCATGAGCACCGCTCGCGACGGACTTGCACGGTCGGTGCAGGTGCGGCTCGCGCAGCACGCGAAAGAGATCGGAATTGATCCGAATCTCGTTCTGACGCGATACGCGGTGGAGCGATTTCTGTACAGACTTTCGCGTTCGCGCCATGGAGATCAGTTCGTCCTCAAAGGCGCTTTGCTGCTGCTCATCTGGTTCGGCGAGGCCCTC
>JANMTG010000096.1:0-3332 GCA_031390205.1 Gemmatimonadota bacterium
GTCTGGACCTCGAGGTCCGCACCGGCGAGTGCTTCGGTCTGCTTGGTCCCAATGGTGCCGGCAAGACGACCACGATCGAAATCTGCGAGGGACTTTTAGCTTCCGACTCGGGCACCCGGGTGGGTGTGCTTTCCGGCGGACAGAAGCAGCGGCTCGCTGTCGCCTGCGCACTGGTAGGAGATCCCGAGCTCTTGTTCCTCGACGAGCCGACGACCGGGCTCGACCCGCAGTCGCGCCGACAACTCTGGGACCTGATCTCCGAGTTCCGTGCCGCTGGGAAGACAATCGTTCTAACCACGCACTACATGGAGGAGGCGGAGCGCCTGTGCGACCGTGTCGCGATCGTGGATCACGGGCGGGTGATAGCCATGGGATCACCCCTCGAGCTCATTGAATCGGTGGACTTCTCGCACCTCCCGCCGCCTGAGCCCCGAAAGACTCACGCTACTCTCGAAGATGTGTTCGTGTCGCTGACAGGTAGGACTTTGCGCGATGAGTGACGCGGCGGCGCTCGGTCAGGCCCTCCGCGACAGCCATCCGGCGAGGCTCTCGCGCGCTTCGCGTGGCTTCAAGGGCCATCCGATGGTCCAGCTCACGCTGGTACGATTCCGCGAATTCATTCGCGAGCCCGAGGCTGTGTTCTGGACTTTCGTGTTCCCGATTCTGCTCGCGGCGGGACTCGGCATCGCGTTTCGCCAGCGGGGAGCGGAGCAGATGCAGATCGGTGTGGTCGAGAGGCCAGGCGCCGATACGAGTGTACTTGCCGCCATTAAGAGAGATTCGACGTTGATCACCAGGAGCCTGGACGACAGTGCCGGAGCGCTCGCACTCCGCACGGGGAAGATCGCGTTGCTGGTGATCCCGGGTTCCAGCCGCGACAGCGTCCGATACGTCTTCGATCGCGGACGGAGCGAAGCGGTCAACGCGCGCGTGGTAGTCGACCGCGCCATCCAATCGGGGGCGGGCAGAGTCGATCTCGTCCATGCGAGCGACACCTACGTGACTGAGACCGGCTCCCGTTACATCGACTTTCTGCTGCCCGGACTCCTCGGCATGAACCTGATGGGGAGCAGTATCTGGTCACTGGGGTTCGCGATCGTCACGGCGCGCAGCAAGAAGTTGTTGAAGAGACTGATGGCGACTCCAATGTCGCGGGTTCAGTACCTACTCTCCTTCCTTGCTTCGCGGATGTTTTTCCTCATCATCGAGGTGGTGACGCTTCTGGGGTTCGGGCACCTGGCGTTCGGCGTTCCTCTCCGCGGATCACTCGCTGTTCTGCTGCTCATTGCCGTGCTCGGCGCCGTGTCGTTCGGTGGTTTGGGACTTCTCGCCGCCTCGCGGGCGAGGACTGTCGAGGCAGCATCTGGAATCATGAACTTCATCATGCTTCCGATGTGGGTCTTTTCGGGCGTTTTCTTTTCGTCGTCGAACTTCCCCGAAGCCGTGCAGCCGTTCATTCGCCTACTCCCGCTCACGGCGGTGAACGATGCGCTCCGCGCCAACATGCTCGAAGGCGCCTCGCTGGCCGCGGTATCCCCCCAGTTACTGATCATCATGGTCTGGGGGGTCGTCACCTTTTTCGCGGCACTCAAGCTGTTCCGCTGGCGCTGATCGAATGAGCCCGTCACCGCCGACCTTGGACTCTCTCGCGGTGAACGAGTCGGTGGCCATTCCGCGCAGCGAGCTGGACGTGCGCGTTTCCCGGTCGTCGGGCGCAGGCGGGCAGCACGTCAACAAGACCTCCTCCCGCGTCGAGATCTTCTGGAACATCCCATCGTCACGAGCAGTCTCGGAGCAAGAAAGGTCCCGGCTACTCGCGAAGCTGAGCTCCAAGCTGACTACGGAAGGGAGCATCCGGGTGGTGGCGAGCGATATGCGCAGCCAACGCCGCAACCGGGATCTGGCCGAGGAGCGTCTCGCGGAGCTGGTGAGACGCGCATTGATAGTTCCACGAAAGCGAAGGCCGACCAAGCCGACGAAAGCTTCCAAAGAGGCTCGGCTCGAGGGGAAGAAGCGGCAGGCGAGCAAGAAGCGGGATCGGCAGCAGAAATCATTTGATTGATTCTCGGGCTGGCTGACCGGTCGGATTAGATTTCTGCCGCGGCTGTTCCTCCTCTACTCGAAACTCACTTCAATTGAACGACGGACGTGCCCGCGCCACGCGCGGGCAGATCATCGCTGCATTCGCTTCCATCTACATCGTCTGGGGCTCGACCTATCTGGCGATCAGATACGCGATCGAGACGATTCCGCCATTCGTGATGGGTGGCACCCGCTTTCTCATCTCGGGCATGATGTTGTACGTCTGGGCGCGGTCGAGAGGAGCCGAACGGCCGACGCGTCTTCACTGGCGCAACGCCGCGATCGCCGGCGCGTTCCTGATTCTCGGCGGCAACGGCGCTGTCGTATGGGCCGAGCAATCGGTGCCCTCGGGTCTCACGGCGCTGCTCGTTTCGATTCTTCCCTTCTGGCTGGTGATCATCGAATGGGCGAGGCCGCCGAGGAGACGACCCAGTGTGGCGGTTCTGGTCGGGATCGTTCTTGGATTCATTGGGATCATCGTTCTCGTTGGGCCGGGCAACCTGAGTGGAGAAGGTGATGTTCCGCTCGCTGGCGCTCTCGTGCTGATGTTCGGTTCGCTTTCATGGGCAATCGGATCCTTCTGGTCGCGTGACGCGAAGCTGCCTGAGTCGGGGTTGCTGACGACGGGAATGGAGATGCTGGGCGGAGGGCTGCTGCTATTTCTTGCCGGTGTATTCACGGGCGAGCTGACCGACTTCGATGTTCGCGCGGTATCCGCGACTTCGTACGTCGGATGGATCTATCTCATCACCTTCGGGTCGCTGATCGGGTTCACGTCGTACATCTGGCTGCTCGACAAGGTTTCGCCGGCCCGGCTGGGGACCTACGCGTACGTGAATCCGATCGTCGCCGTGATATTGGGCTGGGCAATCGCCGGCGAAGCGCTCTCTTTACGCACAGGTATTGCTGCGGCAATCGTTATCTGCGCCGTCGCTCTGATCACTACCGCCAGGAGCACAACAACGGCTCAGAGTAGGTGACCCTGAGCCGTTGCGGCAATCTCTACCCTTCGGTCACGGGCATTGGGCGCAAATTTCAGCCGGCTGGATCCTGGTATATCCGCTCCCATGATTGAAGGGCGTGCGGCCATTCGACGAGACCCGGGTGAAACAGATGCGCGAGTAACTCGACCCCTTCCGCCACCCGCGGCCCGGGCCGGGCAAAGTACGCGTTCGCATCCACCGCATACACGACTGCGCCTGCGATCCGAGGCAGTTGCGACGCGAGTTTGACAGCCTGATCGAGTCGAT
>JANMTG010000099.1:0-22896 GCA_031390205.1 Gemmatimonadota bacterium
GCGTGCCGACGATTCGCGGCGGATCTTCACCAGCATTCCGCGCGCGCTGCCGCTCGCATCCCTCGACTGGGTCGAGTACACCCTCAAGGATCCGGAGAGGCTGGTCTTCATCATCAACGCGCTCGTCGGAAACATCTCGACTGAGCTCAGGTCGCGCGGGCAGTGCGCGCGCGAGATGACGATGATCTTCTCTCTCGCCAATCGCGAGACCTTCGAGCACCTGGTGCGGCCGGCGCGATCGACGTCGAGCCACCGGGCGTGGATGCGATTGATACGTTCGCACCTGGAAAGGATCACACTCCCCGATGGAGTGGTCGGCATCACCATTCGCGTGGAGGCGGTCACCGGTGAAGTGGAGCGGCAGGGTGACATCTTCGACCGTGGGTTCGCCACCTCGCGCGCCGCCGAGGAGACGATCGCGCAACTGCTCGACGACCAGGGCGCGATCGTCGTTACTCCCCGTAACAGCCAGCATCCGCTCATTGACCGGCGCACCGAGTGGATCAGTCAGGAGCCGGCGCAGGCATCGGCGCGCATCCAGCTCCGCGAGCGCGCGGTGAAGGCGACGGCCACTCCGCGCCTGACGCTGCAATTTCTTCCCGAGCCGCGTCGGGTGTCAGTGAAGACGAAGCGCCGGCGCGACCACGAGCTGCCCACCCAGTATCGCGACAAAGGGGGGGAATGGATGGAGATCATCTCCGCGGCCGGACCTGACCGCGTGTCGGGAGGACGGTGGAGCGAGCCCTACGCGAGAGAATATTTCCGGTGCGTTACCGATGACGGGCTGATGGTGTGGTTGTATCGTGACGCTCGGCAGGATGTCTGGTATCTGCATGGCTGGTGGGACTGAAGAACTGGCCACCGTCGAACTTACAGGGGATCCAAGTAGTGAGTGGACAGTCTTGAGCTGTCAGTGTGTCAGTGGTTGTCAGTAGGCGCGGACAACTGTCAACTACGCTCCCGGAAATCCTTCGATCCTTGCTGCCTTCACGATCCTCTTGACCCGATCCATGATCGTCGTCGCCCCTTTCTCGTCGCCCTGACGCGAGAGTGCTTCGGCGAGAATGGCGCCGGTGAATGCGTAGGTGTAGGCGATTCCAAACGACGGACGGTCAATCCAGTCGCCTTCCGCGATCAATGCCTCCGGAGCGCGATACACGTCGTTCCAGAGAGCGCGCGTGCGATCCACATCGACGTACAGTCCGGAAATGCGAGGAATGGAAGGTGACTCCACGATCGGTGCGTCCACGATCTTCTGCACGAAGCCCTGCGAGAGGAGATAGGGCTCGAGTCCCAATCCCTGTCCACCCCCGGTCGAGAGATAAATCGGACGCTCCGGGAGCGCGTCCTTGATCAGTCGCAGCAGCAGCAGCTGGTCGCGCACCAGATAGCCCGGCGGAATCGTGAGCGAGATGTTCCCCTGACGGAACAGTTGCGGCTCCGTGAGCTGGATGTATTCCGGAACCGCATCCGCTTCGGCGAACGTCATCTTGAACGGCGGCCCGCTCGGCTTCTTCCACTCCTTCCCGCGAAACATCGCCGGCCCCCTGGCCGCGTCGTAATCCTCGATCGGACGGCGGATCATCTGACGAACGAACCAGTCGGTATCGAGGTACGTGCTCACGGCGACGGTGACGTCCCGGCGCACGCTTTCGACTTCCTGAGCGTACCAGAGCGGGAAGGTGTCGTTGTCGCCGTTGGTGATGACTATCGCATATGGCTCGACGGAATTGAGATAGTCGCGCGCCCACTGTCCGGTGAAGTGATGGTTCGCGCGCGACGCGAACTTCCAGTTGGCAAACAGCGGAATGAGCGCGATGAGGAGCATTGGCGCGGCGAGGATGAAGCCTCTTCGCGATGGACCACTCACGACCGCGTTCTGCTTGCGCGGGGCCGGCGTCGCTTCCGCGCGCTCATCACCGCCCACGAGGTAGGCCAGCTGCTCCCACAGAAATCCGAGTCCGATGGACGCCCACACACCCCACGCCGAGAAGCTCCAGATGTAGAAGTAGTCTCGATCGCGAACTTCCCGCGGTACATCCAGCCCCGGTGACTGCGACCACCCGTACTTGAAGTTGAGGTAGTAGATCAGCGCCAGGGTCATGGTGAACATGAGGGGGCCGAAATACCAGAACGTCCTTCGGTCCCGCGTCCAGTGGACGTAGCCTCCGAGCAATCCGAGGGTGAGGAAGAGGACGGCAAGTATGAACTGGGACGCCTGCGCGGTCTCGTGCGAATCGCGTAGCCACTGCCACTTGAAGTACAGCCACCACATCCCGACCTGCGCCGAGTACGGGGCGTGACGCTCGACTTTCTCACCGTATTGCGTGCGGTTGATGTTGTCCTTCAGACGCCTGTAGGTGAGCGGATCGAATGTGCAATCGGCGTTCAGCTCGGTAGTGCAGGCAGTCGGCGCGCCTTCGTTGATGGCTGGGAAGTGCGCGGCGCGCACCGGCTCATAGATGAAGGGAGTGAAACCCAGCAACAACGCCCCGAACGCGGCGAGCAACAGCTTCCAACGCAGGATCGTGCGCCAGCGAACCGCGAGAATCGCGACGCCGGCCGCGGGAAGGGGAAGAAAACCCGCCGGGTGATTGGAGTACCCGAGGCCGAGCAGAAATGCCACCAGGATCAGGATGCGGTCGGCCCGCGGGGAATCCGGATCATCGATCCACCGGAGAATGAGCCACGACACGATGGCAAAGAAAAGGAGCGAGACGGTATACACCTTCTCGTTCACCACCGACTGATTCCAGACGGTGAACGCAGTGGCTCCGATCAAAGCCGCGAGGCCCGCGATGGTGAGCCGCTGCCAACGCTCGGCGATCCAACGCGAGACCACACGCTCAGTGACGAGGAACCAGAACCCGGCCGCGCCAGCGCTCGCCAGCGCCGCGAGGATGTTGATGCGCGCGGCGAATGAGACGGGGTTGGGGAGCGTAGCGAACGCTTTCCCCAGCAGCATGAAGAACGGATTTCCCGGCGGGTGAGGGAGGCCGAGTACCTTCACCGCCGCCATGTATTCGCCCGTATCCCACATCGCCACTGACGGCGCGAGAGTAACGAGATAGAGCAAAAACACCAACCCGCCCGCGATCGCGGCGGGAATGTACGAGGGCTGGTATCCGTTCGGGCCGGATCGGGAAAGCGTCGTTGCCATTTATGAAATTGGGGAGGTGCCTGGTGAGCGATGAATTTTAGTCACTCGAAGGGCATTGCGAAGCAGCACCTTCGCATGAGCACACCGCTACTCCCTTGCTTTCGGGATATGTTCGGTATAGTCTGGAGCATGGGATATGTCGAGCTGAGAGCCCATACCGCGTTCTCTTTCGGCGATGGAGGGACATCTCCGGAGTCGCTCGTCACCCGCGCGGCGGCGCTCGGGTACAGTGCCATCGGCATCACCGATACCGCCGACCTGGGCGGTATTGTGCGGTTCGGACTCGAGGCCCGGCGACAGAATGTGCGGCCGATAGTGGGCGCCGAGCTCAACGTCGATGGACATCCGGCCGCTTTCATTGCGCGAACCAGACAGGGATATCAGAATCTCGCCGCCCTCGTCACCAGATCGCGGGTGGGAGATCTCTCGATCTGGAAAAAGGGCGATGGAAAGAAGACGCGCGGACGCCCGCGCATCTCGTGGCTTGAAGTAGCGGAGCGGAGCGAGGGATTACAGGCGCTCACCGGTCCGGCATCCGGACCGATAGCATCGAGCCTGCGCTCGGGTGATTACAGGGCGGCCGAGCGCACGCTCTCTCTGTGGCGCGATGCATTCGGGGAGAGATTGGCGGTGGAGGTACAGCTTCACCACACCAGCGGCTCGGAAGCGGCGCTCGCCGCCGCTCTGATCGAGCTTGCCGAGCGGCAGCACGTACCATGGGTGATTTGTCACGAGCCGCGGTACGTGGACAACGAGAGCCGTCTCGTCCACGACGTGCTCACCGCTCTCAGATACGACACGACGATCGACGAGGTACTGGCGCGCGGACTTCTCCACCCGAATGGCGAATGGCGGCTCAACTCGCCTAAGGAGATGGCCGAGCGGTGGAAGGGGCGCGAGACCGGACTAGCGGAGAGCGAGCGGATCGCCGCCGAGTGTGATTTCAGTCTGGAGTGGGTGAGGCCGCCTCTTCCCGATTTTCCGGTTCCGCGAGGGGAGGGGTACACCGACGATTCCTTTCTGCGGGAAGAAGTATTCGAGGGCGCGCGTGAGCGCTGGGGCGAGATCGGAGAAAAAGAAAACGCGCAGCTGGAGCACGAGCTGCGTGTCATCGGCAAGCTTGGCTTCGCGGGATTTTTTCTCGTGATGTGGGACGCGGTGCGCTTCGCCAGAGCTAAGGGAATTCTCTGCCAGGGACGAGGGAGCGCCGCGAATTCGGCGGTGGCGTACTGCCTCTCGATCACCGCGGTAGATCCCGTCCGCCACGGACTCCTGTTCGAGCGCTTCCTCTCCGAGATCCGAGTCGATGGTCAGACCGAAGCCCCCGACATCGACGTCGACATCGAGCACGACCGGCGTGAGGAAGTGCTCGATTACGTGTACGACAAGTACAATCGGGCGAAGGCGGCGATCACCTGCATCGTCCAGATGTACCGCGGCCCCAACGCGCTTCGCGATTCGATGCGCGCGTTCGGGTATCCGGTGGAGATGGCGACGAATCTCTCCAAGAGGATTCACTGGAGCGATCCCGCCGAGGGGGCCGTGTATGTGAAAGAGACGCTGGCGCCCAAGTTCGGACTCGACCTGGACAATCCCCGCGGCAAGGCGTTTCTCGCCGCGATGGCGGCGTTCGAGGGAGTGCCGCGGCTGCGCTCGACTCATGTCGGGGGGTTCGTACTGTCGTCGTCGCCCATCGGAGACTACATGCCCGTCGAGCACACGACGATGGGCCGGACGATTCTGCAGTTCGACAAGGACGATCTCGATGCGGTGGGCGTGCCGAAGTTCGATTTCCTCGGGCTCGGCGCACTCTCGCTGGTGAGGCGCGCCTTCGACATGATCGAGGTCCGCACCGGAACGCGTCCGGAGATGTACAAGCTGCCGCCCGACGATCCCGCGACCGACGATCTCATCGCCAGCGGCGAGACAATCGGCACGTTCCAGATCGAGAGCCGCGCGCAGATCGCGTCGGTGCTGCACACGAAGCCGGACAGGCTGTACGACATCGTCGTGCAAGTGGCGCTCATCCGCCCGGGCCCGATCCAGGCGCGGTTCGTCCATCCCTACACCGCTCGCCGTCGCGGGCTCGAGCCAGTGCGGTACGCGCACCCCGATCTCGAGCCAATCCTGAAGAGGACTCAAGGCATTCCCATCTTCCAGGAGCAGGCGATGGCGATCGCCATGAAGCTTGGCGGCTACTCGGCGGCGCAGGCCGACGAGCTGCGGCGGACGATGGGCCACATTCGGAAAGTCGAGCGATTGCATCGCGTGCTCGAGCAGCTGAGATCGCGCATGGTCGAGAGGGGGGTGGACGAATCCGTCGCGGCGCAGATCGCTGAGGACCTGAAAAGCTTCGCCAACTATGGGTTCCCCGAGTCCCATGCGTGGAGCTTCGCCCTAATTGCGTATGCGACCGGGTACCTCAAGGCGCATTATCCGGCCGAGTTCTACGCGGGGTTGCTCAACTCATGGCCGATGGGATTCTACCCGCCGTCGACCTTGGTCCACGATGCGAGACGTCACGGACTGAAAGTGCTGCCGCCGTGCATGGGAGATGGAGACTGGGAGTGTACCGTGGCGCCGACGGAGAATCCGGAGAAGCCCTCGCTCCGCATCGGGTGGCGCCATATTCGTGGGCTGGGCGAGAAGACTCTCGAGGCGCTGAAGGCGGCGCGTGGTTCAGACGGGCAAATCGCGTCGAGCTCACGGTTCCCGTCGGATGATCGCTTCACGTCGATCGAAGATGTGGTGCGCCGGGCCTCGCTCATGAGAGCCGACGCGCTCCATCTCGCGCGCGCGGGCGCGTTCGGGATCTGGGAGCCCGATCGCCGTCGCGCCGCCTGGGTCGCGATACGCGCGGTGGGAGACACGCTTCCGCTCGCTCCGGCGCGCGAGACTGCCTACAGCCCGCGCCCTCTCACGCGCGATGAGCTGATTTTCCTCGACTACTTCTCGGTGGGAGTGAGCGTCAACGGGCATCCGATGGAGCACATGCGCGAGAAGCTGCGCGTGGCTGGCGCGCTCGACTCGAGGGACTTGATGCGGCTCAGGGGCGGCGAACAGATCGTCACCGCCGGTCTCGTCACAATTCGCCAGCAGCCGCAAAGCGCCAAGGGAACCGTCTTCCTGCTGATGGAGGACGAATTCGGCTTCATCAACGTGATCGTCTCCAAGAAGCTGGTCGAGGAGTACTCGGACGTCGTGAAGTTCTCGACGTTCGTGATGGTCCACGGAAAGTTCGAGCGCGACGGCGACGTGCGGAACGTCGTCGGCAAGCGGTTCAGCGAGCTTCCGGTCGCGCGTCTCACTCACGCCGCTCGCAGCTTCCACTGATCGGCCGCCTCGGGGTGCTCGGGCTCTCTGCGCCTCTGACGGTGCGTCGGGATGGGGCTCTGCTTCGGCGGCTGCTCGCTTACACGCATCGAGCCTCGCTGCCCGCTTCGCGGGCTAACTGCGCGAGTCTCTTGCTACGCGAGACGCCGCCTGCGCAGACCCCATCCCGACTCCCCTTCTGGTGCAGCGTTCCGGCGAGCATCCACGTGGCGCCTCTCTCGCGGAGACTTCAAGCCGCCGTAATTGCCCGCGCGGGGCAGAACGAGTCTGACCGCCCACCGTGGGGGCGCGCGCCCTTGTGCCGCGAGCGAACGCATCGCCGTTCAGAGACTGTACGGGAGGTGAGGGTGTCCTCGCAGGCGGCGTTCAGCGAGCGACCAGGAGACGGGCGAGTGCCAGCGGCGCTGGCGCTCGCGTAGTTCGGCTCCGCCCGAGCTAGCGTCGCCGCCGAAGAGGACACCCTCACCGACCCAGACAGTGATCCAGGACGAAGCGGGTGCCTTTCAGCTTGCAGCTATGGGATGCGCGTGGTTATCGTAGCACCGATGGCGGGCAGAGCGAAGAACTCGCGTGATTTTGCGAGCGACAACTGGGCGGGAGCGCACCCTGAGGTGCTCGCAGCACTGGCGGCCGTCAACGGCGGGCACCTCTCTTCCTACGGGCGCGATCCCTATACTCGCGAAGCGATAGCCCGTATCTGCGCCGAAGTCGGCGACGCCGAGGTCTTTTTTGTCTTCAGCGGAACCGCCGCCAACGTACTCTGTCTCCAGAGCATGGTGCGCGCGCACCAAGCGGTGATCTGCGCCGACACCGCGCACGTGCATACATCCGAATGCGGCGCGGCGGAAAAGCAGATCGGGTGCAAGTTGCTCCCCATACCAGCACCGCACGGAAAGATCACTGTGCCGGGCATCGAGGCGCATCTGCACCACCTTGGCGACGAACACCACGTCCAGCCGCGGGCCATTTCCATCACCCAGGCGACGGAATGCGGAACCGTCTACACCGCTCGCGAGATCAGGGCTATCGCCGATTTCGCCCACACCAGCGGCTTGCTGCTCCACATGGACGGAGCGCGCCTCTTCAACGCCGCCGCTGGGCTCGGCGTTCCACTACACGCGATTACGAAGGATGCTGGAGTGGATGCGCTCTCGCTCGGCGGGACGAAGAACGGGCTGATCGCGGGTGAAGCCGTCGTCTTCTTCAATGAGCGCCTGGCCGACGATTTCGAGTTCCGCCGCATGCAAGGCATGCAGCTCGCGTCGAAGATGCGCTTTATCGCCGCGCAATTCTCCGCGCTCTTCACCAACGACCTGTGGAAGAGGAACGCGACGCACGCGAACCGGATGGCGAAGCTGCTCGGCGAACAGCTCGAGGTTATTCCCGGCGTCAAGCTCACACAGGCCGTGGAGGCGAACGCGGTCTTCGCCACTATCCCGCAGGAGATCGTAGGTTCTCTCCAGGAGAGCTATTACTTCCACATCTGGAACGAGCCGGCATCCGAGGCGAGGTTGATCACATCGTTCGATACGACGGAATCTGATGTCACGGCGTTCGCCGCACTGGTACGCGAGGCGATAAAACAGCGGAAGGGGGAGAAACAGTGGATTTGAAAAAGGCGGCGGTTCTCGTTACCGGTGGAAGCTGCGGGATCGGCTTCGAGACGGCGCGTCTGCTGCGCGAGCGCGGCGCGCGCGTGGCGATCTGCGCCAGGCACGAAGGCCCGCTGAACGACGCGGCAAAACAGCTCGGAGCGGTGCCGATCGTCGCAGACGTCAGTCGAGAGGACGACGTGGCCCGCATGGTACGGCAGGTGATCGAGGAATTCGAGGATTACAACGTCCTCATCAACAACGCCGGGTTCGGAGCGTTCGGCGCGCTGGTCGAGCTCACGAGCGAAGAGCTGCTCCGGGTGTGGCAGACCAACGTCCTCGGGGTCATGCTCTGCGCGCGCGAGTCTGCGCGCCACTTCGTTGGGCGCAGTTACGGGAATATCGTCAACATCTCATCGACCGCGGGACAGCGCGGGTTCGCGAACGGAACCGCCTACTGCTCCAGCAAGTTCGCCGTCGGCGCAATGACCGAGTGCTGGAGGGCGGAGCTGAGGCAGCACGATATCCGCGTCATGCAGGTGCATCCAAGCGAGGTTCAGACCAGTTTCGGCGCCGAGGAGTCGTCGCATGTCAAGGCGGAGAACCCGACGAAGCTTCAGGCGACCGACATCGGGAAGCTGATCGTGGGCATGCTGGAGATCGAGGATCGCGGCTTCATCACCGACAGCACGATCTGGGCGACGAATCCGAAGTGAGACGGTACTGACAGCTCACAACTCGTTCAGTTCGCTGTTGCTTTCAACATCCCGAATCTGCTTTGTGCCGCGTTATGAATGAGCTCGGCTGCGCCCTCGATGCCCAGCCGCTCCGTATTGACGCTGAGATCGTAATTTTCGTGCGCCCGCCAGTCCCGCTCCCAGTGGAGCCGCACCCACTGCTCCCGCTCCCCGTTGGTGTCATCGACGAGCTTCGCCGCTTCATCCGCAGTCAGGCGGTCGCGCTTCATCGTCCGCGCGATCAACGCTTTTCGGGGCGCGTAACAGAACACGTGGAGCGCATCGGCTCGTTCCGCCAGCATCGCCGGCGCGCCGCGGCCGACGACGACGACCGGGCCCCGCGCTATCGCTTCCTGGATGATGTGTCGCGTCACGTCGAGGAGCTGCTCGTCCGTCGGTCTCTTCGCGGCAGCGGCCGGAGTCATCCACTCCTGCGAGCCCATCGTCATCGCCGACGCGAGGCGCTCGACCAGCGAGGGCACGCGCTCCTCGCGGGCCTGGACCTCGGCTGCGCTCAGACCCAGGCGCGCGGCGACGGCGTCAACGACCTCGTTGTCGAGCAGCGACCAGCCCAGCTTCTTCGCTACGACCGCGGCGACCTCTGATCCGCCCGACCCGTAGAGCCGCGAGACGGTCAGAATGGCCACGTGTCAGTCCTGATAAATGACGGTCAGAATCAGCACCGTCTCAGTCCTGGTATGGCCGGCGGCGCTTGTCCTCGACCGCCCGGCCGTACTGCCCGGCATCGGAGCGTGTGATCTTTTTGCGCGCGACCAGTGACTCGAGCACCAGCTCGCACCCCGCTGCGACGACGGGCAGGTCGTCCATCAGCGCGAGGCCGGCGCTGCTCACGGTCTGCATCAGGCCCGGCACGGCACCGAATCCCTCTACCACCGTCTCGACGGAGACATCGTCCGTCACCTGCAGCGCGCCGCCGACATCGAACCACATGATGATCTCGTCGGTGTTGATTCCCCCGGCGCGGTCCTGATACGTCGCATCGGCTGCTCGGCGAATCAGATCGCGCGCGATGGTGTGTCCCCCGACCAGCTCGCCCTCGTACTCGAGCTCGATTTTTCCGGTGATGGCGGGCAGTGCGGCGTAGATGTCGGCGATGCGCGGAACAATGTCCCGCTCGCCCGTCTGGATGGCGCGCCGCTCGGCGTTCGAGACCACGTTCTCGAGGACACTGATGGGCATCCGCTGCGACACGCCGGATCTCTTGTCGATCCGCTTGTCCACCCTCGCCTCGAACGCCACTCGCTCTATCACTTCGGCGATGAAGTCCGGGACGCGCACGTGTCCGGCCCCGCGCGAGGTCCACGCTTCCTGGCTGGTGATGGCGATGCCAATGTCCACCGATTCCGGGTAGTGCGTGGTCACTTCGCTGCCAATGCGGTCCTTGAGCGGAGTGATGATCTTCCCGCGCGCCGTGTAGTCTTCCGGGTTGGCCGTGAAGCAGAGCATCACATCGAGCGGAAGCCTCACCGGATATCCCTTGATCTGGACATCCCCCTCCTGCATGATGTTGAACAAGCTCACCTGCACCTTGCCGGCGAGATCGGGCAGCTCGTTCAGCGCGAAGATTCCGCGATTGGCACGCGGCAGCATCCCGTAGTGAATCGTGAGCTCGTCACCGAGGATGTGTCCGCCGCGCGCGGCCTTGATCGGGTCGAGGTCGCCGATGATGTCGGCAACGGTGACATCGGGCGTGGCCAGCTTCTCGATGTAGCGTTGATCCGGATCGAGCCAGGCGATGGGAGTGTCGTCACCGGCTTCCTGAATGAGATTCCGCCCGTACTTGGAGATCGGAGCGAACGGATTGTTGTTGACTTCGCTGCCGGCGATGATCGGGAGGGCGGGATCGAGAAGTGTCGTCAGCGCGCGGAGAATTCTCGACTTCGCCTGTCCTCTCAGACCGAGGAGAATGAAGTTATGCCGGCTGAGAAGCGCATTCACGATCTGCGGCATGACCGTGTCTTCATAGCCGACGACGCCGCTGAAGATGGGTTTGCGGGTCGCAAGGCGGGTGAGGAGGTTCCTCCTAAGCTCATCCTTGACGGATCTCAGCCTCGTTTCTGGGGCGGCGTACGTAGAGCGCTTCAGACCGCCTAACGTCTCAGGATGGAGCGACAACGGGGTTCTCCGGGGCAAAGGACTGCGCGATGGAATCTAGTCCGCGTGTGCGAGGGCTACCAGACGCGTTGTACCCTTGACAGTGGTATCAGAAGAGGTAAATTTTCGCGCGCGCCAAAAACGAGCACGACGACCGTGCACGGACCGGCGATTTATCCACTTGCACTATCAAGGAGATTTGTAAATGAAGCGCCTGGCCCTCGTCGCCGCAGTCCTCGTACTTGCCGCATGCACCGCCAAGAAGGATGACGCCGCGACCGTTGACACGTCCGCCCCCGCCATGGCCCCGGCCCCGGCAATGATGGACACCGGCATGATGCACGACAGCCTGATGAAAGACAGCATCGCGAGAGCACGAAGGTAACAGCCGCCCTGCGCTCACAACCGAACTAGGGCGCCACTACACAGTGGCGCCCTTTTCGTTTTGCACTATCTGCACGCTGCATTCGCCTCCATCCCACTTTGCCTGCAGCGTCGTTCCCGGTGGAATTTCGCGCCTGACCATTCCCAGCCCGACACCACCGTAGCGCGGAGATAACGCCACGCTCCGAACGTCGCCGATCGCCTTTCCGGTTTCGTCCATCAATTCCGCCCCGCGAGGGGGAGCAGGACGCGTGACAAAACGCAGGCGGCGGAGGAAACGATTGACGTGTCCGCGAAAATGCACGCGCGCCACGGTTTCCTGCCCTATGTAACAACCTTTGGTATAAGAGATGGCGCCGAGCTCGTCGAAGTTGGCTTCCTGCGGAAGTGTCGAGTCGTCCATGTCGATGCCCCATTGCGGACGTCCGCTCTCTATCCGGGCAATCTCCCACGTCTCGTGCGCGCCAGCCGCCACGCCGTGGGCAAGGAGCTTTCCCCTCAGGTCGGTGGCCGCCATCGCCGGCACCAGGATCTCGAACCCATCGAAATCGAGCTCCGGAACTTTCGCCACGATCAGCCTGGCATCGCCAAAGGTTGTGGCGACGTGGCCGTAAGGGGGCAACGCGGCCAGGTCCCGCTCGTCGATCCCGGTGACACGCGACGTCATCGCGCGCGCCGACCCGCCGTAAATACCGAAATCGCTCATCTCCCCTGTGACATCGTGATAAGGCGCGACACGCGGGTTGATGTACTTCCGTACCATCTCCTTCCAACCCGCCGCCGCCGCCGACGAGGTGTCGATGAGCAGTGAGTCGTCCAGGGCAAAGATCCGGACGTCGGCTACGATCTTTCCCTTGGGTGTGAGCGCGGCGGCATATTGGCCTTCGCCCGGAACGAGCGCCGACACATCGTTGGTGACCATCCCCGTCACCAGCTCGACGGCCTTCTCGCCGGAGATCCGCATTCGCATTCGGTCGCTCCGGTCGAAAAAAAGAGCGCCGTTGTTCAGCGCGGAGTACTCGCTCAGCTCCGACATTGCCTTCAATTAAGCCAGTGCTTCGGGCCGGCGCTACTGGCCGAGGGCGGCGTACGAAGCGTCGAGCAGATCGACCGGATGGATGGACCGGGCGGGCATCTCCGCCTGAATGAGGCCGGCGCCGATCTGCATGAGGCAGCCGGGATTTCCGGTTGCCACGAATGGCGCGCCGGTAGCCCGGATGTTGGCGAGCTTGGGCTCGAGCACTGCGTCAGAAGTATCGGGCTCGATCAGATTGTAAATCCCCGCGCTCCCGCAGCATTGATCGGAATCATGGAGCGGAACGAGCTCGAGTCCGGGTATCGCCGCCAGCATCGCGAGCGGCGCCTGGGTGATGCGCTGCGCGTGCTGCAAGTGACACGGAGCATCGTACGTCACACGAATGGGAAGCGCGCCACCCGGGAGTGGACCGGCGGCGGCGAGCAGCTCGCTGACGTCGCGTACGCGAGAGCCGAGAGCATGGGCCCGCGCACTCCATTCCGGATCATCGTGCAGAAGGTGGCCGTACTCCTTCATGGTTGCCCCACAACCCGCCGCATTCACCGCAATGAAGTCAGCGCCCGATTTCTCGAAGGCCGCGATATTGCGCCGGGCGAGCCTGCGTGCGTTGTCCAGATCGCCGGCGTGTGCGTGTAACGCTCCACAGCACTGCTGTCCGGGTGCGGAAACCACCGCGTACCCATTGACCGCCAGCACCCGCTCCGTCGCACGATTCGTCGCGCTGAACAACCCCTCCATCACGCATCCCTTGAGCGTCGCGACCCCTCCTCGCTCTCCCGCCGTGACAGGCGTGTACCGCGACCGCTCGATCGAGCGGCCCGTCGACGCGAGCATTGCCATCGCGAATCCCAGTCTCCCCCGGAAACCGGAGAGGAGAGTCGGAACCGGAGTCGCGGCCAGAATGCGCGACAGGAACATCACCGGCACGAGCAACCAACGCCGGGCGAACACGAACAGAATGAGACGCGCTAGTTGCGGAATCGGCCTGCTCTCGTTGAGCGTGGCGCGCGTTGCCTCGAGCAGCTGACCGTAGGGAACACCGCTCGGACACACCGGCTCACAGGCGCGGCAGCCGAGACATTGATCGATGTGCCGGTGTACGCTCGGGTCGTCAGGCGCCACCGTGCCCTCTAGCAGCGACCGCATGAGGAAGATTCTTCCGCGCGGACTGTCGTTCTCGTCCTCGAGGTTGAGGTACGTCGGACACGCTTGCAGGCAGAAGCCGCAGTGGACGCAGGCGTTGATGCCCGGCAGCGCGGCCGCCAGTGGTGTGCCGGGCAGCGCGCACCCCGGCATCGGGTCACTCGGGAGCGGGTCGGCGGGGAGCAGAGCAGTCATTCAGTCGCCCAGGATGCCGGGGTTGAGCACGTTGAACGGATCGTATGCTCGCTTGATACCCTGCGACAGCGGGTCCGACACCACACTCGGGGATACGGCTTTCCATGTATCGGCGGGAAGGCGCTCGAAGACGAATGAGCCTTCAACCGGACCGTCCAGCGACAAACCCGCCGCCTCCAGCTCCGCACCCGCGGCAGGTGCGGATCGAGTGACGACAATGCGGACGATTCCCCGTGCGATGTTGATCGAGGTGTACACACCGGGAATCGAATCGCCGAGCATCGCTCCCGCCGCCGCTCGCAGCTTTGCCGGAAGCCCTGAAAGTCTGATGACAAAATCGGCCTCGCCTTCGAGGAGTCTGAGGGCGTCCCATACCCCCGGCTCGACTTCGTCCGTCCTGCCCAGCCGCGAAAGCGTGATCAGTTGAAAATCGACGGCAGCTGAATTGCCTCCGAGCCGCACCAGGCAAGTGGGTTGTTCGCCCAGGCCCAGCGCCTTTGCGACGGAGGTGCTGACGACTTCCATCGCGAAGGGCGACATCGGAGCGGAGCTGAAACGCTCGAGAAAATCCGCGGTCTCTGTTTCTGTTCCGCCCAGTCGCACCGCCAGCGTCCGGTCCGATTTCGGCCGGGCGTAAAGTCGAACGGTGGCTTCGGTGATTACGCCGAGTGTGCCCCACGATCCAGTGAGCAGCCTGGTGAGGTCAAAACCCGCGACGTTCTTCACGACCTTTCCCCCACCGCGCACGATTTCCCCGCGCCCCGTAACGAACTCGATTCCCAGCAGCAGATCGCGCGGGGTACCGAAGGCGGTGGCGAGCGGTCCCGCCGACGCTGTCGCGATCGTCGCCCCAATGGTCCCGTCCGAATCTCCGTAAGGATCCAGCGGCAGCCACTGCCCGTGCTCGGCGGTTACGCGCTCGACTTCCGCCAGCGAAGTCCCGGCTCGCACAGTCAGGGTGAGGTCGCCGGGTGTGTAATCCACGACGCCGGTGTCATCGGCGAGTGCGAGCGATCTCCGTGCATTTACCGGACGGCCGGCGGCGAGCCAGTGAGAGCGCCCCACTATCCGGAGCGGCGTGCGGTTGGCTCCACTTTCCCGGACCGCCGCGGCGATTGATTCCGTGCTCACCGGGCGACGGGACGCGGCGGATCGGCGGCGAGAGGGCGCGGCTCCCGCGCGGACGCGACCGCGTGCCACTCCTTGCACGCATGAGCGGGGACGACCTTTCCCGGGTTCGATCTTCGGTCGGGATCGAACACGCCGCGCAACTCGCACATCGCGTTGAGCGATGGCCCGGTGAAGATCGCTTCCATGTATCCCATCTTGTCGAGGCCGACGCCGTGCTCTCCGGTGATGCTTCCCCCAACAGCAATGCAGGCCTGCATGATTTCCGTCATCGCCTTGTGCACGCGCTCGCTTTCCGCCGGGTCGTCGGCACTGTAGGCGATGTTCGGGTGGAGATTGCCGTCGCCCGCGTGAAAGACATTGCAGACGAGCACCCCGTACTTTTCGCTGATCGTGTGAATGCTCCTGAGTATCTCCGGCAGGCTGGTGCGCGGAATGACGGCATCCTGCACGATGAGGTGCGGGGCCAGGCGACCCATGGCGCCGAACGCTTTCTTTCTTCCCTGCCAGAGCTTGAGCCGCTCCACATCGTCGCGCGCAACCTTGACGTTCCGCGCGCGTCCTTCGAGGCAGATGCGTTTTACTTCCGCCACGTCGGCATCCACTCCCGCCTCCAGGCCGTCGAGCTCGATCAGCAGTATGGCTTCAGCGTCGCGCGGATAACCGGCGGCATAGATCGAGTCCTCGACCACGCGAATGGTCGGACCGTCCATGAACTCCAGAGCCGCGGGCACGATTCCGGACGCGATGATGGTCGATGTCACTCGCGCGGCATCGTCGACCGACACGAAATCGGCGAGCAGGGTTTTGACCGTCTGCGGGCGCGGTGTGAGCTTCACCGTGATGTCGAGCGCGAGCCCGAAACAACCTTCCGACCCGATGAAGGCGCCACGCAGGTCGTACCCATCGCGCTCGCCCAGTTTGCTCCCTAGCTCCACCACATCACCGCTCGGCAGAACAACCGTCATCGCCAGAACGTGGTTAAGCGTGACGCCGTACTTGAGACAGTGCGGTCCACCGGCGTTCTCGGCGACGTTCCCACCGATGGTGCATGCGGCTTCGCTCGATGGATCGGGGGCATAGAAGAGACCGTGTGGCGCGATGTGCTTGTTCAGTCGAAGGTTCACCACTCCGGGCTCCACCGTCGCGCGCCGGTTCTCGACGTCAACCGAGATGATCTGCTTGAGCCGGTGGAGGCCGACGACGATGATGTCGTCGGCCAGTGCGCCTCCTGACAGGCCCGTGCCGGCTCCACGCGGTACGAACGGGAGATTCTCTTCGGCGAGGGCCCTTACCACGGCGACGGTCTCTTCGCGCGTTCCCGGAAACACCGCGAGCTTTGGCTGGCGGCGGTAGCCGGGAAGCCCGTCGGAGTTGTAGACCAGCAGCTCGCTCGGCCGGCTCAGGACGTATCGCTCACCCACGATATCGGCCAATCGCTCTCGGACCGCGGGCTGCTCCATGCGGGAAATCTAGCTACTCATCCGGTTTCGGCCGCGGGAACCACGAGGCGCACGGCGTCGCGCTCGATTCGATATTCGAGTGGAGAATCGTGTCCTTTGAGCTCCCCATCGAGGGCAATAGTGGCGCTGGGTCTTGTGAGATCCACGGTAACCCGATCCACAAGGAAGCTGTCGAACTCCGGAAGCTTCTTCGCCTGCGCTATTCCCCTGGCGATGCCGGCCAGTGCAACCGCAAAGAGCCGCGCGGGCTTCCGACCGCGAACGATCATTACGTGGAGCGCGCGCTTTCCTTTGGCTACTCTGCTCCCGAGCTCGGGAACCTGGAGCTCGCGCTCTCCCACGCCGATGAACACCATTGGCGTCCGGTAGCTTTTCTTTTCTCCGTCAACCTCGAGCTCCACGCTGAACGTGCGGAGAGTGGAGAACATCCGCAGCAAAGCGATGAAACTGGCGATCTTGTATCCGAAAGTCTTCTCGAATCGCTCGCGGACCCGAACGAACGTCACGTACGCTCCGATTGAGCTGGTGTTCAGAAAAACGGAGTCTCTCATGTAACCAATGTCCGCGCCTTCGACCCGGCCCTCGCTGGCAATCGCTGCGGCCTCGGCGAGGTCTTCAGGGATCCCGTGATCCTTGGCGAAGTGGTTGAGCGTTCCGGCGGGAAGAATCGCCAGCTCGGTTTGCGTCCCGGCTACCAGAGCGGCGGCGGTACCGATCGTGCCATCGCCCCCTCCCACCACGAGCCGCTTTGTTCGGTCGGCGATCGCGCGTTTGAGTCTCGACTCGAGCTCCTCCGGTGGGACTTCTTCGACTTCGAATCCTGCCCCTTCAATGGCCTCGCGCGCGCCGTCCGCGCTTCCGCCGGCTTTGTTGAGAAAGGCTTTTGGCGAGGGGTTGTTCGGTTGGCTAGTTCCAGAAACCGGCAAGCGCCGAGCCGTCGGGGGATTCGCGCAGCTTCTCGAAGGCGCGCTCGCGAATCTGTCTGATGCGCTCGCGAGTGACCCCCATCAGAGCGCCGATCTTCTCCAGCGTCATGGCGTCCGATCCCTGCTCGAGACCGTAGTACAGGTGGAGAATCTTGCGCTCGCGGGGAGTGAGGTACTTCCTGAACACCCGGTCGATGAACTCGCGCATCAAGTGGAAGTCCGTCACATCCTCGATCTCGCCGCCATCGACGCCGGCGAAGCGCTCACCCATAGTGCAGGCCTCGCGGTCGGAGCGGTCAATCGGGGCATCGAGGGAGATCTCGGTCGCCGACATCTGCTTCGCCGACCGAACGGCATCGGGAGTCTCTTCGAGAAGTCGGCCGATTTCGTTGTCGGTTGGATCGCGCTTGAGGACCTGGGAGAGCACGGTCTGCGCGCGGGCGAGCTTGATCAACTGCGAATTCTGATTGAGCGGAATCCTGACGCTGCGGGTTTGCTCGGCAAGCGCCTTGAGAACCGCCTGTCGCACCCACCACACCGCGTACGAGATGAACTTTACGCCCTGGTCGGGATCGAACTTCCGCACCGCCTTGAGCAGACCCTCGTTGCCAATGGCGACGAGCTCACCCAGGTCGAGGCCATGCCCCTGATACTTTTTTACATAGGAGATTACGAATCGAAGATTGGCGGTGACCAGACGCTCTGCCGCTTTCTCATCCCCAGCCTGCGCCCGCCGGGCGAGGCGACGCTCTTCTTCAGCGTCGCCAATCAGTGGGAGTTTCTGTATGTCCTGGAGGTACTGGTCGAATGCGGTGGAGGGGGAAGAACGGAAGAAGCCTTTGGATCTACTTTCGCCCGTTGTCTGCATAAGCCCCTTGAAAGGTCGGCATTTTTGTGAGATGAGCGGCGGAGCGCTCTGTGAGACTGCTGAACGGGCACGTTAACTAGGGGCACGCTCCAACGTCAACAGCCATCTTTCATGCCACGGGCGGGACCGGCGGATCTTTGGGCTTCGTTCGGGTTGTCGCCATTAGAATGCCGAGTCCGAGCGCCACGACGACTCCAACGAGGATCCAGACTTGGGGAATGTTGACGAGGTATGCTGCGATCGCCAACCCGATGATGAGGACAAAGAATCCGATCAGGTAAGTGCTGAACGAGGACATGTTTGGTCTCGGTGTGGGGATTTCAGACGCCGAATCGAGCAAATGTAGGGCCAATTTGACCCTCCCCAACCGGAGATGCTAGCGGTCCGCGAGCCCGTCCCAGCGAATCGGAGCGCCTGCAATCGGAATCTGCTCGACCGCGCGCGCAACGAGCACAGCGCTGCCCCAATGGCGTCCGAACTTCCGCGCTTCCCGGCAGTTGGGGTTCCAGATGTCGAGGGTGGCACCGAGCACGTTGCCACCAGTGTCGTCGACGAGGTAGCGGCCGAGGTAGTCGGCCCCAAGGTAAACATCGACGTAGCGCGCGAGCGGGAAGATGCGCGGGTCGGCGGCGAGAATTCCATGGCGGGTCTGGCGCCCGCGACGGGTCTCGCCCTGCACACAGTACTGGGTGAGCGAAACCGGGATAGTTACGCCTTCTTCGGCGCGGCGAAACTTTGAGGGAATGAGAGGAATGATCCCCTTTTTCATCTTGATCGCTTCGTGCGCGGTGGCGCGGACGAATCCGGCGGCCGAGGGAACCACCTTGAGCCCGTCGGCAATCGGCTTCGTCACGGTACTGGTGGCTTTCGCGACCGTAGCGGCGCCTTCGGCCGTTTCGCGGAGTGATTCGACAGCGTCGAGTGTCGGCGCTTCGAGCTGAGGTCCCTTTACGGGCGGTAGCTCGGTATCCTCAGCGGTGGCGAGCGACGGCAGGGCAATCGAGCCGGTGCCGAGGATCGCAATGGCGAGAACGAGAGCAATGCCCGTCCGAAAGATCTCCAGGCGAGAGATTCTGCTTTTTTTCATGCTAGTACCTCCCGAAGCTGATTGTCACTGACTGAAACGGTCCACCCTGAGTCCTTCCCCGCCATCGCTCCGATACGGAGCGGAAACGAGAACATCGTGTTTGCCCTCCTCCGCTTCTTGTCCGACCGCATCGCCTCGATTACGGCGTCGAGGTGGACGGAGGGGGGGAGAGTCGTGGGAAGCCCCGCCAGCTCGAGGACCCGGGTGATCTCGCCTGCGGTTCCGGCGCGGGCGAGCCCGATCCTTTCCGCTACGGCAGCCTCGAGTGCCATCCCTATCGCCACGGCCTCACCGTGGAGCAGCGAATAACCGCTAATCAGCTCGACTGCGTGGCCGATCGTATGGCCGAAATTCAGGACCTTTCGAAGCCCGTTCTCGCGCTCATCGCGCGAGACAATGTCCGACTTGATCTCAATACTACGGACGATGATCGAGCGAAGCCTGTCACTGTCGCGTCCCTTGGCCGAGAGCAGGTCGGGGAGCGCCGCCTTGACCTCAGCAAAATACGCCTCGTCCACGATTGCGCCATACTTGATCAGCTCCGCGATTCCAGCGCGAAACTCCCTAAGTGGAAGTGTCTTAAGGACTTGAGGGTCGACTAGCACGCCGGCCGGATGGTGGAAAGCCCCCACCAGATTCTTGCCTGCCGGGGTGTCGATGCCCGTTTTCCCTCCGATTGAGGCGTCGACCATGGCGAGGAGAGTCGTGGGAATCTGGACTACCGGGATCCCCCGCATGTAGGTCGCAGCCACGAACCCGGCGAGGTCGCCGACCACTCCTCCGCCCAGCGCGACGATGGCGGAGTCGCGGCCGAATCCGGACATCAGCATTCGGTCGGTGAGGGTAGCCCACATTTCCCGCGTCTTGCTGGTCTCGCCCGCGGGTATGGTGAGGATATCTATTGTATGGGGCTCGAACTGGTCTTCCAGCCGATTCGCGTACAGGGAGTGGACGTTGGAATCGGTGATGACGGCGTATCTGTGGGCCGGGGCCACTTCTCTGACCAGCGCGCCCGCTCTCGGAAAGAGTCCCGGCTCGATGCGGATCACGCTCGACCCCAACCGGATCTCCCTTGCCGTCGCTCCTACCAGGTTACTTCACCGGCTCCCGTGCGGACGTTCGCCACGCGAGCGAGCATGAAGAGAAGGTCCGAGAGGCGATTGAGGTAGATGACGACCAGCGGGGGGATCTCCACCTCGCGCTGCAGATGGACGACTCTCCGTTCGGCGCGACGGCACACTGTGCGCGCGACGTGGAGGACGGCGCCCTTGCGGCTTCCGCCCGGGATGATGAAGGCCTTGAGGGGCTCGAGCTCTTGCTCACACTCGTCGAT
This sequence comes from Gemmatimonadota bacterium, assembly GCA_031390205.1. GTDB lineage: Bacteria > Gemmatimonadota > Gemmatimonadetes > Gemmatimonadales > Gemmatimonadaceae > UBA4720. Next base: position 20,501 of record JANMTG010000099.1, read on the forward strand.
CGCGCGCTCCAGGTCGGTAATTCGCCGCTTGTCGATGTTGGCCTTGGAGAGATGCTTCTCCATTTTCTCGAGATCGGGGGTCGCCAGGAGCGCGCCAATGCTGAACAGGTCGCGCTGCATGGGGACGAGGATCTCGTCTATCCGCGGCATTGGCTCCATGGCCCTCGCCATCCCGAGCACGGCATTGAGCTCATCGACATCGCCGTAGGCCTCGACTCGGGGATCGTCCTTTTGGACGCGGCCACCGCCGAAGAGACCGGTGGCGCCGGAGTCGCCTGTCTTTGTGTAGATCTTCATGAGATGATGTAGATCTTCATGGGTTGATAATGTAATGCGCGCTCTGGCCACTCAGACGATAGTGGGGGATTGAAGTCATGAGTACCTTGAAGGTCCTCTTACGCCTCAGCGATGCTCTTGCCCGACGACAAGGAAGACCTGGACCATGACTTCGCCCTCGGAGACGGACCCGCGGCGACCGACGCGGTGGTCTATTGCCCTTACTGCAACGAGAGCGTGGAGATTTCGCTCGATCCCGGAAGCGGTCCGGCGCAGCAATACGTGGAAGATTGTGAGGTCTGCTGCCAGCCCTGGACGGTGAGCGTTCAGTACCGCGCTGATGGCGCGGCGGACGTCACGGTGACGGCACTGGAATAGGCTCCTGTATATTTCGATTGAGATGACTCCCCCCCACTCCCACCCCCATCCCCACCCGATCACCGACATCACGATCATAGGCGGCGGCCCCACCGGACTGTTCGCCTCTTTCTATACGGGCATGCGTGGCGCCACCGCTCAGATCGTCGACGCGTTGCCACAGCTGGGCGGGCAGCTGACGGCGCTTTATCCGGAAAAGTTCATCTTCGACGTCGGCGGCTTCGCCAAGGTGCTGGCCAAGGACCTGGTGAAAGAGCTGGTGGAGCAGGCCGCCCAGTTCAACCTCAAGGCGCACCTGAATCAAAACGTCACCGCGCTCGAGCAGGAGGAAGACCACCTCGTGCTCGTGACGGAGACTGACCGGTTCCCGACTCGCGCGATCGTGATCGCGGCGGGCATCGGCGCGTTTTCACCGCGGCGGCTCCCGCAGGCGTGCGCGGAGCCCTGGTACGGCCGGGGAATCTACGACCGCGTCTCGAACCCCGAGGATTTTCGCGGACAGCGCATTGTGATCATCGGCGGCGGCGACTCGGCGTTCGACTGGGCGCAGCAGCTGCGCGACCGCGCCAAGGCGGTGACGCTCGTCCACCGGAGCGACAAGTATCGGGCGCACGGCGCGACCATCGCCGATGTGGTTGCCGCTGCCACCAACGGGAGGACGACGCTCCTTCCGTTCCACGAGCTCCTCGACGTTCGGTCGGAGGGAGAGAAGCTGGTGGGCATCACGATCCGCGAAGTGAAAACGAAAGTTACGCGCGATATCGACGCCGATGCCGTCCTGCCGATGCTCGGCTTTCACAGCGACATCGGAGCGCTGGCCGAGTGGGGCCTCAACTGCGAGAACGACGAGATCGTGGTGAACAGTCTGATGGAGACCGGCCGTCCGGGTATCTACGCCGCCGGGGACATCACGGCCTATCCGGGGAAGCTGAAGCTGATCGCGACGGGCTTCGGTGAAGCGGCGACCGCGGTGAACCAGGCGGTGCACTGGATGTATCCCCAGAAGAAGGTGGACCCGGGCCACAGCTCCAACATGGCCATTTTCGGTCAGAAGGACGATTAGCGGGATGGCAGCGGATCCGACGGCGCGAACGAGGAGGAAAAATCCGCTTCATTATCATCTGATTGGAATCGGCGGGTCGGCGATGGCCTCGCTCGCCGGCCTCCTCAAGGCCGCGGGCCACCAGGTCACTGGGTCGGACGAGAACGTTTATCCCCCGATGTCGACTGGGCTCCAGCAAATGGGGATTTCATACAGTGAGGGATATCGCCCGGAGAATCTCTCGCCCCGGCCCGATGTCGTCGTGGTCGGCAACGTGGTCTCGCGCGGCAATCCGGAGCTCGAGGCGGTTCTCGTCCAGAAGCTCCGCTACACTTCGGCCGCCGCTACCATAAAGGAAGAGTTCATCTGGGGGCGCCACTCGCTGGCAGTGGCCGGAACGCACGGCAAGACCACGACGACCTCACTCCTTGCCTGGGTCCTCGAGTCGGCGGGTTTGAGGCCGAGCTTTCTGATCGGGGGCGTCGCCGAAAACTTCGGGACGTCGTACCGACTCACCGATTCGAATTATTTCGTGATCGAGGCGGACGAGTACGATACCGCGTACTTCGACAAGGGTCCGAAGATGTGGCACTACCTCCCGGACACGGCGATCGTCAACAACATCGAGTTCGACCACGCCGACATTTACCGCGACGAAGAGGCATACAAGTTCGCGTTCGCCCGCTTCATCAATCTCATT
>JANMTG010000126.1:0-26708 GCA_031390205.1 Gemmatimonadota bacterium
GGATCTCGCAGCGCCGCCTGATCGGTCTTTTCGGCAGGGTGTCGCTTGATTACAAACAATACCTGTACGTCAACATTGACGGCCGTAACGACTGGACCTCGACCATCCCACCGGAGCGGAACTCCTTCTTCTATCCCGGCGTATCGACGAGCTTCGTCTTCTCCGACGCGTTTCCGGGGATCGGGAGATTCATGACCGGCAAGCTCAGGGCGGCCTATGCTGAAGTCGGCAAGGATGCACGACCCTATTCCTACCGGCCGTCGCTCGAGTACAAGACAACGGCCTATGGCGGATACGGATATGGCTTCTGGGGGCCGAACCGCAGCCTGCGGCCGGAGTTTGCCAGATCCTACGAGTTCGGCACCGAGCTGACCTTCATGGACAACAGGCTCGGTATCGATGCGACAGTCTACCGCAAGCAAACGAAGGATCAGATCGTCGACAACATCAGGGGCAGCTACGCGACAGGCTTCGTTCTGTTCAACCTGAACGGAGCCGTAACGAGAAACGACGGGTTGGAGCTCACTCTTCGCGGCACCCCGGTGCTGAGGGACAACCTCTCGTGGGATTTCCTTGCCAACTTCGACAAGTCAAAAGGGAGAGTACTGGCCCTGCCCTATGCGTTGCCGGAGTCCTACAACTCCGATACCTGGCTGTTCGGCAACGTGCGTAACGGTACTGCTCCAGGGCTGTCCACGCGATCGCTGACCGGTCAGTTCTACCTCCGCAACAACGCGGGTGACATATTGATCAGTCCAACCACAGGTCTCCCCCTCCGCTCTGCCGCGTTCATCGATGGCGGTTATGATCGCCAGCCCGATTTCACCCTCGGTGTCTCGCATACCGTCAGGTACAAGCGCGCCTCGCTGAGCGCTCTGGTCGATATACGGAAGGGGGGCGATGTCTTCAACGCCACGGAACACTTCCTCACGACCAGAGGCCTGAGTATGCGTACGCTGGATCGCGAGGTACCGCGGGTGATCGAGGGGGTGTTGCGTGACGGCAGGGAGAACACAGCCAACCCGACTCGTAACAACATCGTCGTCACCCCCGGTGCCGATCCCAGCTACTACCTGAACATCAGCGAAGAGGCCTTCATCGAGAAGGACATCAACTGGTTCCGGCTGAGAGACGTGACGCTGTCCTACGCCCTCCCTGAAGGACGCTTCAAGCGGGCGAGCGTGTTCATCACGGGTACGGACCTCATGCTCTTCACCAACTACTCGGGAATGGATCCAATCGTGAACGGCAACACCGCAGCAACAGGAGGATCGGGAGCCGCGGGGGTCGACTTCGGCAACTTCCCGATCCCGCGCGGTTTCAATTTCGGCCTCAGGATGGGGCTCTGAAGATGAAATACACACCATTGAGAAATATGCCGATGAACAAGCGACGTGTCGTACTCATCGGCGGCTTCGCCACCCTTCTGGGTGGGTGTCAGGACTTCCTGGCAGTGAACACTAATCCGAACGCTCCGGAAACAGTGGCGGCGAATCTGTACCTCCCGCAGATGCTCCACTGGATGGTCTCGGGCTCACAGTGGGACGGGCGGTTCGTTGGCATGTATACGCAACAGTGGAAGTCCGTAACGGCCACCGTGCCATCATGGGACCGGATGGGATACGATCCGGGAAGTGACAATGCCGGACAGCAATGGCGGGACGTGTACTGGTCATTCGGACAGAACCTGATCGACATGATGCAGATTGCCCAGGCTGAGGAGCGGTGGGACATCCTGGGTGTCGGATACATCCTCAAGGCGTGGGGCTGGCAGCAGCTCACTGACCTGCATGGCGAGATCATCATCAAGGAAGCGATCGACCAGACGAAGTTCAGCTTCAACTACGACACTCAGGAGTTCGCGTACGAAGAGGTGCGGCGGCTTCTGGACAGCGCCATCGTGTACCTGGAGCGAACCGACGGGGCGGTGGACGCGGTATACCTCGCCCGGGGGGACAAGATATACAACGGAGATCGCGCGAAGTGGCTGAAGTTCGCGCACGGTTTGATGGCCATCAACCTGAGCCACTATACCAACAAGTCTTCGTACGATCCCGCGGCGGTGATCGCCGCCGTGGATCGATCACTCGCCAGCAACTCCGACGATCTACTGCTGCTGTATCCAGGCACAGTGAACGACGACAGAAATTTCTACGGGCGCACGAGAGGGAATCTCGTCCCTTCCTTCAGACCTCTCAGGCAAACCCAGTTCGTGGTCGACCTGATGGACGGGACGCAGTTCGGAGCGACCGACCCGCGGATGACAAGGATGCTGTCTCCATCACCGGATGGGCAATATCGCGGCCTGGATCCAAACGTTGCGGGGTTCGGCGGTCTCAGCGCGGCGCAGCAGCCGAACAACCTCCACGGTTATCCCGGGGCCGGTGGTCTCGGATTGCCCGGTCGGTACCTATTCGACGACAAGTCGCGGCATCCTGCGATGACTTATTCGCAGCTCCAGTTCATCAAGGCGGAAGCCGCGTACAGAGCGGGCGACAGGGCAACCGCCCTGGCAGCGTACCGGAACGCGATCTCGTCGCACATCGATTTCGTGAACGACCGGATCGCCGAGGCCGGCCAAGCCGCACCACTTATCACAACGGCCGAAGAGGCGGCCTTTCTCGCCGACCCCGCCATCGTGCCTTCGGCGGCCGGCCTGACGCTTACGCACATCCTATCCCAGAAGTACATCGCCCAATGGGGGTGGGGCCATAATGAGCTGTGGATGGACATGCGCCGGTTTCACTATACGGACATCGATCCGGCGAGCGGCAGGCAGGTCTTCCCGGGCTTCGCCCCTCCGACGAATCTGTATCCTGACAATTCAGGCCAGCTCGTCTATCGCCTCAGACCGAGATACAACTCGGAATACGTCTGGAACAAGCCGGGCCTGGACGCCATCGGCGGCCTCGCGGCGGACTATCAGACGAAGCCGCTCTGGATCATTCAACCGTAACCGACTATGAACAGATATGGATCAATTGCGGTGCTGCTGTCTGCCGCCGCGCTATCATCCTGTGACTACGAAAAGAAAGCCGTTCAGGACGTAACGGGGCCTGTTCCCGCGGCCCAGATCAAGTTCTTTAATTTCGGTGTGAATGCCCCCGGAGTGAATTTCTACGCCAATGACGCGAAGATGACGGCGGTCTTCAGCTCCACCGGAACCGAGTCCACGGCAGGAGTCATTTACGGCGGAGTGGGGGCGGGCGGCCTCTATTCCGGGATCGCACCGGGCCAGTACACGTTGTCCGGCCGGATCGCGGCTGCGACCGACAAGGACCTGCCTATCTCGAACCTCGCGGCGACGATCGAAGGCGGGAAGAACTACTCGTACTATCAGAGTGGAATCTACAATTCCACGACGAAAACCGTAGATGCGTTCATCGTGGAAGATCCATTCCCCGCCGAGATCGACTGGTCCGCCGCTCAGGTACGATTCGTCAATGCGATCTACAACGCGAATCCGATGACGTTGTATGCCAGGGATCAAGCGACGGGGCAGGAGTTTGCCGTCGGCGCAGGAGTCGCGTATAAGGCAGCAGGCGCATTCACGTCGCTGCCTAATGGCTTTTATGATCTGAGCACGCGCTACGCGGGATCACCTACGAACGCCATGGTCAGAACCGGCGTCTCGTTTGTTGCGGGAAGAGTCTATACCATTACCGCAAGAGGTGACATCACTGTTGCATCATCACCAACAACTTGTGCATCTACCAACCGAACTTGTCTGGATAATACGCTTAACAGGTAACGAGAGATAAGGAAAAACCCGGGGAATATCCCGGTTTTTTTTTGGCCTGGCAGGTCGATCATACCCGACGGACGGTGCTAACGGGCGGAGACCGCCCCGTCCGTCAATGTCGGCCGCTAATCACCGCGCCGGAGGTCTGATGCAGTTCCTGATCAGATCACCTGCGGCAACCGAATCGGCGCGGGTGGTCAGGACAGGGCAGGGCGGGGGAACCGCGCTCGTAATCGAGCGGTGCCCGTTCGGCCCCACCGAGCGAACTCCCGCCCAGCCATCGTCGAGCTGGTCTGGAAGCAGGAAAGCGCTTTTCGCGCCCACCAGGTAAATCTTCTCGTAGACGGACGAAGTGGTTCGCCGATAGAGGACTTCGTAGCTCTCTGCGCCCGGCACCTCGCGCCAGGTGATCGCCCACCTCTGCCCGCCCGACGCCTGATCGCGGCGGGCGAGCGCAGCCGGCGGCGCAGGGGCCGCCGCCAGCGATCCGATCACCGCCGCGTTCAAGCGCGCCACGTTGGCGACGTAGCGAAAGTTCACGTGGGCGAAATCATCGGTCGGAAGGTGCTGCCGCTTGTAGTTCTCCAGCCGTTCGGTGAAGCGAAGTCCGGCATCGCCCAGACCCACGAACGGACTGTGATCTCCTCCCCGCGAGACCCGATCGAGACGGAACACAGGCAGTATGCGAAAAGCCGGATTGTAAAGCGCGCCGGTCGCCGCCGCATAGCGCGCCAGCTCGCGGCTGGGACCGTTATCCGGCTCGGCGCCAAAAATCCGAACAGTGGTCGAATCAACCTTGCCGTCGTCGGCGACAACGTTGCCGACAATGTCGTCGGTCATCCCGGCGACCACCTTGTAGCCCCCATCGTGGAGGCGCCGGGCCAAATGAGTGGACCCCAGCAAGCCCTGCTCTTCGCCGGCGTAGGCGACGAAAATGATCGACGTCTCCATGCCCCGCGGAAACCGTTTCGAGAACACGCGCGCCAGCTCGACTACCGCGGCGGTTCCCGATGCGTCGTCGTCGGCACCGGGGGCGTCACGAGTCGCCTCGAATCGCGCCATGGCCCCCAGCTCCGTGACCGCGCAAACGCAGGAGTCGTAGTGCGCGCCCATCACCACCACCCGGGTGGTATCCCAGCCGGGGAGCCACGCCAGCACGTTGACGACGTTCACCGTGGGGCGGTCGGGGTGCCCGCGAATCTCGATCATTGCCGGATCGTACTCGACGCGCAGGCAGCCTCCACAATCGATACTGTACTCGCTCAGCTTCGCGTGGAGGTAGCGTCGTGCCGCTCCGATCCCTCTCGTGCGGCTGACCGTGTCGCTCATTGTATGACGGGTCCTGAACGACACGAGCGCCGAAACGGTTTCGCGAATTCGGCGCGCGGATATTTCCCTGATGGCAGCCACCAGCGCCGGATCCCGTTTAAGCCCCATGCGCGCGTCGAGCGGTCTGGAAGGAGCGCCGGCTCCGCGCTGCGCCGAGACGGGGGCAACAGCGGTCACGGCGAGCAGCGTCACCAGGCACGAGCGGAACCAAAGTCCATGCATGTTATGTTATCCCAATGCGGTCGATCGTTGACAATACGGATGCACGTTGAGCAAGACAAGCGCGCAAATCGTCTGGGAGTGGTCGCGATTTCAGGACCTGCGGCCGGAGCACCTCTACGAGATCGTTCGGCTGCGCGAGGCGGTTTTCATCGTCGAGCAGAAGTGCGCCTACCCTGACGCCGACGGGCGAGACCCCGCCGCCTGGCACTTACTCGGCTGGATCGAGGGCGATGGTGCGCAGCGGCTGGTCGCCTATGCCCGCGTGTTCGAGCCGGGCATTCGATATCCTGAAGGTTCCGTGGGTCGCGTGGTCACCGCGCCGGAGGTAAGACGAACCGGTGTGGGCCGGCTGTTGATGGCCGAAGCGCTACGCCGCCTCGAGGGCTTGGCGCCGGGCCAGCCGGTGCGGCTCGCGGCACAGCGCTATTTGGAGAACTTCTACGCCAGCTTCGGGTTCGCGACGGCGTCAGCGCCATATGAGGAAGATGGAATCATGCACGTTGACATGCTGCGCTGAAAACACGGCGAGGCACGGTACTCCGCGCCTCGCTCGCCTCCGTCCCGGCTGGGTCGGTGTTAAGTGTCGTCGCTGCTGCTGACGGATTTCCTGCCACCGCGGGATGCTTCACCGCCTTTCCTTCCCGCGACTCGTGCCTCTTCGCTCGTGAACTCGTGCGCGGTTCCCTTCTGATGCGCGGCGCGTCCGCCTTTGGCGGCGATCGCGCGCTGCATCTCGGGGTTCATTGCCGCGAATCCCCGCGGCGTCTTTCGACTCACCCGCGGCTCCGAGCCGTCCACTGCTCCGCTGCTTCCGCTCCGCTCGTCCATCTTCTGCTCCTTGTTATCGGCCCGTTCTGCCATGATTTTCGCTCTCGTAACGCTACGATCCTAGTGAGACGCGCGCCGGCCGATACCAGCCCCTCAGAGGTTCGTCGAGCAAGGGCGGCGTCGGCACAAATTTTATTGCAAGCGGCAGGCCGTAATCCCTGCGGTCTTCTCATCACGGCGCTGGCGCTTAAGTTATAGGTCTGTCTTCCGTTGCACTACCAGAGGGCGCAAGTGAATCCAGTAGAAGCAGAAACGCTGTCCAAGATCGAGGTGCTGTCCGACCTCGAGCCCCTCGTAAATGAGTTGATGGCCGCGCACGAGGCGAAACGGGTGCTATGGTTCCCCGCCGAGCTGCTGGAGCCGCCGCCGGGCGAGGATCCCGACCAGCATCTCAAGGCTTTGCGCGAGCGGGCGCGGGGAATCAGCGATCCGGCGCGCGTTGCCCTCGCGCTCAATCTGCTTACTGAAGAAGGACTCCCCCACTTTCACCGCCTCCTCGCCGTTTACCTCGGCACCGACAGCATCTGGGCGCGCTGGAACAACCTCTGGACGGCCGAAGAGGACCGTCACGGAGCGATTCTTCACGATTACACGCGCGATGCGGGTGTGTTCGATCCGGTCGTGATCGAGAAGATGCAGTTCGACTACATCAAGGCAGGCTTCGAGCCGGAGTGGGATCGCGATCCGTACCGGGTATTCGTGTATACGTCGCTACAGGAGAGGGCGACGCAGGTCTCTCACGCGAACACGGGCAAGTTCGCATCGGAGTACGAGCCAACGATCGGCACGGTCCTCCAGAACGTGGCGAAGGAGGAGGCGCGGCACTACACGTTCTACCGCTCGGTTTTCAAGGCGGTGCTGGAGCGCGATCCGAATCAGGGACTTATCGCCGCAGCGAAGATAATGCCCGCGATCGACATGCCCGGCGTGAACATGCCGCACTTCCGGGAGCTGGCCGACGTAGTGCGTCGGGCGGGAATCTACGGCCCACGCGACTATCTCAAGATCGTGGACGAGCTGATCAAGTACTGGACGATCGATACGATGGACGGATTGAACGACCTTGGACGCGCGGCGCAGGAAAAGATCATGGCGATTCCGGCGCGGCTCGAGCGGATAGCGCAGGTGATGGAGCTCAAGACCAAGCCCAAGACCTTCGCGTTCGACGTGATCTTCAATCGAGAGTTCGCGATGGATTGAAGCGCGAGCGCCTCTGAGTCTTGGGGCGCCCGGTCAGGCGGGAGGGAATCGATACTCCGGAGGCTAGCTCGCTTACACGCTGCGAGCCCGTCAGCCCGCTCGCTACGCTCGCGGGCACCCCGCCGGTCTCTTGCTACGCGAGTACGCCTCCTCCGTATCGATTCCCTCCCGCCTTCCCTGCCACGCAATCTCAAATTCGCCAGGCACTGCCTATCGCATGGGATTGGGATCGCGTCGAAGCGGTGGGCACTCGGACCAACTACATCGCACACCCCGCCGACACGTACAGAGATGCCACTCGCAGCGCACGACGACCAACGCGCGGCGCTGTGGAAGAAGCGCTAGGTGCCAGACAGGCCGAGGTCGGCCGAGCGCGCCTGCATGGCGGAGATTACGAATGCGATGTGCTCGTCGAGGTCCACGCCCAGCTCGGTGGCGCCGTTGATCACGTCGTCGCGGTTGACGCCGCGCGCAAAGGCTTTGTCCTTCATTTTCTTGCGCACCGACTTCGCCTCCACCTCGTGTACGCTCTTGCTCGGCCTCACCAGCGCGGTGGCGGTGATCAGGCCGGTCAATTCGTCGACGGCGAAGAGCGTCTTCGCCATTTTCGATTCGCGTGGCGTGTTGGTGTAATGCGCGTGGCCAAGAATCGCCTGCAGGACGTCGTCCGGGTATCCCTTTTCGCGCAGAACCCGGACTCCCGCTGCTGGGTGTTCTTCGGTGGGTGAGTGCGCTGCGTTCGGGAAGCGCTCGTAGTCGAAATCGTGAATCAATCCAGCCAGGCCCCACCGCTCCTCGTCCTCGCCGAACTTTGTGGCGTAGGCACGCATCGCCGCTTCCACCGCCAGCATGTGCTTCCGCAGCGATTCGCTGGCGGTGTACTCGTGCATCAGGGCGAGGGCTTCATCTCTGGACGGAAGATTGGGCATCTCGCCAATAATCTATCAGTGATGATACTGAGAGGAGCCAAACTGACGACACTGAGGAGGAGCCAAGCTGCGAGCTCTCAGCTGGCCGCTGGTGGCTGGCAGCTTGGCAGTTCTAAGTTGCAGTTCAAAGCCGGCGGTCAGCACTTCGGCAACGAAACCGTCAGCGCCCGCGCCACTGTGATCGCAGCCTGCATGAGGATCAGCGCTCCGAGCATAGTGGCGACGTCGATCCATACTCGGGAACGTCCGGGGAGAGTGCGGCGGTACAGCATTACTCCTGTCAAGATCACCAGACTTTCGACGATCAGGTCGGCGATCGGGTAGGCGTAGAGTCCCAACCCGATCACTGGTCCACCCGGCCAGGTCGGCTTATAACCGGTGATCCAGTCGAGCAACATGTGGGAAACGACGACTCCGGCGACGATCAACCCGCTCGCCAAATCCCGCTTGCTGAGACGGTACGCCATGAGAGCAAGCCCGGCGAGCACGGCGACGGCCGGGAGCGAGTGAGAGAACATTCCGCTCGGATTGTAGGCTCCGACAATGCAAAGGCCGGCGTCCACCCAGTCCGGCGCATAGGTCGCGAGCAGGAGGGTGAGGAGCGCGATGTCCCGGCGGATGCCCCTGGCGCCGAGGGCGACGCCTATGTGGCCGAGGTACACTAACGGCCGACCCGATCGGAGCGACGCGCGTGACGATCGATGAGGAACGGGATGAATGTCGCGATGAGGAGCGCGGCGACGAGACGCGCGGTTCGGAAAAAGTGGTTCGAGGAATCTCCCTCGACGGAGATCTGCTCCGTCACGATGCGGAGGACGAGGAGAACAACGACTACGACCAACATGGGCCGAACGATACGCGCTGCTTTCACCGAGGCCTGCCTGGCACCGAAGTACCCGCCCACGAGAGCCCCAACCGCTGCGATTGCGCCGAGCCGCCAGTGCACGTGTCCGCTTTCCGCGTAAGATGCGAGCGCGACGGCACCTGACGCGGTATTGGCGAGCTTCGCGGCCGCCAGACTGGTGAGCAGGGGCAGATGCGCGAAGAAGAGCAGGCAGAGGAACATGAACGTGCCGGCGCCAGGACCGAACGCTCCATCGTAGATGCCGCAAGCCAGCCCCGACAGCAGTACCGTCGGGGCAAAAGGGCGGGGAACGTCAGCCGACTGGGCAACTTCTCTCGGAAGCCAGAGAGCCTGTTTCCAGACCACCCAGAGAAGAACCGGGCAGGTGATTGCGAGGAGCCAGGGAAAGGCAGCGAGGGGAATCCAAAGCGCCAGCCTGCTTCCAATGAGCGCGCCGATTGCCACCATCAGGGCAAACATTCCGCTCAGCCGCCAATTCAAATGGCCGCGCCTGGCGTAGACGACGAGCGCGATTGCCGCCATCGCAACGGCGGCCGGTTTGTTGGTGCCGATTGCCGACGGCCCCGCCCCGATCACGAGAGAAAGGGCGGGAAGGAGTATCAATCCGCCTCCGCCAGCGATCGCGTCGACAAATCCCGCAAGGAGCGCGGCGGCAAGAAGCAGAATGTCCGTAATACTCAACTTGTCAGCGGGCAGACGGTCGGAGCGGCATGTAGCTTTTGCAAAGTTACAGTCCACTTCATTCCCAGGCCAAAGCCCGGATGCACGTCAGGCACCTCGAGTGCTCCTTCTGTCATCGCGAATACCCGGCGCGTCACCTCCACAACGTCTGCACCGAATGCGGAAAGCCCCTGCTGGCGAGATACGACCTGCAGAGAATCGCGAAGTTCATGACGAAGCAGACGCTGTTCTCGCGCGCCCCGACTCTGTGGCGCTACCGCGAAGTGCTGCCGGTGAGGAAGGAAGACAACATTGTCTCGCTCGGAGAAGGTTGGACGCCACTCATCCACGCCAAGTCACTCGGCGCGTCGCTGAAAATGGACCACCTGTACGTAAAGGATGAGTCTTTAAATCCCACACAGAGCTTCAAAGCCCGCGGGATGGCGATGGCGGTTTCCATGGCGAAGGAGCTGGGTGCCAAAAAGCTTGCCGCGCCCTCGGCGGGCAATGCGGCTGGCGCCCTCGCCGCGTATTGCGCGCGCGCGGGTCTCGAGGCCTTCATCTTCATGCCCCGCGATACTCCGCGCGCCAATATCATCGAGTGCGAGCTGAGCGGCGCGCACGTGACTCTAATCGATGGTCTCATCACCGATTGCGGAGCGGAAGTGGCGCGACAAAAGGACGCGCGCGGCTGGTTCGACGTATCGACGCTGAAAGAGCCATACCGTGTCGAGGGTAAGAAGACTCTTGGATACGAGATCGCCGAGCAGTCGGCGTGGACGCTGCCCGACGTGATCATTTGTCCGACAGGGGGCGGAACGGGACTGGTGGGGATGTGGAAAGCCTTCGACGAGATGCAACAGCTCGGATGGATCGGCGAGAAGCGGCCGCGGATGGTGGTGGTGCAGGCGGAAGGATGCGCGCCGATTGTCCGCGCGTTCTCGAAAGGTGAGCGGTTCGCGGAAGAGTTTCCGAACGCGGCAACGGTCGCATCGGGGCTCAGGGTTCCCAAGGCAATTGGGGATTTTCTGATACTCGATGCGCTGAAGGAATCGGGCGGGACGGCGATTGCCGTGAGCGACGAGGAGCTGCTGGCCGGATCGAGACAGCTGGCGAGAACCGAGGGCATCCTTGCGTCGCCCGAAGGAGGCGCCTGCGTGCCTGCGCTCAAGAGGCTGCTGGACCTGGGGCAAATCGATAGGAACGAAAAAGTTGTCATGCTCAACACCGGCGCCGCGGTGAAGTACCTCGACGCTTTTGATACAGATAGGGGTTCCGGGTTGGGCGGAGGGGATCCAAGGGATGAGTTGTCCGTTGATCAGTTGTAGTTATCAGTGGTTGACAGTTAGCCCTGCCGACCACTGACAACCACTGACACACTTTAACTCAAAACTATCCACTCAAAACTTGGATCCCTCGTAGGTTCCCACGTGGTCAGAACCCCGCCGGGCGCGATGACCTGTGAGGAATCTCGTCGGGCGCGCCGACCTATGTAACCCAAGCCGCTCGAGATGTGCTGGGAAGGACCCGCATTCCAGGACGGTTGATAGCACCGGCACGGGTCTTCGATTCCCAGAGCGTACAACAGCTCCTTTCGGAAATCGTGGGAATAAACACCGCGTCCTGACAGCGGCATGTCGCCCGGCGTTATCTCAATCCGAGCAGCTTGTGCGTCTGGAGACTAAGACGCCAGCGCGGATTCCGGAGACAATACTCGATCGCGCGACCGGTGTTGCGGGCCGTCTCGGGTCCGTCCATTGGCTGGAGAAAGAAATGCTCGAAGGCGAGGCCCTCGAACTGTTCCGGCATCGCGCGCTCCTGCGGAAACACCAGCTTGAGCTCGCTCCCACTGGTCTGAACGAGTGGCGCGCCGGCCTTCGGGCTGACGCAGATCCAGTCGAGCGATTCCGGCGCGGGGCGGGTGCCATTCGTCTCGACCGCGACTTGGAATCCGCGGTCGTGGAGAGCCGCGATCGCGGCCGCATCGAGCTGGAGCAGTGGCTCGCCACCGGTGCATACCACGTACTTCCCATCCTGGCCACGCCAGCACCGATTCACCGCGTCCGCAAGCGCATCGGCGCTGGAAAACTTGCCACCATCGGGTCCGGTCCCCACGAAATCGGTGTCGCAGAACTTGCAGACCGCGCGGGCCCGGTCTTCCTCCCGCCCCGTCCACAGGTTACACCCCGCGAAGCGGCAGAACACCGCGGCGCGTCCGGTCTGTGCGCCCTCGCCCTGCAAGGTGTAAAAGATCTCCTTCACCGCGTAACTCATCGCAACGCGCCTCGCGGAACGCCGGCGTAGCGAATGGGATCGTCAAGTCCCACCTCCGCGAACCCCTTGAGCCGCAGCTGGCAGGCGTCGCACCGGCCGCAGGCGGCGCCGTCAGATGTGGGATCATAACAGCTCATCGTCACCGAATAGTCGACTCCGAGTGGCAACCCGAGCCTGATGATCTCCGCTTTACTCAGTGAGATGAGCGGAGTGTGAATGCGGAGCGCGCGCGTTCCCTCAATTCCCGCCCGGGTCGCCAGGTTCGCCATCCGCTCGAACGCGGCAATGTATTCAGGCCGGCAATCGGGGTAGCCGCTGTAGTCGAGCGCGTTGACCCCGACAAATATGTCGGTCGAGTCGATCACCTCGGCGAAGGCCAGGGCATACGAGAGGAAAATCGTGTTGCGGGCCGGCACGTAGGTGATCGGTATTTCCGTGGAGTTTCCCCCGCGAGCGAGGTCCCTGTCCTTTGGGACCGGAATGTCGGCGGTGAGCGCCGAGCCTCCGAAAATCGTGAGATCGATCTCGACGATCTGGTGGCGCTCCACCGCGAAGTACCGCGCGACCCGCTTCGCCGCGTCAATCTCCGCGGAGTGTCGCTGTCCGTAGCGGAACGTGAGAGCGTGAGCCGCAAACCCGTCTCGTATCGCCGTCGCCAGGACAGTGGCCGAGTCGAGGCCGCCGCTCAGCAGAACAACGGCCCGGGGTGGGGCGGGGCTTTGCCGGGCAGACGAAAGGGCAGGCGACGCAACCATGGCAACCATATAGTTGAAAACTACTTCGTCACCGGTCAGTTGCGCTCGGCTCGAACGCGACGGAAACTATGGGAGGGCGGCGTGCTACGTCGCTACCGGTTACGATCGAGAAAAAAGGAGAGTAGGTGAGGATTTCGGGAAAGCTGGTCACGGTTGCCGGGGCGCTGGTGCTGGGCGGCTGTGCGACGGCGCTGCAGTCGGGGCCGGGAGGCGGCACGTCCGGCGCCATCGCAGCCGCGGACTTGCGCGCGCGGCTCTATGCATTCGCCGCCGATTCGATGATGGGGCGGTTGTTCGGCACGGAAGGCGATCTCAAAGGTACGCAGTACATCGCGAGCCAGCTCGCATCAATCGGGGTTCTTCCAGCGGGCGACAACGGAACTTATTTCCAGACCATCCCGGCGTTTCGAATAGCCGTCGCGCCTGGTGCCCAGGCATTTCTCGATGGGAGTCCGCTCATTTATCGAAGCGACTACACCACCAGCATTCCCGCGAGTGGGCGCGCCCTTCCACTCGGGGAAGTCGAGGTCATTTATGGCGGTGACCTTTCCGACTCGACCGGCTTGATTTCGCCTGACCAGGCCGCTGGCAAGGCGGTTCTTTTCACTATCGGGGGCCCCTTCAGCGGGAATCCGAACCGGTTCCTCAGCCGCTACGCACAAGCCGCCGCTCTCGTCACTACCAGCACCCCGGCGACGATGCGTCCCTTCATGATCACTACCGCCACCGACACCACGCCGGGTCGCCTCACCATCTTCGTCTCGCCGGCCGTGGGAGAGCGATTGATCGGGGGTTCGCCCGCAAGCGTGCGTCCGGGGACAGCGGGGCGGCGTCTCCGCTTTTCATCTCTGGTTTTCACGCGCGAGCCTGCAGTCGCAAGAAATGTCGTAGGGATCATTCCAGGCAGTGACCCAGCGCGCCGTGGCCAGTACATCGCGATCGGCGCCCACCCCGACCACGTCGGCATGCGGCAGGGAGGGGGACTCGACCACGACTCCCTGCGCGCGTTCAATACCATCGCGCAGCGAATAGTGGAGTCCCGTACCGGGCAGACACCCGGCAGCCCGGGCAGCGGACTGACGGCAGCCGAGCGCGCATCGATCCGTGTCAACGTCGACAGCCTCCGCCGCATTCGGCCGGCCCGGATGGATTCCATTTACAATGGAGCCGACGACGATGGCTCGGGATCGATGGCCGTACTCGAGCTTGCGGAGGCTGTCGCCGGGTCGTCAACGAAGCCGCGCAGATCGCTTTTGTTAGTCTGGCACACGGGTGAGGAGGGCGGGCTTCGCGGTTCGCGGTACTTCGCGGATAATCCCACCGTCCCGCGCGACTCGATCGTCGCGCAGCTCAACATGGACATGATAGGGAGAGGCGGCGCGGCAGACCGTGTCGGCGGCGGTCCCGATTATGTGCAGCTCGTCGGCTCGCGACGACTCTCTACCGAGCTTGGGGATCTGGTAGAGTCGGTGAACGTTGCATCGTCCCGGCCACTTCGCTTCGACTACTCACACGATGCCAACGGACATCCGGAGCGCATTTACTGTCGCAGCGATCACGTTCACTACGCGCGGTATGGAATTCCGATCGTGTTTTTTCACACTGGCCTCCACATGGACTACCACCAGCTCACCGACGAGCCGCAGTACATCGATTACGAGCACCTGCGGCGAGTGGTGCAGCTGGTACATGATGTAGCGCTAAGAGTAGGCAACCTCGATCATCGCGTGGCAGTCGACAAACCGAAGCCGGATCCCACCGCGGCTTGCGTGCAGTAGATCGCCACTCAAAGTCCCGGGTTGGGCGGAGGGGATTCACTCACGACTTGAATCGCCCGTAAGCGACCACGTGGTCAGGGGCCCTAGTTTTCCTGCGTCCCCTCGGGATCTGCAGTCACCGGTTCCAGTGCCAGCCCCAGCCGATTCGACTCCGCCGCGCCTGCATGACCGTTCTTGCCATTCCCATTTGAAGCCGGAGAAGTCCCGTTCGTGTTCGAGGTCTTGAGCTCTCCCACCAAATCGAGGAGCGCGTGGCTGCCGTGAAAGAGCTGCGTCGACGCCATGCTCATCTGCTCGCAGGCCGCGCTCTGCTCTTCGGTTGAAGCGCTGACCTCGAGCGCCGAGGTAGCATGGCTCTCCGCCGTCCGCGCCACGAGTCCGAGATTCGAGGCGGCCGAATCCACCGCCCGGGCATTTTCGCCCGCCGCGGCCGTCACGGTGGCGGCGGCTTCGCGCGTGCGCTGCGCCGCGGCGAGAATCGTCGAGAGTGCGCTGTCCAAATCGCGGCTCACGCGCTCGATTTCCCCGACCTGCACCACGCCCTGCTCCATCGCTTTCGACGTAGCCAGGACGCGGGTGGTTACGCTTCCCATCAGCTTCACCACGTCGTCCGCGGCAGCCTGGGTCTGGTCGGCGAGCTTTCTCACTTCTCCGGCGACAACCGCGAACCCGCGTCCTGCTTCTCCGGCGCGGGCGGCTTCAATGGCTGCGTTCAGGGACAGCAAATTCGTCTGCTCGGCGATGCGGCTAACGGAAACGACGAACTTGTTGATGTCTGCGGCGGTGGTGTTGAGCTCCCTGACTTCGGCGGCCGCCTGCTGGACGATCGATCGTACGTCGAGGAGGATTTTGAGCGCGCGCTCAACGTCGAGACGCTTGGCGTCGGCTTCGGCTTCGATCGCGCTGGCCAGTCCGTGGACCTCCTGCGCGCCTCCCACAAGATTGTCCCCGCGAGTACGAATTCCATCCAGCGCCTCGTTGACCTGACGGAGCTGAGCGACCTGCGACTCGGCGCCGTGTGACACCTCTTCCACCGCGTGCGCGACTTCGCCCGCCGAGGCGGAGATCTGCTTGGAGGCGGAAGCGAGGTCACTGGCCGACTTCGCGACTTCATCGGCGGTCTTCGCCGCGCCGGAGGCGATTCGCGAAAGGGCGTCGCTGGCGTGATTCATCGCTTCGGCGAGGGTGCGGAATTCGCCCGGCATCTCTCCCCCGGTACGCACCTGCAGATCGCCGCGGCTCAACAGAAGCGCGTGACGCATCAGGAGACGCAGTGGCCGCCCTACGGCGTTTCCCGTGCGCAGCATGATCATGATCGCGAGCAGTGTCGCGACGGCGATCACCGACAGCAGCATACGCGACCGGGCGAGGGATTTCGAGTTGAGGTTTGTCGCCATTAGCGCGAGCTGTCCCGCGCGCGAGCGCTCCAGTCCGCTTACCTGCTCCAGCAGCGGCGTCACCATTGCCCGCGCATTCTCTGCTTCCGCGCGCGCTTCGTCGAGCCTGCCCAGGTCGGTGAGGCGGTGCGCAAGGGCAAACGCGGATTCAACGCGGGCGAGGGTCGTGTCGATTGCCACCGTCCGCGCGATCTGGTCGGCAAGCTGGGCCTGCCTTGATCCGAACCTGCGGTGGAGCCGGTGAGCTTCGCGGCCCAAACGGCGGAACTCTGACTCGGACTTCAGATCCTGCTCACTCAGGTACGTATTCGCGGCCTGGATCTCCTGGGTAATGGTATTGGAGAAATCAGAAGCCTGTTTTGCATCATGCTGCGCCTCGCCGAGCGCGGTGGCCACCTCGGTAGCCATGCGCGACATGGAAACCCAGCCGAGAATTCCGGCCGAGAGAAGCAGGACGACGAGAAGCGAAAATCCAGCCGCGAGGACCTGCCTGATGGTGCGAAAGCGCAGCGGGTTGATCATTTGGCGTTCGCCACCTTCAGGAGTCCGCTCTCAACCCGTCCCACGCGGAATCTGATACCCACGGGATCGCCGGTCTCCTCGAAGTACGCTGGACCGGTCACTCCCGGAACCGCGGTCGCGCTGGTCAGGGAGCGCAGGTAGTCACGCACGGCTGTCCGATCCCTGCCGCTCTCTCTGAGGGCATGGGCGACGAGATTGGTAGCATCGTAGGCAAGGGCAGCATGCGCTTCCGGGTCGTGCATGAACTTCTTCCGGAACGCGGCGACAAACGCGCGCGCGGAAGGATTGGGATCTTGCCGCGTGAACGACATGCCAATGTAGGCTCCTTCCGAGGTCGCGGTGTCGGCGATGACTCCCTGCCAGCCATCGCCGCCGATGAACGTCGCCTTGAATCCCTGCCGCTTTGCCTCGCGGAGAATCTTGAGACCCGATGGAACACGGCCCGCGACGAACACGATGCTGGGCTGTTTTGCTTTCAGATAGGTGATGTAAGGCTCAGCGCTCGGAAGGTCGGCGTTGATGGGGTCAACGCTGACGATCTGGCCGCGAAATGAGCGACGAAAAGAATCAGCCAGGCCGCGGCCGTAAGCGTGGTTCTCGTAAAGGATGGCGGCCGTCGGAACGCTGCCTTTCTTGCCTATCGCCGAAGCGAAGTTCGCGAGGGCGATACCGTTGAGCGAATCGCTCGAGATGATGCGGAACACCCAGCTTGAGATTCCGGTGAGGTCGGGGGAGGTGGCGCTGGTGGCGATTGCCGCGAGATTCCCGTCGTAAACGCTGGCAGCCGAGAGCATTCCGGAGGAATTGACGTGGCCGATCACGGCGCTGACCGCGGGGTTCGAGACGAACTCATGAGCGATCGCCGCTGCCTGCGATCCGGTGCCTGCATCATCGCGCTCGATGACGCGTAACGGACGTCCGTTGATCCCGCCGGCCTTGTTGATCTCGTCAACGGCGAGCCTAATTCCTTGCAGATTCTGGAGCCCATAACCCTCTTTCCAGGGTCCGGCTGCGCCGACCACGTATGGCTCGGACTCTCCGGCGCATCCTGCCAGCGCCAGAACGACAAGCGCCTTGATTGCTTTGCCCAACGATCCCCCTCGGTCCGCAAGAACCCGTGACCCTCTTGCATAGACGAGGTCCGAGCGCCTGCGGTCACGCATTTCCTACCATGGTCTACTGGGTAATCGGCGGAACTGGCAACCTCGAAAACTGAAGCAGGGAGCTGAGGCTGTGAAGTTTTCCCTGAATTCCTGCATCTTCGCCGGTGCGTCGGAGGGGAGCGGGACTTCGCGGCTGCTCGCTTACACGCCGCGAGCCTCGCTGCC
Source organism: Gemmatimonadota bacterium (assembly GCA_031390205.1). Lineage (GTDB taxonomy): Bacteria > Gemmatimonadota > Gemmatimonadetes > Gemmatimonadales > Gemmatimonadaceae > UBA4720. The sequence continues at coordinate 17,830 of JANMTG010000126.1, forward strand.
CGCATGTGCGGGCAAAGCGCGCGAGTCTCTTGCTACGCGAGACGCCGCCGAAGAGGATACCCTCACCTCCTCTTACAGTGATATCAGCCGAAGCGAACAGCTGTAAACGAACTGTGCCGAAAGCCAGTGAGCTTTCATAACGGGCGTGATGGTCTGCTGGTTTAGAGGGGTCGCGCGGAGACTTCGGCTTGGCGGCAGCCCAACCTGATAGGAAACACCGACGGGGTGTTACCTCGTTCGAGAGCGCTCGTTATCAGGTAATGGCATCTCCCGCACAAAAAGTCTCACACACCCGCCACGCGCATATACGCGCGTTAGCCGCGGCCGCATTTGTCGCGGCCGGGTTCGCGGCTGGCGCCCAGGAAGTTCGAGTGGAGGTCGTGAAGCACGCGGACGGTCGGCCGATCCCGGGCGCACTGGTGGTAGTCATCCCCGAAAGAGAGCCGACTTCGGTGGGAAAATTCAGTGACCGCGATGGGCGTGCGACCCTGACCGCGCCCCGTCGAGGCGGCTATCGGGTACGCGCGGAGCAGGTTGGCTACGATACGTGGGTTTCGGTGGTGCTCGTTCCGTCGAGCGCTCCTACGAGAGTACGGGCAGGCATGAAGCCGCGAAGTCTCCGGCTTCCCCCTCTTACTGGAAGGAGCGAAACCCATTGCTCGAACCTCGCCGAGCAGGTGACGGTTGCCGGGGACATGTGGGGCGAGATCCGTAAGGCGCTCGCGGCGAACAGCATTACCGAATCGCAAGGATTGGCTCCACTCGATATCGAGAGCTACGATCGTGTCGTCGACCAGAATGGCAGCGTAGTCTCCGAACGAAGCGAGCGGCGTCGGGGGAATTCGATTCGGCCGTACAACGTCATTGCCCTCCCGCCAGGCGCATCGGGAGCCGAAGTGTCGCCGGTGTTCAGCGTTCCCGAGGCTTCGACTCTTCTATCGGATCAGTTCCTTACCACGCACTGCTTCACGGCGATACGCGGGGCTGGGCCCGAGAACGGACTACTCGGCCTCGAGTTCAAGCCCGCCAAGCTTGGAAACAGGCCTGATTTGAGCGGAGTTCTCTGGTTGGACCCGGCGACACACTCGCTGCGTCATCTCGCTTTCGATTACGTGAACATTCCCGTCTCGCTGCGCGCGGCGCGGGCGACGGGACGCGTCGACTTCCAGCAGCTTACAGGCGGGGAATGGGTAGTGACGCGGTGGCAGCTCAGGATTCCGCGCCGCGACCACGCTCCCACAGCCGGTGCCAATGCGATCGCCGGCTACCGTGAGATCGGCGGCGTTGCCCGCAACGCTGGCTCACCGGTGGTTGCTCCCGTCGCGACCGCTGCCGCAACAGGCGCAACACGGATCACCGGATCGGTGTTCGACGGAACCACCGGCGCGCCGCTCCCGGGGGTCGAAGTGAGCACCTTCTCGGGAAGTCACAGGACGTCAACCAACCGGGGTGGAGGGTACGAGCTGGCGACGGACGGTGCGACTACCGATTCCCTTGTCTTCGACCACCCGAGACTTCGCCTTTTTCGCGTGCCTCGGGTGCGACCCGTTTTAGTGGCGAGCGGTGGACGGGCACAGGTGTCGGTTGTGATTCCATCCGTTGCCGCGCTGAGACAGACGCTCTGCCCGGCGGGCGGCTCCCGGCTGCAGCCATCGGGTCTGGCCGTCGGCTATGTGCGCGATGACGCCGGTAATCCGGTGGCAGACGCGCAGGTCTCGGCGACGTGGCAGGTGTTGTGGATAGAGGAGAAGGGAAGGCTCATCTCGACCAACGAGCGACGCTCAGTGGACGGGCGGACGAATGCTGACGGATCCTATCTGCTGTGCGGCTTCACCCGCGATACGCCGGTCACCATAAGGGTGACGGTGGACGGTACGCCACGGGTCGAGGAAAGGTATCCCATCCCCCGCAGCATGGTTCTGGAGCGGGATTTCAGGATCCCCGCGAGATAAGCTTCAGACTCGAAGCAAGACGAGGAGCACAACGCGATGGCAGTATTAATCCTGTAGGGCGCGGAAGTACTCCTTCCACGGACCCACCGCGCCCTTGTACTCTCTGGCCATTGTGCGGGTGATCTGCGCCACGTGCGTGAGATCGTGCGCGACCCAGGTCGCGAGAAGCTGGCGCAGCGTGACGGTGCCCAGTCCGGGATGCTCACCCGTAAGATCGAGGTCCTTGTCGGAGGGGTTCCAGCCACGCAGCGTCGCGATGTTTCCCGCGCGCAGCTGGTCGAGCTCCTTGAGCAGGTCGTTGAGCGGCCGGTCGGACTTGAGCTCGGCAAAGCGGTCGAAGGGCTGAAAGCGACGGTATCTGCCCTGGGCGAGGATGATGCGCGCGCGCGGGATCCAGTCGGTGCGCTCGCCGTGAATCAGGTGAACGACGATCTCGCGCGGACTCCAGGCATCGGCTCCCTCGCGCGCGTCCAGCCACGCCCCAGGCAACGATTCGAGCAGGGACGAAACGACTGCCGGCGTTCGCTCCAGAACCGGAATCGCGTGTTCGAGTCTGAATTCCATTCCCTCTCCTTGCGGCGCCGTCCGAATGATACGCTGCCTACCACCCCTTGCTTAACTTTCGTCCCACCTGGCCGGCAGCAGCGCCGCTGGCGAAGAAGAAGCCACCAACCGTGGAACCGATGAACCGACGATCGTTCGTGCTACTTTCCGCTTTCGCTACCGTAGCTTCTTCAGCCGGAGCGTCGGCTCAGGGGGCGCCCAACGAGTCAGCGGCGCGACCGACCGCGGTAGTCCCCGAGCGCGCAATCCGGCGCGACATTCCGCTCACCAATTCCATTCGGCGCGCCTTCGCGGCGGGAACTCGTGACTCCACCGGCCGGCCGGGGCCAAAGTACTGGCAGCTCTGGATGGATTACAAGATCGATGTGCGACTCGATGCCGCGACGTCCACCGTCAGCGGCCGGCAAACGGCGACCATTCACAACCGGAGCGATTCGACGATCAGGTCCGTCGCGTTCCGCCTCGAGCAGAACATCCTTGGGCCAACGGCTGCCCGCCTGTCATCGCCGACCGCGGCAACGGACGGCACCCGATTTACACGTCTCGTACTCAACGGCGTCGCGCTCAACGTCGACGACACGACGCGCGGCCCGATACCGGGCTCCCCGCGACGGAGGCCCGCACTCTCGAGAATGCTGCGGGAGCGAACCTCGGTGCAGATCCAACTGCCGACACCGATACCAGCACACGGCACCGGAACCGTAGAAGCAGAATGGAGCTTCAAAGTCCCGCCCGTGGATGCCAACACGCGCGGTGACCGCGGGGGCCGGTGGGGCGATTCGCTCTACCAGGTCGCCTACTGGTATCCGCGCGTGGCCGTGTACGACGATCTGCGTGCGGGCGGCTGGGACAACGAGCCGTACCTCGGGCCGTCAGAGTTCTACAACAACTTTGGCCGCTATGACGTGAGCATCGACGTTTCCGCCGGCTGGATAGTAGGGGCTACGGGCGTGCTGCAGAATCCGGGCGACGTGCTGACACCCACGGCGCGCGAGCGCCTGTCACGCGTGCTGGAGTCAGATTCGGTGCGGAGCATCGTCTCCGCGGCGGAGCGAGGTCCGGGGAAGGCAACGCGGGCGGGCAACCGGCTGGTGTGGCGCTTCGTCGCGGACACCGCCAATGACTTTGCCTGGGCCACGGCCAGGGACTACGTCTGGGATGCTACCCGCGCCACCATTCCGGGTCGCGGCCCGGTTCCCATTCACATTCTGTATCTGCCCGGACGCGCGACACAGTACGCACCCGTGGGGCAGCTTGGCCGCCATGCGCTGGAATTCTATTCCCGCCTCCTCATGCCGTACGCGTTTCCGCAGCTCACGTTCGTCGATGGGCCGGAAGGGGGAATGGAGTATCCAATGTTCCTGATGTCGGGCGCGGGCGCGGCCGACCATGAGGTCGCGCACCAGTGGTGGCCGATGATGGTCGGGGTGAACGAGACATGGTACCCGTTCATGGACGAGGGCTTCGACCAGTACGTGAACATCCTGTCGGAGGCCGACGCCAACAAGGTGGCTCCCAAGCTCAACGGAATTGGTCAGTCGTACGGCCGCATCAGCGGCGAGGAGGCGGAGGCCCCGCTGATGTGGAACGCCAACTACGGCGGTCCGTTGTACGGATTCCAGGCCTATCAGAAGGCACCGATGATGCTTTCGGCGCTGGGCGGCATCGTCGGAGATACGGCGGTCCAGAGAGCGTTGAGCGAGTATACGACGGCATGGCGATTCAAGCATCCGTCGCCGTGGGACTTCGCTTTCTTCATGAACAACGCGCTTAACCAGGACCTGGGCTGGTTCTGGTACTACTGGCTTTTCACCACCGAGTCCGTCGACGCCTCGATCCAGAGTGTGTCGACCGTCGGCTCGCGGACGATTGTCACGGTGCACCAGGCCGGCCAGATGCCGTCGCCGGTTGTGCTGCAGGTTCAGCTCGCCTCGAGCGGACCGGCGGTGAGGCCAATGGCGAACAGCAGAATGATCGACTCGACCAGCGCGGTAGTCACCTATCCGGTCGATGTCTGGTTCAACGGCAGCCGGACGTTCCAGGCGAACCTCGAATTCGGCGGGCGCGGGGTCGAGAAGGTCACGCTCGATCCGGAGGGACGATTCCCCGACCGCGATGCGAGGGACAACGTCTGGTCCCGGGCAAGCGTGGGCGGAGTCACAGCGCCGGAGACATCGCGCTGAAGCGGTGGCAGACCTCCCGGGTGCGACTCGACCGGCCGGAGCAGTTCCGTGTCGACGAGAACTTCTACGTCACGGCGAAGGATCTGCTCAAGCCGGCGACGGATTCGGCTGCCGTCCCAAAAACGCCGTAACGCCATCACAGCCGGCTCCGCAGCATCTCGGGCGTCCAGCGCTGTAGCCACGTCGACAACACCGTCATGCTGCCGGTGATCATGAGAATTCCAACCGCTATCAGAAGCATGCCCGACGCGCGAGAGATCCACACCAGCGCACCGCGGTATCGTTGCAAGAGCTCCATGAATCGGTCGATCATGAGCGCCGCTGCCAAGAAAGGCACGGCCAAGCCGAGCGAGTACGCGAACAGCAGCACGAGCCCCCGATTCAGGTCGGCGGAGCTCGCCGTGTAGGTCAGGACTCCGCCGAGTATCGGACCGATGCAAGGCGTCCAGCCGGCGGCGAACGCCATGCCGACGAGCAATGTCCCCAGGTAGCCGAGCGGCTTGTTCGCGATGTGGACCCGCTTCTCTCGCGCGAACACACCAATGTTGAATGCGCCGAGGAGGTAGAGTCCGAGGACGATGACGAGCACACCTCCGATCCGCCCGACCCAGTCGCGATGGCGGACGAGGACCTGCCCCAGCACCGTCGCTGTCGCGCCGAGGGCCAGGAAAACGATCGTGAAGCCGGCGATGAAGAGCAGGGAATGGGCAAGCGTCACCCGGCGCGAGCGTTGGACGTCGTCGATGCTGAGGCCAGTGATGAAGCTGACGTAACTGGGTATCAGCGGGAGCACGCACGGCGAGAGGAAGCTGAGAAGTCCGGCCGTGAAGCTGATAGTGATGCCAAGGGAGGCTCCGTCCATCCGTCAGGATCCGAGGGCGCGTTCGATCGCTGTCGTCAACGACGAATCGCCAGGTTGAATCGGCCCGGTTTTCCTCCACCGCAGGACGCCCTCCCGGTCAATGAGAAATGTTGCCGGCACGCCGACGACGAGGAACCGGGCAGACACGCGCTCGTCGGGATCCCGCCAGATCGGGTATTCCATCTTGAAATCCTTCATGAACACGCGGATCGCATCGTCCGACGCCTCCGCGTCGATGCTGACGCCGATGAGCTCGAGTCCCCTTGCCCTGTATTTCCCGTGGAGCGCGCGTAGCTCGGGGATCTCGTCGCGGCAGGGGTGACACCAGGTTGCCCAGATGTTGAGCAGCACGACCTTGCCCCGCTGCGCGGCCAGCGACACGGAGTCACCCTCGAGGGATACGGTCTGGTACGGTGGCGCGGGCAGGCCCACCTCTACCTTGCCTGACCCATCGGGAGAGGCGCAGGCGGCGGCCGTGAAGGCGAGCCCGAGCGCAGTGACGGCCCCTCGCCGTCCCGTGAGGCGCCTCACCGGAACTCGGCGAGACGCGCTCGCGCAACACGAACGGCCGACGGCTGCCCGGGAACCGTCCAGGCGAAAACGACATCCGAGCCGGTAATCGCCATGCGGGGGAATCCGCTCGCTCGCTCGGCGGACGACGCGGCAATTGTCGTCGCATTTCCGAGCTTGGCATCCCGGCCGACGCGCCGGGCGCGCACCGCGGCGGTGTCCCCGCCGGTGCGCTCGATCCACGTGACCAACGCACTGCCGTCCTCCAGCAGGGCGACATCGACGCGTCCCGCCGGATTGCCACCATCCACCCGGACTGGAGCGCCGAATTGCGCACCCGCATCGTCCGAGAAGGCCAGCTTGACCCGCGGGCTGTCGTTCGCGGCGGTGAACCAGGCCAGCGCGACCCGGCGTCCCGCCGCCGCGACCGCCGGCCCGTTCACGGGGCAAGCGGCGATCTTCCAGTTGTCCGAATGCACCGGAGTGCCTGCCGTCCACTTGCCGGCGACACGACGCGTGACGTAAATGTCGCGGATCTCATCGCGCGACCGATCGCGGTAGGCGATGATCGGACCGTTCGTGGTGATGGCGGCGGAATTCTGACAGCAATCGCAGGTTCGCTCGTCGAGCCGCACCTCCGCGCCGAGCCTTCCATCCGGATGGACTGTCGTCGTGACGAGCATCATCTCGTTCGCCGCGTCGTGGCCTTCCTTGTTGAACTTTCTTCCGTCGAGCCACACTGCCCCGAGCTGCCCCTGCTCGCGCCACATCGCGACGAAGCCGTGTTCGGTCTGCGAGCTGTCACGGTGTGGCGTCACCGGGGTGGACCAGCGTGTCTCGCCACCGCCGGACTGCGAGATCCGGACTCCGTAGGCGTAAGTGCCAGAGCCGTTGCGCTGGAGCCAGTGCGCCGCGAGTCGCCCCCCGTCGAGCACCTCGACCGAGGGGAAGTCCGCCCAGTTCACGAAGAAGTCGCGTCCCGCACTGATGGTCTGGGCGGGTGACCATTGCGTCCCATCGAGTACCGCGAACCGTAGAGCGTGGCCCGAATCGACTGGCTCGAGCCAGGTCATGTGGACACGCCCGTCCGGTGCGACCGCGAGGTTGGGCTCGGCGCTGCCGCCACCCGCGGGACTCGCGATACTGTCGATTGCGGCGGCGGGAAGAGTCCCGGCCGGCGACTTCTCACGACACGCGACCGCGGCTCCCACCAGGGCGATTGCCAGGAGGCCTATCAGTGATGTGACTGTTCGTGACACAGGAGCTCTCCAATTATGCAGGAAGAAAAATCGTACGGCTGAAGTCTATCGCGGATCGGCCTTCGCGGTGTCGGGCGGGAGCGCGATCTCGAAAGCTATCGGACTCCGCGATTCTTGACGGCGACTCGACATGGGTCGATTTTATCGGGCATAGAACGTGCCCCGCGCCGCCAAACCGCGCGTCACGGTTCCGCGGCATCGCAATCCGTCCCGCCGAGCGACGACACTCCAACGCAATGAGGTACACCGTGCGATCGTTCGCCACGAATACTGCTCCTCCCACTCGCCGCCGCGCGCGCGGCGTCATCATCATCGGGGCCCTGGTCGCGCTGTTCGCCTTCGTCATGACCGCTGAAGCGCACGACTTCTGGCTCGTCCCGAACGGGTTCCAGATCGCCGAGGGCGGCACGCTCGAGATACGGGGACAGACGAGCAGCCGCTTCCCGACGAGCGAATCAGCGGTTGCGCTCGATCGCGTCGCCGAAGCGAAGCTCATTGGCGCCGCGGGGAACTCACGGATCACCGATCTCTCGCACCGCGGCACATCCCTGCTCCTCCGCGACAGGCCGCCAGCCGCCGGACAGTACGTGGTCGCCGTTGCCATCCGTCCACGATCCGTGCGGGAATCGGCCGCCAGCTTCCGACGCTACCTGGAGCTCGAAGGCGCGCCCTCGGCGCTGCTGCGGATCGAGGGCGAAGGGCTGCTGCGCGGGCGTGACAGCGTGACCCGACGCTACGCCAAGTACGCCAAAGCCATTGTCCAGGTCGGGCGGGGCGGCCCGCGCATATTCACGCGCACGGCCGGTCATCCGCTCGAGCTCGTGCCCGTGCAGGATCCGGCGGCGCTCGGAGTCGGCGACACCCTCGCCGTCCGCCTCATCTACCGCGGGGAGCCGCTGGCCGGGATCCGGGTCCACGCCGGTGCGGTCGACGTGAGCGCCGCCGGGGCCGCGTCGAGCGACGATGCACGAGCGTCCACGGCCGAATCCGATGTCAAGCTCACATCGGACACGGCGGGGATCGTCCGGATTCGGCTGGAGCGAGCCGGGCTGTGGAACGCGCGCACGATTCACGTCGTCCAGGGCGACGCGAACTCCCGGACCGATTGGGACACGCACTGGGCGACGCTGGTGTTCGGCATCGGCGGAGATCGACGACAGCCGGCGGAATCCGACTCCGCGGCGGTCGCTCGAACTATCGACCGCTACCACCGTGCGCTGACGGAGGGCGACAGTGCGGCCGCACTCGCGCTCCTCGCGAGCGACGCCATCATCCTGGAATCCGGCGGCGTCGAAACGCGGGAAGAGTATCGCTCGCACCACCTGCCCGGCGACATCGCCTTTGCCCGCGCGCTGCAATCCAAGCGGGGTCCCATTCGTGTCGCCGTTCAGGGGGATGTGGCGTGGGCCAGCTCCGTCAGCACGACTCAGGGCGAATACCGAGGGCGCGCGATGAACTCAGCCGGCGCCGAGCTCATCGTGCTGTCGCGCGAGGGCGACGGCTGGAAGATTCGCGCGATCCACTGGTCGTCGCGCACCAGGCGGTAACC
>JANMTG010000135.1:0-6337 GCA_031390205.1 Gemmatimonadota bacterium
GGCTTCTCTCGTACGGAGGTGCGCTCCGCACGCGCCAACTCGCACCTGGGCCATGTGTTCGACGATGGTCCGCGACCGACTGGGCTGCGCTATTGCATGAACTCCGCGGCCATGCGCTTCATACCCGCCGCACGGCTCGAAGCCGAAGGGTACGCGCAGTTCCTCCCATTGTTCCGGACCGGCAAGCGGTAACGTCCCGAAGCTCCCGAAGCTCCCGAAATAAAAAGTGGTACTTGTGGGAAATGCGCAAAGCTCTGATTCTTTTGCGCACAGGTTGCTCCTGCCACCCACACCGGTAGTCGATGCGAGCAGGCAGAAAGGGCTTCACCCTCATCGAGCTCCTTGTCGTCCTCGTCGTCCTGGGCATCCTCTCGGCCATCGCGATCGCAAAGTTCGCGCGCATAAAAGAGGACACGATTGTCGCTTCGATGAAGGCTGATCTGCGCAATCTCGCGATCTACCAGATGAACTATCATATGGACAGCAGCGGGAGCTACTTTGCCGGGGATGGGTCGGCGCAGGGATTCGTTGCGACGCCAGGCGTAACGATATCCGCCACTTCTGTCGCCGGTCCGCCGCCTGTCTGGTCCGCGACAGCCACACACTCGAATACGAGTCGCACCTGTCTTATCACGAGCAGCGGGTCTATCTGGGAAATCACCTGCCCCTGAAGGGCGCGGCTACTTCTTTCTGAGCTTGTCCACTGCGTTGTCCAAGAGCGCCTGGAGCCGCTCGTACTCTTCGTTGATCCGGCGCGCGGCGGCTGGAAGCTCCTTCTGCCCTTTTTCCGCCAGCTCCGCGAGTCGCTTGCCCGCGTTGGACAGCTCTTCCCGGAGCTTCTCCAGGGTCTGCTTGATATTGTCGTCCATTTATGCTCCAGGTTGAGTGACGCGAAGACTACTTCTTCTCGGGCTTGACCAATAGGCGCTGGCCGATCTTGATCCTGTCTCCTTCGAGCTGGTTCCACTCTCGAAGCTGTTCGGCGGTCGCGTCGAACTTCGTGGCAACAAGCGAAAGGGCGTCGCCGCGTTTCACCGTATAGTACAAGGGCTGGCGAATGAGCGCCGCGACCGCCCCTCGGAGCCGGCGTTCGCGCGCGGCCTCGCGGAGCTGTGCCGAGTGGATCGAATTGACGCGCTCCACGAGCGAATCGAGTGCTGGCCCCTGGCCTCGAATCGTCGCCAGCTCGAGTGGCGGCGTCGCGGGGTGGCTCACCCGCACTCCATGGGCAGTCAGGAAAAAGAGGCGCGCGGGATCGAGCACCAGTGAGGTGTCATTGGGAAACTCCATGGAAATAACGACGGGCGGGGAATCGTCATCCTCGAACTTGTCGCCCGGAGCTATCCCGATGAAAATCAGCCTCTCGTTCGTGGCGAAGAGCATTCCACTCGCTCCACGGAAGTAGTCGCTGGGACGCCGCATGAAGACTCTCGCCTTGCGATCTACCTTCTCCCCGAAGTGGAGCATTCCGCCCATCAGCTCGCGCTCCGCCGCCGCCCAGGCTTTTGGGGCGTCCACGTGTCGCATGAAGAAGAGATAACCGAATACAGTCAAACCGAGGATCACGACGGTCAGGCCGATGAGCGCCCTCTTCAGGAATCGAAACGATTGGTAAAGTCCTTCTGACTCTCTCATGCAGGTTGAGTGTAGTGGGGGGCGGGCAAGCGGGGGAGGGCAATGTCCATACCGGGGTTGGCATGTGAGGTGCACTCATTCAGGGCATGGCCGACCTCGAAAACGAACAGCGGCTATCAGGGGCCGGAAATGTCTTCACCAACGTGCCGGTGCGCAGCCCCCGCACGCGGCGGAGCGAGGCGCACTGGAAGCGCGTACTCAGGACTATCGCGCATGGTCTCGGAGCCGTAATACTGCTCGCGGCTGGAACCGTCTGGACGCTCCGCCAGACCAATCCCAAGTTCGCCAGGCCCGGCGAGCTCCTTCGCCTTCCTCCCGCTCTGATCACCGCCCCGAAGCCCGGTACGGAGCGTTACGTCATTACCGATGACAAGACCCGGGAAGAGATCGCTCGCGTAACGACGGTGCTCCTCAGGCATACCAAAGACACCGCGCGCGCCCGGCAGATCGCGACCGCGATGGTGCAGGAGGGGAGGCGGAAGAACATCAGCCCGAGCCTGCTCATCGGGGTGCTGCTCACGGAAGCGGCCGACCTCAACCCGAGGTCCCGAAGCTTCGTCGGCGCCCGCGGGCTGATGCAGATCATGCCCTTTCACGCCGGGGAGTGGAAAAAGGAGTGCGGCGACGGCTCGGATCTGTACGACATTACCACCAACATCTGTCACGGTGTGGCAATCCTGGCGTCGTACATGAAGAAATCGCCGAACATCGAGAAAGCGCTCCTGCGCTACAACGGCTGCGTCAGAGGCACCAACACCCCCAACTGTCACACCTACTCGGGCAAGGTCCTCCGCTTCGCGGAAAAGGCGGCTTCCCAGATGCTCAACCCCTCGATCTCGGGCTCAGACTAGGCTCGCGCGAGTCGGGTGTAAACATCCGACCACCAACAACAGCTCAGCAGTAGAGGCGCAACCCTTTGATGCCAAAGGGGTTGCGGCTATCATGTCACATAGATGACATTTTGCACACGCCCGTTTCAGCCCGCGCAAAAACTTTCATTGACCGAATTCGTCAATAGAGGTACCGTTATACGTATCTCGGAAGTGGCATTACCACAATAGAAGACACATGGCTGAATGGATCGGACGGGAGCTCGAGCGGATCAGAAAGCTCAGGGGCCTCCGTCGTGAAGACGTTGCGGCGCGGCTCTCCAGGCCTGTGTCGCCGTCGACGATACGCAATATCGAGCATGACGAGGAGTACAACGTCTCGCTCGAGCTTTTGCGACAGATAGCGGCGGTGCTGGGCGCTTCGATTAACGTTTCGCTGGAAGCAGAGGATCTGAAGCGCTGGCAGACCCCTCCGGGTCAGAGGCCGGCGTTCGATCTCGCTGCGGTAACAGAGGAAGGACAGGAGAGGCTGATCGACAACGAGTATTTCATCAGGTACATCCGGGCGCGTTACCCGGATTGCCCGCTGACCAACTCGCAGATCGGCCGCAGAATGTGGGACTTTGCGAAGCCCCGCGGGGCCGAGCTGGTGAAGGGAAGGATGCAGGTGAAAAAGCTGCCGGCGACGGAGAGCGCGGTGACATATCGCCTCCCGACGACCGCGGCGCAGTACCGTGTTCGTGAGCGCGATGTAGACGTGTTGCATGGTTTTGCGGATCGGTTGGGCCGGGCGTACCGCGATGACAAGGGGAGGGTGCTTGTCCCCCTCATTTAGGCGCTTCCGGGCTGTACCAATTCCAGGAGGACCAGTGAAGAAGTCACTCAAGCCGTTGAATTCACCGCCGCCAAAGCTGTCTTCGCCGTTGAAGACCGCTTTGCGCTCGGCCGCCCATGGGGTAGCACTCGCCGGGTTGCTGGTAGGTGGCGCGGTGTGGACCATATCTCAGCAGCAGCCAGTGTACGCGAACCCCGGCAAGCTCCTCAGGCTTCCGGCTACGGTAGTGGACGCGTCGGAAAGCACCGAGAATGCGCGTCGCATCGGCGAGTTCCTGAACCGGTACACGAAGGATCGTAGCCTGGCGTTCAGAATCGCCGACGCCGTCGTCGGCCAGGCCGAAAGGGAGCAGATCGATCCGGTACTGCTTGTCGGTGTGCTCCTGACCGAGGACATCACGCTCAATCCACGCGCCCGCAGCTCGGTTGGTGCGCGCGGTCTCATGCAGGTGATGCCGTTCCACGCAGGGAGCTGGGGTTGCGGCTCGTCGGACCTGCTCGACGTGGAGACCAACATCTGTCACGGCGTGAAGGTCCTCAAGCAGGCCATCAGGGATGCGCCGAACATGCGCAAGGCGCTGCTGCGCTACAACGGGTGCGTCAGGGGTCGCAACACGCGCGACTGTCATCTATATGACGACAAGGTTCTCAGACACGCCAATCGGGCCGCCGCCGAAATGCGTCTGGTGAAATCACAGAAGGCGGAGTAAAATTGCCTCGGAGAAAAAAGGGCCGGTGCTCATCGCACCGGCCTTTTTTTTTGTCCGGAATCTGACCACGTGGAAACCTACGGGGGATTCAAGTTTGAGTGGACAGTTTCTGAGTTGGAAGTGCGTCAGTCTGAAAACCCAAGAGTGATGCCCGCAGCCAACGGCCTGAAAGCCGATAGCCCCGGGCAGGTAGTCTTCAGTTGACCCTACACCCCCCAGTAGATCCCACACTCCCCAATAGATCCTACACTCCCCCCCACTTCCCGTAGACGCCCGACGAGACTTTTTTATCATCGTGCCCGCACCCTCGTCCACGACTCCGCGCGAGATCTCACCCTACTGGGTGCTGGCGCTCGCGCTGGCAGGAATCTCGTTCGCGGGCCCGCTGGTCAAGCTCTCCCGCGCCGACCCCGTTGCAATCGCCGTCTGGCGACTGGGCCTGGCTCTGGGGGTCGTCGGTTTGTTTCTGATCCTCACAGGCCAGTGGCGAGAGCTGCGCCGCATCACCGCTCGCGAGCTCACCCTCGCGACTCTCGGGGGTGTGTCGCTGGCCCTGCACTTCTGGGCGTGGAACGCTTCCATCCACCTCACCACGATCGCGGCATCGGTAACGCTGGTGAGCCTACAGCCGGCTGTGGTGGCCGCCATCTCCGCACTCTTGATCCGCGAAGCCCCGTCGTTGCGACAGAGCACCGGGATCGCCATTGCGATACTTGGCGCGCTGTTCATCGCCGCTCCGGATCTGGCTGGCGGAATCGCTCCGGGCGGCAACCGGCCGCTCCTCGGTAACCTGCTGGCGCTGTCCGCCGCGGTGACGGCAGGGCTGTACTACACGATCGGGCGGAAGCTCCGAATGCAGCTCGGAGTGTGGAGCTACGTCGCGGTGGTTTACGGCGCCGCGTTCCTGACCCTGCTCGGAATCGGGCTGGCTCGCGGGGTCTCACTGGGACCGCAACCTCCCCGGGAGATTGCCATCTTCATCGGGCTCGCGCTCGCGCCCACACTGCTGGGGCACACCGGAATGAACTGGGCGCTCAAGCTTCTCCCCGCGTTCGTGGTGAATCTCACCGTCCTCGGAGAGCCGGTCGGGGCGACCCTGCTGGGGGCACTGATCCCCTCGATCGGCGAGATTCCCACCGCGACGACGTTCATCGGCGGGGCAGTTGTACTCGCCGGAGTAATAATTGCGACTACTGGACAGCGGGAGCGCACAGCGGCGGCACCATAGTCACGAGATATCCCACCCACCAATGATCAAATGCGCAGACTGACCCTCCACCTTCTGTTGTCAATCGCACTCGTTTTGCCCGGCGTTGTGCCGGCGCAGACGCGCAGCGCCCCGCGCCGGCCTGCCCGGCCGCCGCAGGCGCCGCAGCAGCGCATCACGTCACCTCTGGAGGAGTTCGGGCGCAATATCGGGGACGACTATTTCCTCGTGAACTACAGCCGGATGATTGACTACTGGCAGAAGCTGGACCGCCAGTCGGCGCGGCTGACGCTCGAGCGCATCGGCACCACCGCTGAGGGGCGGCCGATGTGGATGGCGATCATCACCTCTCCGGAAAATCATCGGCGCCTCGGGTTCTATCAGACCATCGCCCGTCGCCTCGCGTTGGCCGAGGACCTGAGCGATTCCGCGGCACGCGCGCTGGCGTCCCAGGGCAAAGCGGTGGTATGGATCGATGGTGGGCTGCATGCGTCGGAGGTGCTTGGCGCGCAGCAGCTCATACAGACGGCGTACGAGCTGGTGAGTCGCAACGATGCGGAAACGCAGCGCTTCCTCCGCGACGACATCGTCCTGCTGGTCCCCGCCAACCCCGATGGTCAGGACCTGGTTTCCGACTGGTACATGCGGGAGCCCGACACCCTGAAGCGCACGACTGCGCGCTTGCCGCGGCTTTACCACAAGTACATCGGCCACGACAACAACCGCGACTCGTACATGGCGTCGCAGCCCGAGACGCAGGCCATGGACAGCATTCTGTACCGCGCGTGGTTTCCCCAGATCGTTTACAACCATCACCAGACCGGCCCGGCAGGAACGGTGATGTTCGCGCCACCGTTTCGCGATCCGTTCAACTACAACTTCGATCCGCTGATTCCGGTCGGGCTCGATCTCGTGGGGGCGGCAATGCACAACCGCTTCGTCGCGGAAGGAATGCCGGGGGCAACCATGAGGGAGGGGGCGAACTACTCCACGTGGTGGAATGGAGGCCTTCGCACCACAGTCTACTTCCACAACATGGTGGGCCTCCTGACGGAAACGATCGGGGGTCCCACTCCGACGGAGATTCCGCTCGTCCCCGAGCGGCTACTCCCGAAGGGCTC
>JANMTG010000175.1:0-9211 GCA_031390205.1 Gemmatimonadota bacterium
GTCAGGATGTTAGCCCTTCGAGGAACCGCGCCTGCTCCCGGCGTAACGGATGTACCGCTGGCAGGGGCGCAGCCCAGAATGGCCGCGACTGCAATGAGATAATGATGTTTGACCGACATTACCGTCCTCCCAGTTTAGCCAGTCCCGCCCTGACCAACTCTGCTGCGGATTTTCCGCCAGCGCCAGAGTCAAGCGCCGCACGAATTCCCCGATCGGCGTCAGCGCTCGAGTAGCCAAGCGAGATGAGCGCGCGCATTGCATCATCCGCCGCCGCGCTCGCCGGCGCAGCCGCGGTCCCCGTAGTCTCCCCGAGTCCATCGAGCTTGTCTCCCAAATCGAGGATGAGGCGCTCAGCCTTCTTGCGCCCGACCCTCGGCACGCTCTGAAGCGTCGGGATATCCTTCTCCCGAATGGCCTTGATCAGTCGGCTCGCTGACAGCGCCGACAACATTCCGATCGCCAGCGAGGGACCGACACCATTTGCGGTGAGCAGCTTCTCGAACAGCCGCTTCTCGAAAACGCTGACAAACCCGAATAACTGCCACGAATCTTCCTTCACCACCAGCGACGTGTGGAGCGTCACCGTTTCGCCGGCGCGCGGAAGCGTCTCGTAAACACTGAGGGGAATCGTCAGCTCGTAACCGACGCCACCGGCGGTCATCACCTCGAGGGAGTCGAGGTCCTTGGCCACCAGTTTGCCGACGACTTGTCCGATCACCCGGGCCGCACTCCGATTACCCGTCCCGGAATATCAGCCAGCCCCGCAGCGTCGGCTTCACGAGCCAGCCGTCGCAAATCCGGAAGCTCCACTCCCATCATCCCGGGAAGATCCGGCGCCAGTGCGAACGCCAGTGCGGCCGCCACTCCGTCCGCCGCGTCCGCCGGCTGCGGCGCCGACTTGAGCCTCAGCAGCCTCGCCACCATGAACTGCACCTGGAGCTTAGTCGCCGCGCCGGTGCCAGCGACTGCTTTCTTGATCTCCGCCGGCGGAAATTCATGGATCTCCAGACCCGCCTGCGCCGCCGCCAGCAGAATCACTCCCCGCGCGTGGCCGAGCACGACAGTGGTCCGTACGTTGCGCGCGTAGAAGATGTCTTCGATTGAAAGAACGTCGGGCGAATGGCGGCGAATCAGCTCGGCGATCCCTTCGTGAATCTCCGCCAGCCTCCGCGCCAGGGGGTCGCGCGGCTTGGTGCGAATCACGCCGCACTCCACCAGCACCAGGGGATTGCGCCCTTCCTTCCGGACTATGCCGTAGCCGGTGACCGCCGTGCCGGGGTCGATGCCGAGCACCACCCGCGCGCCGGTATCACGCACCCGACATCTGCTCGACGTCCATGTCGAAATTCGCCGCAACCTTTTGCACGTCGTCGAGGCCTTCCAGCTCCTCGAGCAGCTTCACCAGCGACTCCGCGTTTTTTCCCTCGACGCGCGTCGTTGTCTTGGGAATGTGCGCGACCTCGGCTTCCACGATCTGGAACTTGGCCGCCTCGAGCGCCTTCTGCACCGCGTGCAGCAGATGCGGATCAGTCGTCACCACGAACTGATCCCCCTCGGCCTTGAAATCCTCCGCGCCCGCCTCGAGCGCGGCCTCCAGCACCGTGTCCTCGTCATACTTCGCGCCGTCGATGTAGATCTGCCCTTTCCGGTCGAACAGATACGACACCGAATGAGTCGAGCCGAGGTGACCGCCGAGACGACCGAGCCGGTGACGGATGTCGGCGACGGTGCGCGTCGGGTTGTCGGTCAGCGTGAAGATGAGTATCGCGACACCGCCCGGCCCGTATCCCTCATAGGTGACTTCAGTGTAATGAACGCCCTCGAGATCTCCGGTCCCCTTCTTGATCCCGCGCTCGATGTTCTCCTTCGGCATCGACGCGGCCTTCGCCGCATCTATCGCTGTCCGAAGTCGCGGGTTTCCGGCGGGATCACCACCGCCCAGCTTGGCCGCCATCGTGATCTCGCGAATGAGCTTGGTGAACTGAGCTCCACGCTTGGCGTCGGTTGCCGCCTTGTAATGCTTGATCTGCTTCCACTTGCTGTGACCGGCCATGATCAGGCTTGGTGCGGGTGGGGGTGGGGAGGCGACTGCGGCGACTGCGGGTTCTGGTGCGCCGTGGTGTGGCGCGAATGTGCGACCGTCGATGCGGTGAGCTCCTGCCTCAGCGTTTCCAGCTCGGAGCGGGATGCCTCATCTAACTGCCCGGATGCGGCTTTGACAAGGTCGGCCAGCGCGAGCGCCGCGCGCGACCGGTCGAACCCATTCAACGCGCCGAAAATGCTGAACGCGACCGCCCGGATTCCCGTCGGCACCGCGAGTGCCGAAACCCACTGCCTGGTGTGCTCGATCCGCTCGACGGTGAGCTCGCGCGACATGCTATAGGGAGGGAGAAGACCTGCGCACAATCGCCCCAGTTGAAGACACGCGAGCACCGTTTCACGGTCGCCGCCCAGGGACGCACGGGCAGTCAGCGCGGCGAGCGCGGGGAAGCGAAAAACGGGCGTCGTGAGAGTAAAACGGGGCGGCTGACCTATCACTCGCTCGAATCTAGGCATGGAGTAGCGCCCCGGCTACATTCCGATTCATGGCCGCGCCGGTCCTGAACCCACCAAAAGCGATACTCTGGGTAGACGATGAAGGTGAGCTCCTCGAGCCTCACCGCATTTTTCTGCGGTCCAAGGGATATATCGTAGAGTGGGCGAGCAACGCCGACGACGCCGTCGAGCTGCTGCGGCGCCGGCCCTTCGACATCCTCCTCCTTGACGAGCAGATGCCGGGGAAGCGCGGGCTCGAAGTCTACCGCGATGTCCGCGAGATGGCCCCCAACCTCCCGGTCGTCATGGTGACGAAGAGCGAGGAGGATTCGACCCTCAAGGAAGCCCTCGGCGCCAACATCCGCGACTACCTGGTGAAGCCGATAAACCCGCGCCAGGTCCTGAGCGTGGTGACCCGCATCCTCGACGGCCCGCGCATCCGGCAGCAGGCGATCGCGCGCAGCTTCGTCGAGCGGTTCCGGGCAATCGAGCTCGAGCGCGACAGAAACCTCGACTGGCGCGGGTGGATCGACCGCTATGACGAGCTGACGCGCTGGGACGTCGACCTGGCCGCCGCGGGCGAAATGGGACTCTACGAATCGCTTCGCGGGCTCTATCCCGACATGCACCGCGAGTTCGCCGCATACATGAAGGGATCGTATCCGGCGTGGCTCAAGGATCTGGAAGGGAACAGGCCTCCGCTCTCCATCGACATCGTCAGCGAGTTCCTTCTCCCGATTCTCCAGCGCGACAAGGCGGCGGTCTTCATCGTCGTCGATTGTCTCCGGCTCGACCAGTGGCGCGTCCTCGAGCCGCTGCTCGCGCCCTACTTCGACGTCGAGACCACGCACTACTTCGCGGTTCTCCCCACCGCCACGCCGTACTCGCGGAACTCCCTCTTCAGCGGACTCTTTCCCGGCGAGATCGCGGCGCGGCTCCCCGATTGGTGGGGCAACGCCGACCGGGAAGACGAATCACTCAACGCCCACGAGCGGGAGCTGCTGGAGGCACACCTCGAGGAGCTGTGCGGCAAAACTCCCGTCCGCTATCAGAAGATCTCCACCGCCGGCAACTCCGACGAGCTCGAGCGCCACCTGGGCACCGCCATCGGCCCGGAAGGCGTGAGCGCCTTCGTCTTCAACTTCGTGGACCTGCTCACTCACGGGCGCAGCGAATCGCAGATCCTCTTCGAGGTCGCTCGCGACGAGATCGCCCTCCGCCAGATCACCCGCCAGTGGTTCCAGCGCTCGGCCTTGTTCAGCGTTCTCAAGGAAGCATCGCGCCGGCGCATCTCCGTTCTGCTCACCACCGACCACGGCTCCATCCACTGCAACACCCCGGCGACGGTCTTCGCCAAGCGCGACGCCAGCGCCAACCTGCGCTACAAGTTCGGCGAGGACTTGCGCGCCGAGCGGCCGGATCAGGCGCTGCTCTTCACGAACGAGGACATGCTGCGGCTGCCACGGCGCGGCGCGGGTGGGAACACGCTCCTCGCCACCAGCGATTGCTTCTTCGTGTATCCGACGAAGCTGCGCGAGTACCAGAGCCGCTATCGGGGGTCATTCCTCCACGGCGGCGTGACACCCGAGGAAGTTATTTTGCCGCTGGCGCTGCTTACCCCCCGCCGGTAGTGGCGACAGGCGTCTACAACAAGCTCCTCCCGTTCCTGCGCCCTCACGGGTGGCGCATGACGATCACAATCGTGGGAAATCTCGCCGCCGCGCTCCTCGACGGCTTCGCGATCGCGCTCCTCATACCGTTTCTCAATATCCTCTTCCACCAGCCGCCAACCGGAATGGAGAAGGGCTGGGTGGCAGGCCTGCTCGATGCCACCGTCGGAAGCACCATTGTTCCCGGCGACGAGATGGCCTCGCTGCGCAACGTCATCATGATCGTGCTGGCGGCGGTGATCGCGAAAAACATTCTCGTCTGGACGGCCGGGCAGTTCGGCGCGTCACTCCAGGAATACGTGACCCGAGACCTGCGCAACGCCGTCTACCGGCACCTCGCACACCTGCCGCTCGGATACTTCACCCAGATGAAGGCCGGGCAGATTTTGTCGCGCGTGATCAACGACACCTTCGAGACGCGTCTGATCCTGACGCAGATTGTCACTCAATCGCTGCAGAGCGTCTCACTCGTCGTCGTGTACATCGCCATTCTGTTCAGTATCTCCTGGAAGCTCACGCTTCTGGCGCTGGTGATTCTTCCCATCCTCGCCGTTGCGCTCCAGCCGATGCTGAGAAAACTAAGGAAAGGAAATCTCCGCCGCGGAAACGTTCACGGGGAAATGACCAGCGTGCTGCAGGAGACCATCGCCGGAATCAGAATCGTCAAATCGTTCGGCACTGAGGCTTACGAGGAAAGGCGGTTCGGCGAGGGGAGCAACAAGTACGCGCGGAGCAGTGTGAGGCTGACGCGCCTTGCCCTGCTCGCTCCGCCCATCACCGAGATTGTTGGCACCGGCATCGCCGTGCTCGTCCTCTGGCTCGGGGCGCGCGAGGTGCTCGTCGAGGGCAGCATGACGGGCGCGACGCTGCTTGCCTTCCTTACGCTCGTTCTCCGGCTTCTTCAGCCGCTCAAGCAGCTTTCTGCCATGCGCGCTACCGCGCAATCGTCTCTCGCCTCTGCCGAAAGGCTGTTCGAGATCCTCGATTCTCCCGCCGAGTTCCAGCGCGACAGAGGTACGCGCGACCGCGCGACTTTCGACCGCGACATCCGGTTCGAGAGGGTCAGCTTCGCATACGACGGCAATCCTGTCCTTTCCGACGTCGACCTCAAGGTTCAGAAGGGCGAGGTGGTCGCGCTGGTGGGGCCGAGCGGGGCGGGGAAGAGCACCCTGGTAGATTTGATTCCGAGGTTCTACGAGCCGGCGCGCGGCCGGATCCTCCTCGATGGAGTCGACACCCGCGAGATCAAGCTACCGGCCCTTCGCGCGCTGACGGGAATCGTGAGTCAGGAGACGGTCCTCTTCAACGACACCGCGCGGAACAACATCGCCTACGGCGCCCCCGACGAGTACACACAGGAGCAGATCGAGGCGGCGGCGAAAGCGGGGAATGCCCACCAGTTCATCGTGGAGCTTCCCGAGGGCTACGACACGGTCCTGGGCGAGCGCGGAACACGGCTTTCCGGTGGCCAGCGGCAGCGGCTTGCCATCGCAAGGGCCTTGCTCAGTGACCCGCCAATCCTCATTCTCGATGAGGCTACGTCGGCGCTCGATACCGAGTCGGAACGGCTGGTGCAGGAGGCGGTTGACCGACTCTTGCAAGGAAGAACGGTCTTCGTGATCGCCCACAGGCTGTCCACGATCGCGCATGCGGACCAGATCGTCTTTCTCGACCGCGGTGAGATCGTCGAGCGGGGTACGCACACCGAGCTTCTGGCAAAGCGTGGAGCGTATTATCGACTGTATTCGATGCAGTTCGGGGAAGACGGCGTCACGAGCGCCATGTCGTCGCCCCGAATGGCTCCTTCAGCAGGGTAAAGGTAAAGAACAAATTGCACGCTCTCTTCATTCATTCGGCTCGAGACTGGTCGGGAACGGCGCGCCTGTTCGCCAGGGCCGCCCGCGGATTATCGGAGAAGGGCGCGAAGGCCTCTCTCCTCGTAACTCCGGACAGCAACGTCCACCTCGCCGTATCCCCGCGTCGCGAGGCCGGACAAGCGCGGCACACCCCCATACCCGAGCCCTTCGAGATCATACCATTCTCCATCGACGGGTTTTTCCTGTTTGCCGCGCGGCGCCTGAAAAAGATCTTCCGCCGCTGGGATGTGGACGCCATTTTCGTTTCCACCGATCGGGAGCACCTCGTCGCGGCGACGGCCTGCTGGTTGAGCGGGAGTGGCGGGGTGGTGCGGTGGACGCCGGCGGGCAAGCAGCTCGAGATGGGACCGGCCGGGCGCTGGGGATCGCGGCTCAGGAAGACCAGCTTCCTCTTCGCCAGCCAGACCGACCGCCACGCCGCGTCCCTTCCCAGGAATGCGCTCGCGTCCACGGTCGCCGAAATCGGAATTGACGCCTCCCAGTATCCCACCCATACGCCGCCCGAAGACGCCGCCGAGCACGAGGGCGACGAGACCGAAGCGCCGGCGCCCAGATACATCGTTTGCGTGTACGATCCCTCCTCCCGTGGGCGCGCCGCGACGGCGATACGCACGATCTCGATGCTGACAGCGCGACACCCCAATCTTCGACTGATAATTGTCGGGGCGGGCTCGGACGACGAGGATCTCCGCATGCAGGCTGCCGCCCTTCGGGTGCTCCATCTCGTCAGCTTCCTTGGGGAGCGGGACGACGAAATCCGCATCATGCAGGATGCGCACTTGGGCTGGGTCGTTGCCGATGGAGACAGCGCCGTGTATGGCATTCTGGATCTCATGGCGCTGGGCGTTCCAACCGTCGCCGGCGAAGGCGGCATCGCGGAGCGCTACATCGCACATGGCATCAGTGGCGCGCTGTACCCTCCCGACGACTCGGCGGGCACCGCGGCGGCGGTAGCGGGACTTCTCGTCAGCGAGGAGCAGCGCGATGCGATGGGAGGCGCGGCGAGAGTGCGCGTGACGCGGGAATTTCCCGAGGAGCGCATGATCGAAGGCTTCTCCGGTGCCATGGAGATAGCGCGCAACGGTACCCGCCTGACCCGGTGAGCCTTTCCGCCCGCGGTTCCCCCGCCCCCGACGTTACGGCGGTGATCGCGGCGCACGACGAATCCGCCAACATCGCGGAGTGCATCGCATCGGTCGCCTGGACGCGCGAGGTGATCGTGGTCGAGAACGATTCGACGGACGACACCGTCGCCCTGGCGAAGAATGCGGGCGCGACGGTCATCAGTCCGCCGTTCACCACGATCGGCGCCGCGCGGAACCACGCTATCGCCCGGGCGAGGACGTCATGGGTACTGGTGGTGGACGCCGACGAGCGCTGCACTCCGGAGCTGGCCAAAGAGGTGCGGAACCTCAGCGCGGGACCGGGTGCGTCGACTGCATACAGAATACAAAGACGCAACTTCTTTCTGGGGCGCGAGATCAGGCATGGCGGGTGGGGTGGAGAAAGCGACCACCCCATACGTCTGTTCACGCGCGAGCACCGCTACGACGCGAGCCAGGTGCACGAGCACGTGGAAGTGTCGGGCGCGACAGGGCAATTGAACGGCGCGCTCCTCCACTACACTTACAGGTCGCTCGACCAGTACTTTGAGAAGTTCGACCGGTACAGTCGCTGGTGGGCAGACCAGCATTACAGGAATGGTCGCCGGGGCGCGGCGGCCGCGGTGTTCGTCAAGCCGCCCGCGCGATTCTTCAAGATGTATCTGCTTAGAGGCGGGTTTCGTGATGGCGCCCACGGGTTGATCCTCGCATGCCTCGCGGCGGCGAGCGTCATGGCCAAGTATGCGCGGCTCTGGGAACGGTCCATTCGCGATGAACACTGAGCGTCCGGAACAGTCGTGAGAATTCTGATCATCGGCAGTGCCAATCGCTGGCGGATGGAAAGGGGGGTCGAGGGTGCGCTGCGCCGCGCAGGACACAAAACGCGACTCATCGACGACCGGGGATCAAAGCGTCTCATCGGGCGCGAGCTGACACAGCGCTGGGCCTTGTTGCAGGCACGTCTGTTCAAGCCGGACTTTGTATTTCTGTCCAAGTGCCAGGCTCTCGACCTGGAAACGGTCGCAGAAATCGTCGCGGGTCGCGATAACTCGATGTGGTATCACGATCCTCCCTCCTACAAGAACATCAAGCGTCCCGACATCGCCCATGTCGCGGCGGTAGGTCGCCTCTCGAAGACTTTTTTTGTCTCCGGATTCGCCGACGAATGGCGAGCGCTCGCATTGCCGGCAAAGTTCCTTCCCTCCGCCGCACACAGCGACATGGGCCCTGCGGCGCCCGACAAACGCAGCGAGTCCCACGTCGCCTTCATCGGTACGGGATACGACGCAGCTCGTGCCCGCTTCCTGATCAAGATCGGGCTCAGGTTCGACTTGAAAGTATGGGGTCCGGGCTGGGAGGAATGGCGCAAGGAGCTCGCCTGGAAAGGTCGCGGAGGAGTCTATGGCCCCGCGTTCGCTACGGTGTGCTCGAGTGCCAAGATCGTGCTGGGCATCAATCCCGTCATCGCGAAAGGGGCTACCAATTACAGCTCTGACCGGGCCTGGATGGTGATCCAGGCGGGGGGATTCTATCTGGGACAAGCCAGCGAGGGTGTCACCTCCTTGTTGGCGGAGAACGACCACTGCGCCTGGTACAAGGACGTGGACTCCTGCATCGACCGCTGTGATTACTATCTGGCAAATCCGGCTTCAAGAGAGCGCATTCGAAGGCAGGGCCAGCACTTCGTTTCCGAATATCACACCTTCGATCAGAGGATCCACAATCTTCTCTCGGGTGAAGAGTTCGTGAACCCTCTCGGGTAGGTGAACCACCTCTTCGTCACGCAGGACTACGCGCCGGACTTGGGCGGAATGGCGAGAAGACACGTCGAGTTGTGCCGCCGGTTCGCCGATGGCGTCGAGGAGAAAACCACGATGAGCGTCTCGACGGTCGCTTCGCGCCAGGCGCGGGAGTTCGACCCGCACGAGAGCTACCGCATCTATCGCCAGCGCTTCCCGTTCGAGCGCGCGAACAGGTTTTCCAATCAGGTGCGCTGGGCGAGATGGCTGGCCTCGGATCGCGCCCC
>JANMTG010000179.1:0-10246 GCA_031390205.1 Gemmatimonadota bacterium
GCCGAGCTTCGCCTCTCGCAGCGCGACCAAGATGTACCGGTCAACTCCGCTGCGAGGGCTCTGGCAGCACGCTCCGTACTTCCACAACGGCGTCGCCCCGACGCTCGATGCAGTGGTCGAGCTCTACAACACGCGGAAGGCGCTCAACCTCACCGCCCAACAGAAGGCGGACCTCGTTCAGTACCTGAAGTCGATCTAGACGCCCGGTTATCCGGCCGGCCGCTTCGCCAGTGGCCGAAGCCTCGCTTCATCGCGCGTCGCGCGTTCACCTGTCTATATTGATGTCGTGAAGCCACGCACCAAATTCCTCGTCGGCGGCGTCCTCGTCCTTGGCACCGCGGGATATCTCGCCGCAAGCGCGATCAAGGACACCGGGGTCTACTACCTCACCCCCGGCGAGCTCTCGGCCAGGACCAAAAGCGATCCGACATTCTACGAGACCGGGGTGAAAGTCGGCGCGCGTGTCGTGAACGGCTCGATCGTCCGCGATCCCGGCGGCAGACAGGTCTCGTTTAAGATGACCGACGGTGCCGAGACCTACGACGTCGTGTACCGCGGCATCACTCCCGATACCTTCACCGATGACGTGGACGTCGTCGTCGAAGGGCGCCTGGGACGCGACGGAACGTTCCGCGCCACGACTCTCCTCGCCAAGTGCGCGTCCCGCTACGAGAACGCGCCCGACAAGTACAAGGACACCCCCGGATACAAGAAGGCGGGGCAGAGGGCGTGATCCTCGTTGGTGAGCTGTCCCTCTGGGTCGCGCTCCTCATGGCGGCCTGGGCGGCGACGGTGTCGTTCGCCGGCGGACAGATGCGCCGCGCAGACCTGATCGAGAGCGGCGAGCGCGCGGTCTACGCGACGCTGGCGATGGTCGTCCTCGCCTCCATCGGGCTATGGACCGCGCTCCTCACCCACGACTTCTCGATCAAGTACGTCGCGTCGTTCACCAGCGCGAATCTCCCCGTCGTCTACACGATCGCCGCGTTCTGGGGCGGACAGTCGGGATCGCTGCTCTTCTGGGCCCTCATCCTCGCGATCTTCTCAGCCATAACGCTGTACACCAACCGGACGAGAAATCGCGAGCTGATGCCATTCGTGTCCGGCACCCTCGCCCTCATCCTCGTTTTCTTTCTCGCCACGATCTGCCTCGGCTCCAATCCGTTCGAGCGACTCGACTGGATCCCGCCCGACGGCCGCGGGCTCAATCCGCAGCTCCAGAATCCGGGAATGGCGATTCATCCGCCCAATCTCTACTTCGGCTACATCAGTACATCCATTCCTTTTGCGTTCGCGATCGCGGCCCTCCTGACGCGCAGGCTCGACGCGGAATGGCTCGCGGCCGTGAGGCGCTGGGCACTCTTCTCCTGGTTTTTTCTCACCGTCGGCATCACGCTCGGCATGTGGTGGGCGTACGTCGAGCTGGGATGGGGCGGCTACTGGGCGTGGGACCCGGTCGAGAACGCGTCGCTCCTGCCGTGGCTGGTGAACACCGCCTTCCTGCACTCCATCATGGTACAGGAAAAGAGTGGGATGCTCCGCAAGTGGAACGTCACGCTCGTCGTCTCGGCGTTCATGCTCGCCATCTTCGGCACCTTCATCACGCGGAGCGGAGTGATCTCGAGCGTCCACTCGTTCGCGCAATCGAAGGTCGGCTGGTGGTTCGCCGGCTTTCTCGTCCTTTGCATTGCGCTGACCGTCTACCTGGTTACGACGCGGCTGAAAGACCTGCGAGCGCAGGCCGAGCTCGAGAGCATGGTGAGCAGGGAGGCGGCGTTCCTCTACAACAACCTCATTTTCATCGGGATCGCGTTCTCTGTGCTGTGGGGGACGATCTTCCCGATTCTGAGCGAAGCCGTGCGGGGCGAGAAGATCACGGTGGGTCCGCCCTTCTTCAACACGGTGAACGTTCCGCTCGGGCTGTTGCTGTTGCTGCTCACGGGAATCGGCCCGCTCATTGCCTGGAGACGCGCATCGGTCGCGAATCTCAGACGGCAGTTCACGGCACCGGTGCTCGCGGCCGCTGTAATCGGCGTGACCCTCTTCGCGCTCGGGATTCGCAATCTCGCCGCGCTCCTATCCTATACGTTCGGCGCGCTGGTGCTGACGACGATCGTTCAGGAGTTCTCCAAAGGCGTGGGTGCGAGACATCGCATGTACGGCGAGTCGCGTCTCGTGGCGCTGCCGCGTCTCGTCGCGCGCAATCGCCGCCGATATGGCGGGTACATCGTGCATTTCGGTGTGGTGATCATGTTCGCCGCGTTCGCCGGCATGGCGTTCAAGCGCGAGTACGATCTGACCCTCAAGCCGGGAGAATCGAGAACCGTCACCGATGCCTGGGGGCACACCTGGACTTTCCTCAGTCAGGGGATTTCCCGCTACAACGTCCTCAACCGCGAGGTCACGGCGATCGCTCTCGACCTGACGCGCGACGGCAAGAGCGCGGGGGTGATGACGAGCGAGAAGCGACAACACGTCGATAGCCGTGGCGCTCCGACTTTCGAGCCCTCCACCGAGGTCGGGATCAAGGGTTCGTTCAAGCAGGATGTGTACGTTGTGCTGGCGGGCGTCAGGAACGCCGACGACGCCGAGATTCGCGTGAGCTTCAATCCACTGGTGCGCTGGGTCTGGATCGGCGGGGCACTGATGGCGCTGGGTGGACTGGTGGTGATGTGGCCGGCCGCCGACAAGCGCCGCGTGCAGAGCGGTTACGTCACAGTTCTCAAGCCGCTGCACTTGCCTGATGGAGAGCGGGTACCGGATCTGGTGGCATGAATGCGTAGTGCGTTATCTGTTGGGTGCAGAAGCGCAATGTGCGTTTTCTGGTGGGTGCAGAAGCGCGTTGTGCGTTACCCGTTTTTCCGTTATCCGTTGTCCCGTTCAGTGACGGCGCGTTGAGTGCCGGCCTCCCTCCCGTGGCCGTCGTTACGGATGAACGGAAAACGGTCGAACGGGAAACGCACAACGCGCAGTTCGGCCGTCGCTACCTTGGGCCGTAAGACTATGACGATCTCTCGCCGCGAATTCCTCGTCCGCATTCCCGCCGTCGCACAGTTGCAGGAATTCAATGGCCCAATGGCGGCTGCCCAAGAGGTCTATAGGCCCGTGAAGCTGGACCCCAAACCTGGCGCGCGAGCATCGATGACCCCGCTCGATCGCGACGATCTCGAACACCAGATCAAGTGCCAGTGCGGATGCGTGCTCGATGTCTTCACCTGTCGCACCACCGATTTCTCCTGCAGCGTGTCGCCGGCGATGCACCGCGATGTGCTGGCGCTCGTGGATGGGGGTTACACCGCGCCGGAGATTATGGGCGCGTTTCAATCCGTGTACGGTGAGCGGGTGCTGATGGCTCCGGTGAAAAGCGGGTTCAATCTGCTCGGTTACACGATGCCTTTCATCGCGCTCGGGGCCGGAGCGGTGGTTGTTGCGGCGCTGTTGCGGAGGTCGAGGTCGCGCGCTCCAGCAACGACGCTCGTCCCAATGCCCGAGGCGTCCGCGACGAGCGAAGAGCTCGCGCGCCTCGACCACGCGGTGAGACGCGACGAATGACCGCCCTTCTCATTGGTACAGCGCTCGCGGTCGCGTCGCTCTGTTATGTCCTCTATCCGCTGCTGCGCCCGAATCCGGCTATCGTCCCACCGGCCCCGGCCCGGCAGCAAGGTAGCGGCGAGGCACCGGGCTCAGCGGTAGAGGCCCTTCGGGAGCTCGAGTTCGACCGCCAGACCGGCAAGATCTCGGACGCGGATTACACGCCCCTCAAGGCCAGATATACGGAGCAGGCTGTGGCGGCGATGCGCGCGGCGGAATCAGGCACCAAAACCTGCGAGACCTGCGGTCCGAGGCCGGAAGGTGACGCCGAGTTCTGCTCCAGTTGCGGGGCCCGGCTCCTGACATAGCTACCGCCCTGCGAGCTGCGGCAACTCTTGACGTTTGGCCCCGGTGCGCCAACTATGAGAGGGGACGTTTAGCCGCACTCGCCACTACCGCGGCACGCTCCTCGCCAGTCAGGGAACTGGCCTCTCAGGAAACCCGCTCAAATCCAAGGGACGATGTCGCAGCCGAACCGAATTGAGCTCGCTCCCGTTACCGCCCCGCGGTTGTCGCGGCCAGAGCCACGACAGGACTCGGCCGTTGCCCGCACGATTGCCGTGCTCGACTTGGCTTTTGGTCCCCCTCGCCAGCGCAATTACGACATTCGGCTCTGGGACGGGACCGTTCAGCGAGGCGGTGAGGCGCCTGCCGCTGATTTTTCGATTGTCTTCACCCGGCGCGGGTCGCTCAGGCGAATGCTCCTGCCGCCTTCGGAGCTGACGATCGTTGAAGCCATCATCTCCGGAGACGTGGAGATCGAGGGGAACATGGAATCCTCGATGGGCATCGGCGACGCGATCGGGAAAAACGTCCAGTCGGCGGGCCGAATTGCCAGGCTCCTTCCCAGAGTGCTCGCCCTCCCGAAGGACGACGAGGCGCCGCCACTCGACGAGAGCCGCTACTCCCGGGGGCTGCGTCTCCTGTCTCCGCGCGCAAGGAAGGGCACCGAATCGGAGATCCGCTTCCACTACGACGTCGGCAACGAGTTCTACGCGCTGTGGCTCGACAAGCGGATGCTCTACACCTGCGCCTACTATAAGAAGGAGACCGACGACCTGGAGACGGCGCAGGTCAATAAGCTGGACCACATCTGCCGCAAGCTGCGTCTCGATCCCGGCGAGCGCTTCCTGGATATTGGCTGCGGGTGGGGCGGATTGGTGATGCACGCCGTCGAGAAGTATGGCGTGCACGGAACCGGCATCACTTTGAGCGCCGCGCAAGCCGAATGGGCCCAGCGGAAGATCGCGGAGAAGGGAATCGGTGACAGGTGCAAGGTGGAGGTGCTGGATTTCCGCGACCTGCCGCCTAATGCGCGTTTCGACAAGATGAGCTCTGTGGGTGTCACCGAGCACATCCCCGAAGACCAGCAGCCCGCGTATTTCGCGCGCGCGTTTCAGGCGCTTGAGCCGGGCGGACTGTTGATGAATCACTGCGAGGTCAGCACGCGCACAGCGCGTCGCACTCATGGCGTTGGCGAGAAGTTCAGTCGCTGGCTCTGGAAGTGCGATCAGTTCATAGACAAGTACGTCTTCCCCGATGCGAAGCTGGTTCCGCTCGCGTCGGTGATTCGCGCCGCCGAGCGGGTGGGTTTCGAGACCCGCGACGTGGAGAGCTTGCGCGAGCACTATGCGATGACGTTGCGGGCGTGGGTGAAGGGGCTCGAGCATCGGAAGGTCGAGGCGATCAGGCTGGTGGGAGAGCGCACCTACCGGGTGTGGAGGCTGTACATGTCGGCCGCCGCGTTCGGCTTTCACACCGCCGGGTTGAATCTCGCGCAAACGCTGCTCGCCAAGCCCGATCCCGGTGGCAATTCCAACATGCCGCTAACGCGAGAATACATGTATCAGACCTCTACCTGAGCAGGAGGGACTGGCAATGGCAGTGCGCGACTTCGTTGATCTCAAGGGCGTCAAATGGAGGGTGTGGCCGGTGACACCCTACTCCATTAAACCGAAGACCGCCGTCGAGGATTATCTTGGCGACTACGGCGACGGCTGGCTCGTTTTCGAGTCCAACACCGAGCGACGTCGCCTCGCCAGCTATCCCGAGAACTGGGACACGGTATCCGACAACGGCCTGCTGCAGCTGCTCAAGACGGCGGCGGTGGTCGCTCCTGGTCGCAGGACGCCCTCGGAACGAAAGGGAGATGCATCCGGGCCCTGACATTGTGGAGAAGGCACGAATCAGGTAGCGCCGCCGATCATGGCTCTCGCGACGTGGTGCGCGAGAGCCATGATCGTGATCATCGGGTTTACGCCCGAAGAGTTGGGGAAGAGACTAGCATCCGCGACGTAAGCCCCGTCGAGACCAAACACGGCGCCCCTCGCATCGCAGACGGCGGTCGCGCGATCAGCGCCCATTCTGGCGGTTCCCATCTGGTGAGCGCTGAACAACGGCAGGCGGTTTGGGGACGTGGGCGCGGCATCGATGCGCTTGCAGAATTCCTCGATCGACCTGCTTTGACCGCGCTCCCATAGCAGCGGCGAGGTGTGCAGTGTCATGATTCGCTCCGCACCGGCCGCGAAATGAATGCGCGCCGCGGTCGCCATTCCGTGCTTCAACCGGCGCTCGTCCTCCCTCGCCAGCCGATACTCGGAGTACGCGTCTCCGTCGCGCGACAGCCGAACTCGTCCGGAGCCGGAGTCACGGGTCAGAACGATGGACGGAGCGGCGCGCCGTATCGCCTGCATCTCGCACCGATGCTCGCGAGCGCCCGTCCACGGCAATCCTACCGACAGCAGCCCCGGATGCGCCGGGACCGCCTCGATACGGTAGCCGTAGCCGTTGGAGAGATTGCTGAACTCGTCGCAGACCACCGTCTGCGGCGGACCATGCCACGACTCGATCGTCGCGGCATGCGTTGCGGCGAGAGCCACGGTCGGATGCAGGTACAGGTGCCGGCCCAGATGCGCTGACTTTGCACCGGACCGCATCAGGATTGCCGGCGTCTCGAGCGCACCCGCCGCGAGGACGACCCGGCGCGCAGTGATCTCCATTGGGATCACGGTCCCGCTCGTGTCGCGCGCGAACCCGACGACGCCCGTTACTGTCGTCCCTTGCATCTTGAGCCGGCGCGCCGTGAAGTGGACGACCCGTGCACCGGATCGAATCGCGTCCAAGAGATATGTGTTGGCCGCACTCTGCTTGCCGCCGACGCGGCAGCCGAACATGCAGTTGCCGCACTGATCGAGGTCGCACCCGCGGGAATTCCGCGCGATCACGCTCCATCGGTACCCGAGCGCCTTCGCGCCTCGGCGGATAACATCGTTGTTGGGGTTGATCTGGCTTTCAGCGGGCGATGCTCCGATCCGGTTCCACACGGCGTCGAGCGAAGCAGTAAAGGATGCGCCAACGAAGTGGTCGCAGCCGGACAAGTGTGCCCACTGGCTCCGTACATCGTCGGGCGTCCTGAAGCACGACTGCCAGTTGACCGTCGTCCCCCCGCCAAGACACGCGCCGGCGAAAAGCGTCATGCTCAAGTCTCTCGTACCCGACGCTCCGCCTTCGCGAAAGAGCGTTCGCATCCCGGCGAGCTCGTGTTGATCGAAGTCAGACCCGCTCGATATGGATCCGGCTTCGGCAACGATGACGCTCTGTCCCGCCGCCGCGAGCTCGGCCGCGACCACGCTTCCGGCGGCGCCGGATCCGATCACGCACACATCGCATTCGAGTCGTTCCGATGGATTGGTACGCATTGCCGGGAGGCGTGGCGCCGAAACGGCGCGATTGATCTTCGGTGCGTAGCCGATCGCGCGCAGCACTCGCTCCGACTGAACTGATCCATTCGAGGCGTACGCGTGCAGCATTGCCAGACCGCGGGCGCCCTGAAAAGCTGTGCGCAGGGGAGGCAGCGGGCTCTCCGCCAGACGCCGCAGCAGCCGTTCACGCGCCTTGAGCGGCAAACGCGAGAAGCGTGAAAGCCTTCCTGTCAGCGCGCCGACGAAGATCGGATTCTCGATCAGTCCGAGGAAGAGGAGGAACGCTTTTCTCTTTGCCGGGTCGATCGTGGCGAGGGCCTCGATGACGCGAGCAGTAACGCCCAGATCCTCAGCCGACGCTGCAAACAATATTGGGTCGTCGTCACCCGACGGAGTGAGTGCGGGAACGAAGGTGTCGCACAGCGCGTCGAGCGCCGCTCGCTGGGATCTGGTCAGCACCATGTCACTGCCATGATTGGTAACGAGTGGTCACGACTATCTCGCAAGCAATGGCGCGTGTTATCTCTCCAGCTGCATCATGCGTTGAATAGCGATCCGAATCGGAATGAAAGTAGCCGCCAGGCAGACCAGCGCCGCGCCGCCGAATCCGAGCCACAGACCTGAAGCCGACGGGGTCTGTTTGAGAAATTGCGCGCCCACGTACTGATACACGGGCCGGGCCTCCAGCACGATTACGATCCCGATGAGGGTGATCGACGCCATCATCAGCACCAGGCCGCCGAAGGAAGTTGGAATCTGGGCGGCGTTCTCGGTGTTGAACTTGGGGAACAAGGCACCGAATCCGAGCGCCAGCCCCGCGATGGCGAACGTCATCATGGTGATGGTGAAAACAGACACCGCCATCATGAAGC
This sequence comes from Gemmatimonadota bacterium, assembly GCA_031390205.1. GTDB lineage: Bacteria > Gemmatimonadota > Gemmatimonadetes > Gemmatimonadales > Gemmatimonadaceae > UBA4720. The sequence continues at coordinate 8,165 of JANMTG010000179.1, forward strand.
CGCTCACCTCGAGCAGGATGCCCGTCGCAAAAACGAGGACGATAGCGAGCACAAGGAGCGGGATCGTTCCAACCCAGAACTTGGACCAAAGGAGCTGGCGCATCTCGAGCGGGCTCGACCGGAGCAGCCACAGCGTCCGCCCCTCGAGACTGATCCCCGGAAAAATGAAACGTGCAGCAATCGAGGCCAGGACGAAGCCCGCGAGTATCAGGTTCACGAATGGAATCACGTTCTGGAGAAAGAAGGTAATTCCTTCCCCGCGCAACGGAAGAAATTTGATGTTGAACACGTACACGACCACGAGCACCGCCAACAGAATGAGCTGCGACCACTGGGTGGTATCGCGGAAAAAAAGCCGCATTTCCTTGAGGACGAGCTCGCGCCGCATCACTCCCCACGGCGTAAGCATGCGCGCGACGAAGCGGCCGAAGGGCCCCTGGCGGACCCAGCGCTCGCCACTCTCCTGCGATTTGCTGAACCCGCGCATATAAAGCCAGCGATGCAGCAGTGCGCCGAACACGATAGCAACGGCAGCCGTCGACCACATCAGATAGAACGGGAGAATCTCCGGATCGTCCCGCAGCCAGCTCATGATTCCCTGCGCCGCCCACTCGCTCGGCATCCACGACGACGTCGGCGTGCGAAGGAGCGAAATGAACTCCACCAGCGAGCGGAAGCCTTCGGGCCGTGCGAGTCTCTCCGGTCGCACGAGACGGAACAGCAGCACCACGCCGGCGGCAGCGAGCACCGCGATCACGCTCAGGATGTCACGCGTGCGGCGCGCCGGGAAAATGTTGACAAGCAACAGCGTCACCGCGCTTCCGATCGCGGCCGGAATGAACAGAAACGGGATTATCGCGGCGATGGCGATGATCGGGTAAAGGAGCCCGCCCTCGTAGCTGATGCCGTAAGCGGTGAGCACGGGGGTCGCGATGAGAATCACCATCCAGCTCGAATGGAGGGTCGTTTCCAACAGCTTCGCGCCATACAGACGCAGCCAATCGACGGGCGCGGCGACGAGCAGATCGAGATCCTTTGCCAGAAAAAAACTCGACAGCGCCGTCACGATGTTGGACAGGATCAGAATACCCAACAGACTCAAAAGCGTGAGACCCAGCAGCTTCCCGGCGAGCAGCGCCCCGATCTCGGGGATGCCCCTGAAATACTTGAGCAGCCGGTAAAGCAGTCCAAACACGAACAGCCAGAACGCGCCGCCGATGGCGATGAACAGGATCAGCCTTCCGACCCGATTCTCCGTCCTGCCGAGCGGCCGGGCACGCGCCGAGAGCAACTTCGCCGAGAGCAGGTGCAGGAGTGTCGCGGTCCTCAGCAGCCTGACGGTGGGCTGTGGCCCCGACATCGAGAGGGCGATATTGCTAGGCATCGAGGACTTCCATCGCGTCGCGCGCCGCCGTCTCACCGGTGAGTCTGAGGAAAATCTCCTCGAGCCCGGCGCCCGCCGCCTCGGAGCGAAGCTCGCTCAGCTTTCCGACAGCTCGAATCTTCCCCTGCTGGATGATCGCGATGCGGTCGCACAGCGTTTCGGCGACTTCCAGAGTGTGAGTCGACATCATGATCGTGTGACCGCGGCGCACGTAGGCCCGGAACAGATCTTTGAGAATGCGTGCCGCTTTCGGATCGAGCCCTACCATCGGCTCGTCGACGACGATCACTTCCGGCCGGTGAATGAACGCGCTCGAGATGATGAGCTTCTGCCGCATGCCGTGACTGTAGCTCTCGACGAGCTCGTCGGCCCATTCCTCCAGGTCGAACAGCGCCATTAGCTCGCGGCCGCGGTGCTCGACCTTGTCGCCGTCCTGTCCATACAGCCCGGCGACGAATCGCAAAAACTCCGCGCCTGTCAGCTTCTCATAGATGAACGGCCGGTCCGGAATGAATCCCAGCTTCGATTTGGCGGCGATCGGATCGGCGCTCAGGTCGATCCCGGCGAGGTGAATGCTCCCTGCCGTCGGCTGGAGAATCCCGGCGATCATTCTGAGAGTAGTGGTCTTGCCCGCCCCGTTGGGACCGAGGAAGCCGAACAGCTCTCCGTCGGGCACACTCAGATCGATCGAATCGACC
>JANMTG010000224.1:0-2487 GCA_031390205.1 Gemmatimonadota bacterium
GTTCAATATACGGCTCGATGGCGATCGAGTGATCGACCACACAGTTGCGAGCTATCATCGCTTCATCTCGCCGCTGATATCGGGTAGTAGGTCCGTTCAACTCAGAACGACACTCGAACGTATTAGGGTGCGGGATCGGACCGTGCCCGGCACCACCCCATAGCCGGAACTGTGTCACGGGTCTGCCTAAAGGGCTCTCGACGCGAGATCTCGATACGGTAGCAAGAGAACGGCGTCCCAGAGAAGCCCGTAGCCCACAGCCGTGAAGGCCGACAGCACTGCCTCACCGTCGCCTGATCTCGCCTCCGTGCGAGCATTCGATCAGTCCCATGATTTCGAGTGACGTGATCGCGGCGAGACACTCCGCTACCGGGAGACCGGCCGTGGCCGAGAGCAGATCGATGTCGGCGTAGCCGTCGGTGAGCGCGTTCCAGACCAGTCGTTCCGGCTCAGGCAGCGCTGGCGCCTCCCTCGCCTTTGGAGCAGTCACTCCGAGGAGCGCCAAGGCATCCTCCGTCGAAGCGATCACCACCGCCCCATCCCGGAGCAGCTCGTTCGATCCCAGGCTCTGCTCGGAGTCGATCGGCCCAGGGACCGCGGCGACGACTCGATTCAGGTCGAGCGCCTGTCCAGCGGTGTTGAGGGCTCCGCTCTTTCGGCCCGCTTCAACGACGATCGTGACGGGCGCCAAGGCAGCGATGATCCTGTTTCGTTTCGGAAATGCGCCCTGGTGAGCCCTCATGCCGGGCGGGTTTTCGGACAGGACGAGACCCTTCTGGGCAATGGCCCGATGCAGTTGGCGATGGCCGGCAGGATATGGGACGTCGATCCCTGTCCCCAGTATCGCCACGGTACGGCCACCCTCCTCGAGTGCCGTCCGATGGGCCGTCCCGTCGATGCCCCTCGCCATGCCGCTGATGACGGACACCCCCGCTCGCACCAGGGCCCGGGTCAGGCTGCGGGTGATCCTCTCGCCATAAGCCGTCGAATTCCGGGTGCCGACGATCGCGACGCACGGTTTACGCAAGCACTCGGCGAGCCCAAGCACAAAGAGCCGTTCCGGCGGTTGAGCGAGATCGAGTAGCTCGGCTGGGTATTCTTCTGATCCGCGCTCCCAGATCGCGACACCCAAGGCTATGGCAGACTGACGGTTACATCCGCCGCCTTCACCTTCTGCTTCAACCGCAGCAGCTCGGTCCACCACGCTCCGGTGAGTGCATCCAGCCCTTCGCGCGCGGGTGCGCTGACGGGAAAAAAGCCGAACGCATTCGGGGCTTCGATGGGTGGCGCGTACTCCTCGCCCAGCAAGTCCATCTTTGTGAACACAACGCAGTGAGGCTTGGCGGCAAGCTCGGAGGAGTATTCCGCTATCTCATGCCTCAACTGATCGTACTCCGCCTGCCAGTCCAACGCATCGATCGGAATCAGGAACGCCAGGATGCGGGTGCGCTCGAGGTGCCGAAGGAATTGGAGCCCCAGCCCCTTCCCCTCGTGCGCGCCTTCGATGATTCCGGGGATGTCGGCGACGACGAAGGTCCGGTGGTCGGAGAGCTGTACCACGCCCAAGTTTGGCTGGAGGGTGGTAAAGGGATAGTCGGCGATCTTGGGACGCGCGGCGGAGATGACCGACAGGAGAGTGGATTTCCCCGCATTGGGCTGGCCGACCAGCCCGACATCGGCGATCAGCTTGAGCTCCATCTCGAGGGAGCGCACGACGCCCTCTTCACCGGGCTGCCACTCGCGGGGCGACTGATGGGTCGGGGTCGCAAAGAACGCGTTCCCCTTGCCCCCCCTTCCACCCGGCGCGATCACAAGCTCCTGGCCGTCCTCCAGAATCTCGGCGACGATCTCGCCGGTTGCGGCGTCGCGCAGGATTGTCCCCGGCGGCACAGGCATCACGATGTCGGCACCGGAGCGCCCACTCTTGTTCGAGCCCATGCCGTGCTCCCCGCGCTCGGCCACCCAGTTGTCGCGGTAGGTGTAGTCGAGGAGAGTGGCGAGGTTGGAATCGCCGCGAACGGAGACGCTCCCGCCGCGACCACCGTCGCCGCCGTCGGGCCCGCCCATCGGCGTGCGCCACTCGCGGCGGAAGGAGGTGCAGCCCGAGCCGCCGGTTCCGCCTTCGACTCTGATTACTACGCGGTCAATGAACATTTAGTCTGGCTTTCTGGTTACCGCGGGCTTTGCGAGAGTCACTGGGCACGGGGGCACTTCCGGGGGATCCAAGTTTTGAGTGAACAGTTCTGAGTTCTCAGTAGGTCAGTGGTTTTCAGTTGATTACTCATAACCACTGACAACTGATCCGACTAACCAACTGACCACTCAAAACTTGGATCCCCTTTCCTTATTGAGTGGCAACTTTGCGCAACAACTGATGGTACCTGGCAAGATCCTCAACCGAAATCAGATCGTCGAGAGCATCCAGTACCGCGCCGACTTCCTCCAGGCTCGCGCCCGCGTTCAATGCCCCGTGCAAATGCGAATGCA
>JANMTG010000236.1:0-5882 GCA_031390205.1 Gemmatimonadota bacterium
GCCTACTTCGACTGGCATCCGGTGATCGAGCACGATCTCCACGAATCAGTGCCGCTGCTTTACATCTCCACCGGCACGGGCCCGTACAACGAGACGATCGATCCGATCACGATCGGCGAGTGGCAGCTGCTCGCCAACCACGACATGACGACGCTCACGGCAATGGGGATGCCCGGGGTGTGGACGTGGGGATTCTACGACGGCTGGTATCCCGGCTACGCGCTGTGGATCGCGAACAACCACAACGGCATCGGGCGTTTTTATGAGACTTTCGGGAATGCGGGAGCCGACACTTATGTGCGGGATCTGTCGACATCCCGCTTCGCCGGCGAGCTGGTGACGTCGCAGCAGTGGTACCGCCCACTGCCGCCGACGAGAAAGGTGCGGTGGTCCGCGCGCGACAACGTGAACTTCATGCAGGCGGGCGTGCTCTCGTCGCTGTCGTACACGGCCGCCAACGGCCAAACGCTTCTCCGGAACTTCTACCAGAAAGGCGTGAACGCTGTGGAGAAGGGTAAGCGGGAAGCGCCGTATGCGTTCTTCATTCCCGAGCGGCAGCGCGACCCGCGACGCACCGCGTACCTGGTGAATCAACTAAAGCGCCATGGCATCGAGGTTCACCGGCGCGCCGGAGCTGATACGGCGCGCGGCTACGTAGTGCGCCTCGACCAGCCGTACCGCAACTTCGCCGTCACTCTTCTCACGAAGCAAAACTTCCCTTCGGCGGCGCCGAATCCGCCGTACGACGATGTCGCGTGGACGCTCGGCTTTTTGTACGGGGTGGATGTGCGACCGGTGACCGATCGGCGAGTTTCCAGTTGGGCGAACATGACTCCGCTCACCGATAGCGTCGCGTTCACCGGATCGGTGAGCGGATCGGGAACCCGCTGGCTGGTGAAATACCGCGGCCAGAATGAAATGCTGCCGGCGTTGTACTGGCTCAAGCGCGGGACGCCGGGATCGCGCGCGTTCGCGATCGAGGACCGCATCGTCGCCGCCACGGACACGTTCGCCGTCGGCAGCGTGCTGATCGAGAACATGTCCGCCGGCGTCGCCGGTCAGTTGGCGGCGCGATACGGCCTCGAGCTTCGCGCGCATGATGGCACAGTCGCGCGCCGCCACGCGCTCGACCTGCCGCGGATCGCCGTTTACCACTTCTGGAACAGCACGCAGGACGAGGGATGGGTGCGCTACACACTCGACCAGCTCGCCATTCCCTACACGTCGATCGACAAAAGCGACCTGAGGCGCGGCGGTCTCCGCGCACGTTTCGACGCCGTGATCGTGCCCAATGGTCCAGGATCATTGGCGGGAATGATCCACGAGCACGACCGCGCGTTTGGACCGATGCCTTTCACCAAGACCGAGCAGTTTCCGTCGCATGGCACTCCGATGTCCACGCCGGACATGACCGGCGGAATGGGATTCGAGGGATTGGGCGAGCTCAGGCGATTTGTCGAGGAAGGCGGACTGATGCTGACGTTGAGGGAAGCGTCACGTCTAGCCGGCGAAAGTGGTTTCGTGCGCGAGATGTCTTCCCTGCCGCTCGGCCAGTTATTTCATCCCGGTTCGGTGGTGCGCGTGAAGACGCGGCGATCGGGCCATCCGGTGCTCTACGGCTACCCCGACACGTTCAACATCTTTCGCGGGAACGGATCGCTGTTCTCGCTGAGCCGGCGCGACCGCGGGATGATGGTCCTCCAGTACGGCACGCGGCCGGCGAAGGACGAGGAGGAGCCAAAGGACTTGGGGCCGATGCTCGGGATTCCCGACACTACGCGCGCGGACACGGTTCCAGCGCGTGGAGTTCCGGGCGCCGGGGAGGCGTCTCGCGATCCCTATGTGCTGTCGGGGATGGTGCGGAACGACGACGTGATCATCGGCCAGGCGGCGGTGATCGACGCGCCGGTCGGGCGGGGACACGTCATTGCCTACACCTTCAATCCTTTGCACAGGTATTTGAACCAGCAGGATTTCGCGCTCGTCTGGAATGCGTTGATGAATTGGAATGATCTGCCGGGGAAGCCGGCTCCGGTACGATAGCGCCGGCAGGCATCGGGGGCATTTACGGTCGATTCAAGTTTTGAGTCGGGAGTTTTGAGTTGTCAGTGGGTCAGTGGTTGACAGTCGGTCATGACGAATGGTGACTTACGAAGTGACCGCGCTCGTCCGGCCCGATCTCGTTGACGCGTACGAAGCTTACATGCGTCGCCACATTGTCCAGCTCCTCGCCACCGGGCGGTTCATGGGGGCAACCTTCGCTCGGTCCACTGGACACCGCTATCGCATCCGATACGAGGCGCTGGACCAGCAATCAGTCGACCGTTATGTAGCTGAGGACGCTCCGAGGTTACGGGCGGATTTCGCCGAGCATTTTCCGAGCGGAGTCGAGGTCGCCCGCGAGATCTGGGAAACGGTCGGAGTGTGGCCACCGTGACCGCGTGCATCATCGGCGGGCTTTTCGGTTTTCTGTCACTGACGGCGTTGGGGTGCGCGTCCGAGCCTGCACCGAAATCTCCCGCTCGCGCAGCAACGAGTGCAGCGACGGTTACGGATTCCTTCGCGGCCAGGCGCGGCTCAATGGTCGACCGGCAGATTCAGGCGCGGGGCATCAAGGCGCCGGCGGTACTCGAGGCAATGCGCAGAGTTCCACGGCATCGCTTCGTTCCTGCTCTCGCGATAAACCTCGCCTATGAAGACCATCCATTACGGATAGGATCCGAGCAGACCATCTCGCAGCCATATATCGTCGCGTACATGACGGAGGCGGCCGACATATCTCCGAGCGACAAGGTGCTGGAGATCGGCACGGGCTCCGGATACCAGGCCGCCGTGCTCGGTGAGATCGCGCGCGAGGTTTACACGATCGAGATCATCCCCGAGCTCGCCGAGCGCGCACGGAGCACCCTCGCGGACCTGGGCTACAGGAACGTGCACACGAAGGAGGGGAACGGTTATCTGGGCTGGCCGGAGCACGCGCCGTTCGACGCGATCGTGGTGACCGCCGCGCCCGATGAAGTGCCTCAGGCGCTGGTGGACCAGCTCGCGCCGGGTGGGATAATGGTGGTTCCCGTTGGCGCGGTTTCCCAGGACATGATGATCATCGAGAGAACTCAGCGCGGCGTGATCGAGCGCCGCACGATTCCCGTGCGCTTCGTTCCGATGACGGGAAAGCCGCAATGATCACCACGCGCCGTTAGCATGCGACTCAAGGGCAAGCGGATCGCGATTCTGCTCGCGGAAGGGGTCGAAGACCTGGAGTTCTTCGTTCCCCTCATGCGGCTCGAGGAGGAAGGTGCTGAGGTCATCCCGGCGGGGCTCGATCTCAAGCCGATCCGCGGCAAGAATGGGCTCGAGATCACGCCAACCGCGCGCATTGATTCTTTGAAGAGCGCTGAGTTGTTCGCGGTGATTGTCCCCGGCGGTTGGGCGCCCGACAAGCTGCGGCGCCAGGCAGCGGTGACTAAACTGATTCAGGAGATGGACGCAGCCGGCAAGACAATAGGAATCATTTGCCACGGCGGCCTGGTCGCGATCTCGGCGGGAATTGTCCGCGGCCGGAGAGCGACCGGCTCACTTGGCATCAAGGACGATCTGGTCAACGCGGGTGCGCTGTGGGTTGATGAGCCGGCTTTTAGAGAAGGCAATTTGGTGTGGGGGCGGATCGTGGCGGACATACCAGCCTTTTGTCGTGAATTAATTGCGGCTCTGGTCGACTCGGCCGAAGCCGGGCTTTGACCTGCGTGCCGGTTACCCCCGACGCGATACCCGAAAGTGGAGTAAGGCATGATGTCGATATTCGATCCCGCGCCAAACCCCGGGCCCAGCCGCATGCTGAGCGTTCTCCGCATCGTGTCCGGTGTGGTCTTCATCACGTTCGGCACGATGAAGATGTTCGACGTCCCGCCGATGCCCGCCGGCATGCCTCCGTTTGGGTTGGTGTCGCAGATTGGAATCGCTGGTATTCTCGAGGTCTTCGGCGGACTGGCGATCGTACTCGGCTTGTTCACCCGTCCGGTGGCGTTCATCCTCTCGGGCGAAATGGCGGTGGCATACTTCCAGAGCCACTTTCCGCAGTCGTTCTGGCCCAGCGCCAACATGGGCACGCCCGCTATCCTCTACTGTTTCATCTTTCTATATCTCGTCTTCTCTGGAGCGGGCGTGTGGAGCATCGACGCGATGATCGTCCGCTCGAGAGGGGCTAACCGGATTTGACCGACGCCGCTCCTGGCGTGCCGGTCGCGGCGCCGGCGTCATCCCCGGTACCGTCGACAGCAACGACGCGGTACGACCGGTCCATCGTCGAGGGACCTTTAGCGCGCGCGGTGTGGAAGATCGCGTGGCCGAGCATGCTGACGAACGTAATCGGCGGGCTACAGGGAATCGTGGATCACGTGCTGGTCGGCCACCTCGTCGGATTCACCGGCAACGCCGCGATCGGCGTGGCATGGCAGATGATCCTCATCGTCATCATCTTCATCACCTCGTTGTTCATGGGGATGAGCGTGCTCGTCGCGCGCTTTGCCGGTGCCGGTGATGAGGAGAAGGTGAATCGCGTGGTTTATCAGGCGTTCCTCACCGCCGTCGGTCTCGCGTTCCTCGTGATGGCGCCGCTCGGCTACGTTCTTTCGCCGTGGCTGCTCGACTTTGTCAACGCCGAACCGTCAGTGAAAGCGGAAGCACTGCCGTTCATCCGGATCATGTTTCTCTTCAGCGGCGGGATGCTCATCTTTTTCATGTTGAGCGGTGCGCTCCGGTCCGCGGGGGACGCGCGAACGCCGATGGTCCTGGGGATCGTGATGACGGTGCTCAACCTCGTGCTGAACATCGTCTTCATCCGCGGGCTGGGTCCGATCCCCGCGTACGGTACCGCCGGCGCCGCGATCGGCACCGTGCTCGCATCCGGGCTCGTCGCCGTGTATTCGGTTGTGAAGCTCTCGACCGGCGGCTGGGTCGTGCGGTTCCCACCCGGACTTGGGGCTCCGGACTGGAACATCATCCGCTCGCTCTTCCGGTTCGGATTGCCGACCGGAATTCAGGGAATCGCCATGAACGTCGGCGGGGTGTTCATGCTGGCGTTCATCGGGTCGCTCGCCCAGAGCGCCGCGGCGCAGGCAGCGTTCGCCGTGTCGTACACGCAGCTCTTCTCCCTCATCACCTGGACAGCGATAGGATTGATGGGCGCCGCCGCGGCAGTCGCTGGGCAGAATCTCGGGGCGGGAAAGCCGGACCGCGCCGAGGAGTCGGTGCACGTCGCGGCGCGATTCGGGTTCATCGGCGCGGCGTTCATCGGGGCGTTCTTTCTTTTCTTCCCGCGCCAGTTGCTGGCGATGTTCGGGATGAACGAGCCCGTTGTCGTCGAGATCGGCACCCAGCTGCTGCGCGTGCTCAGCGTGTCGGGTCTGTTCATTGCCGTCGCCCTCACCTACACCGGCGGACTCCAGGGCACGGGCGATACCAAGAGTCCGCTTTACATCTCCATCGTTTCACAGGTCATTGTGCCGCTCGGGATCTGCTTCGTGATCCAGCGGGTTGGGACGCTCGAGCCGCTCCACATCTGGCTCGCGATTCTGGTGGGGCACGCGATACGGTGCGCGCTGAGCGTGCTGCGCTTCAATCAGGGACAGTGGCGCGGAATCGCGGTGGACATCGGTACCGGTCTTCGTTCGTGACGCTCTCCTGGAACCAATATGAACATTCGCAAAGACCTACGCTTCTCCATTTCTTCCGCGCAAGATTAGGCAGCAGGCCGATGAGCGCTTCGAGTACCTTCAGCAATCAGTTGATGCCATCGCGCTCGAGGTGGAACGCATCGGGGAGAAGCAGCGCTTCAGCGACAAACTCCGGGTGGAGCGAGGCGAGACCCCTGAGGGCGGGCGGTA
>JANMTG010000254.1:0-2429 GCA_031390205.1 Gemmatimonadota bacterium
CAAGCGCGTCGATTACACGAACGAGGTGTCGTCGCTCCGCTCCCGAATGACGGAAGCCGAACGAACGCGCACCGACGCGATCGTCCAGACCGAGGAGAACAAGCTGCGCATGGCGATCGAGCTGGTAAAGCGCCAGTCCAAGTTCGACAAGAAGCTGCACTTGAACGTCTCGATCGACAGCGCGCGGATGTATCTCACGCGCGAGGGGGCGCTACTGCGGGAGATGCCCGTGCAGTTCGGGCCGGAGCGGCCCGCGTCGGCGACCTCCAGCGAGCCACCGGCGGCCGTTCCGCGCGGCGAAAGGACAGTCGCCGATCTGTCGTCGAGCGGCATCGTACTCGACGGGGGGGCCCAGATTCTGGTTGCCAGCTCCTCCTCGCTCGCGAGCGACTCCACGCCCATTCCACCCGGATCCCTTCGCATCGGTGCCGAGGACATGAAAGCGATCATGCCGAACCTTAAGGCAGGTATGAAGGTATACTTTTATTGAGGATGCACGGCTTTCGTGCGCCCGTCGCATTGAACCGGAATAGGGTATCTCAATGGCTGTGAACAAGATCCTTTCGTACGGTGGCCGCACCGTCTGGTTGTTGATCCTCGGCTTCGTCACGGCCGCGGTGCTGAGCGTCCTGCTGCTCACCAAGACGGCAGAGCTCCGCTACCAGCGCGACGTGAATCGCATGGTCTATAACGACAACCTGGGAGTACTCGACGAGGTCAAGGCGAGCCTCGGGATGACGGGCGACAGCCTCAAGGCCCTGATGTCGGACTCGCCGGCCGAGGCCGCCAATCAGCCGTACCTCGTGGTCAGCATCGCCGATCACATGCTGTGGTTCAAGCGCGGCTCACAGGTGATGTTCGAGGCACCGATCGCGACCGGAAGCGGCAAGGAGCTCGTCACCGGAGGCGGGCAGTGGCGCTTCGAGACGCCGCGCGGGCGCCTGAGCGTGCAGGCGAAGGAAGAAGACCCGGCGTGGGTTCCACCCGACTGGCACTTCATCGAGCTCGCGCAAAAGCGTGGGCTCGGAGTCGTGAAGCTCACGTCGGGCCAATCCATTTCGTCGGGCGACGGCGTTATTACCGTCCGGAACGGGGAGGTGGTCAGGCGCTATAGTGATGGCCGCACAGTGTCGCTGGGCGGGGGCACCGAAGGTCGCGAGATCGTGAGCGGGGGCAACGTCATCATTCCGCCATTCGGCACCACCGCGCGCCGCTACCTGGGAGTGTTGGGCACGCGGCGGCTCAAGATGGGCGACGGCTACGCGATTCATGGAACGAACAGGCCCGAGACCATCGGCCAATCCGTCAGTCACGGATGCGTGCGCATGCGGAACGAGGACATCGAGCGGCTTTACCCGATGGTCCCCGTAGGAACTCCGGTCTACATCTATTAGTAGCCGTTAGCGCGACCGATTGCACTCGGCAACCGTGCAGGAGCGCAGGCAGCCCGTCGGTGAGGAGCTCGAGCTCCCGGACCAGCTGCCTGTCAGGCCACGCCATGCAACCCGAATCGTCTGGGTTACGGCTGCCGCGCTCGCCGCGCTAGGCGCGATTCAGTTTCTGGGCGCCGCCAGTTCGCCCAACGACAAGCGCCTCGGCGCATACCTGAAAAGAGCCGTGATTCCCGCCGCCGAGCCGTCGGCGAGCGCCTTTGGAGAGAGCGGCGAGGTGAAGCTCACGTTCGCCATGCCGTCGCAGGAGATCTCGTATCCTCTCGACGTGCACGGCGACCCGACTTCGCTCCAGTATGCGTGGCTCCGCGTCGGAGACACTGCCCTGAGCACGACACCCAGGCCGTTGACGGGCGCGCGCGTGCTCGTGCCCAACAAGGCGGGCTTTTACAAGCTCACACTCGTCAAGGACGACCAGCAGCGTGCGGTGGAAGGGCTCACCCTCGCGGTGTTGGTGCCTTTCGAGGAAAAAGAGGGAGGCATGCTGCGTGGATACAGGATCGGGACCTATCTCTCCGAGCGGGTTCGGGGGAAGACTCCGCCGCCGGAAGGATTCCTGGAGATCACCGCGGCGGACCTCAACATCCCGATCACGAAGCGCCTTCGCGTCGGAGACTTTCTGAACCACGATCAACGGGGGGTGTGGCCGAGCTATGCCGCTGTGAATCCCAAGCTGCTCGACAAGCTGGAGCTCGTGATTGCCGAGATCGCGCGCTGGCACGGCGACAAAGCAGTGGTCGATTTGTCGATAGATGTCCATTCCGGATTCCGCACGCCCGATCGCAACCGGCGCATTCGGCGCGCGGCCAAGGACAGCCAGCACCAGTATGGTGACGCAGCCGACGTGGCGATCGACGCGAACGGGGACGGAAAACTCACCGCCATGGACTCTCGTATGGTAGGTTTGGCGGTGGAGATCGTGGAGCTCAAGCACCCGAACCTGATCGGCGGGCTCGGCATCTACACGAGCGGTCACTC
>JANMTG010000258.1:0-1824 GCA_031390205.1 Gemmatimonadota bacterium
GGCTCCGCCGCGGCCGAACGGCGGTTGGTCTGGATCGATTCGTCCCAGAGCCCGAGACGCGTGAAGATGTGCGACGGCATGTGGAGCGCGTGTGGTGCCGCCGGCGCGATCGACGCGTACCGCTTGGCTGCTGAAAGTCCCTGTGCCGCCAGCTTCGGAGAGTCGAAGGTATGGATGATGTAATGCGCGACTCCCGGATGCTCGGGCTGTTTCTCGAACAACGGCTCGAGCAGTGATGCGGCGCGTAGCTGGCTGCGGAATTCGCGATCCGCGGGAGACGCATTAGCGATCAGCGCCCGTCCGTAGAACATCGCCGCCTCCGGATCCTCGGGATGCGCTTCGTACAACTTCTTCATCGCCTCTTCGTGCCTGCCGAGTCGGGTGAGATGGTCCGCCTTGTCGGCGTCGCGCCAGAGTGCGAGAGCTGCGTCTATGTACATCTGCTCCCGATGCTGCGCCCGTGGCGAGAGAGCAGCGGCACGCTCGGCGGCGGCGAGGCCATTCCGCTGTTGCTCCGCAGCGATGGGCTGCCGTACAAACGGGTTGCCCCACGCCGTCATCGCGACGCCCCAATGCGCCATCGCGCACGTGTTGTCGGCAGTCGCGACAGCGGTGAATGCCTTGTGCGCCTCGTCGAACCAGAAGGAGTGGAGCATCGCCATGGCGCGGTCGAACCGTTGTTGCACTGCCGGCGTGCAGGAGATCGGAAACGACACAGCGCCCAGCTTTTCTCCCGGCTTCCCGTGATCGTGCTGCGCGAGAAGCGGCGAGGCGGCGAGGGCGGCGGCGAGCGCTATTGAAGACAGGTGGCGCATGATGAATACCTCTGCTATCGAGTTCTCTCGTTGGCTGTCGGGAACGGCGACGCCGGATGAGGTCCAATCTTCGCGACCGTGTACTCACTGGCCCAGAAGTCGGGCGGACCTTCGCTGTCGGCCACCTTGTGATTCACCGGCTTGACGGCCCGCTTGAGGTAAGCCGCGATCGCCCAGAGATCCTCATCGGGCATGTGACGCCACGCCGGCCACGGCATCGGTACAGCGAGATACTTCGGGCGCGCGGGGAAATTCCCCTGGCCTGGTGTGGTCGAGGTGATCTCGACATCTGGCGTCTCGCCCGGCCGGAGCCCGAATCGCAGCGAGTTGAAGATCTGCCTCTCACTGAAGCGTCCGAGTCCCGTGGTGTTGTCCGGGGTCAGATTGCGGGCACGGGTCGTAAACGGACCGATCTTGAAGTCATCTTCCGGCTTGTTTGCCCCAGCCAGCCACTCCTTGGACGCGGGATTCGCGCCGCCGCCATGACAGCCGCCGCAGTCGTGACTGATGACGACGAACCGGCCCCGGGCTATCTGCGCATCACTCCCTTGCGCCACGGACATGTTCCTGCCGCTGGATACGGGTGGCGCCGGCGATGTGCAGGCGGCGGCGACGAGGACGGAGAGAATGGAGCCCGCATACAGCCATGAATCGCTCGACGGTCGCATGCTTCCGCTCCTTGTGAATCGGTTATTTGACTTCAAGAACCCCCATCATACCGTGGTCTTCGTGGTTCAGGATGTGGCAGTGGAACATCCACTTTCCCTTGTAATCGTCGTAGCGCACGATGAGCCGCGCTGTCTCGTGCCTGGGGATATTGAGCATGTCCTTCCAGCTGCGGAATTTTTCCGGCACGCCGTTCCGGTCAAGCACCTGGAACTGGAACCCGTGCATGTGGAAGGGATGATCCATCCCGACGATGTTCTCGATCTCCCAGATCTCGGTGGCGCCCAGGGTCGTGCTGACGTCGACGCGCGCCATGTCCATCAGCTTGCCGTTGATGAGACCC
>JANMTG010000337.1:0-4729 GCA_031390205.1 Gemmatimonadota bacterium
CTGCTCCGTAGATTCGATGTCCAGTGCCACCAGCTCGGTGCGTGGACGCATCACGTCGCGCGCTTTCTTCTCGTGAAAATCGAGCACGCCGGCGAGCATGGCGCGGTCGGATTCGTCCAGCGTGCCGCGCGCGTGCGCCTGAATCACGAGGAGTCTTATCTCGTCCGGCGTCGTCCCTTCCCGTGTGGCGGCGGGGTTGATGCCGAACAGACGGAGCAGGGAGTTGGCGGCGCCGTTGAACACCCAGATGAACGGCGACATGAAGCGTGAGAACAGCATCAGCGGTGCGGCTATGGCTCTGGCTGTTCGCTCCGGCGTGGTGAGCGCGATTGTTTTCGGGGCGAGCTCACCCAACACGATGTGCAGGAAGGTGATGATGAAGAACGCGATCGAGATGGCGGCCCCCTGCACAGCAGCCTCCGGCGGATCGAGGCCGATGGATCTCAGCAGCCGGTCGATCAGGTGCGCGAGCGCGGGCTTACCGATCCACCCGAGCGCGAGCGATGCGATCGTGATCCCAAGCTGGGTGGCCGCGATGTAACGATCCAGATGCTCGAGCGCGATTTGCACCGTTCGAGCTCCGCGCAAGCCCTGGGCGGCCATCTCGTCGATCTTGCTGCGCCGGGCAGCGACGAAGGAGAACTCGGCGGCGACGAAGAAGCCATTGAGCGCCACGAGGCCGAAGACGGCAAGGACGCCGGCAGACGCCGCGCCCAGGGACGGAGCGTCAACCGACTGTGCGGCAATCAAACCGAGCAGCATGGGGCTGTAATCTATATAGTAGTAGACACTTAGGCTCTCGCCCGGGCCCACAATTGACGCCTGTCCAATCACCGACTTGACACTCCTGCCCTCCGCGATCCCAGTCACCCCGGCAATGTCCGCCCCGGCGCTTGGCGATCCGTTGCCAGCTTCCATCGGGGGCAGGGACCGGGTGCTACGGGTCATCTACCTCGGCCGTTTCTCGCTCGCGACCTCGATCTTCCTAGCCGCGATCGTGGTATGGCGCGCCGCGGACACCAACGCGACTCTGATCGCAACGCTCGCTTTCGTCGCTACGCTCCTCTTTACTGGCGCCTCGATGATCAAAAGCGAGCCCGCCGACAGCTCACCCGGCAACACTTTTTTCTACGTGCAGATGGTGTTCGACCTGCTGCTCGTTACGGCGATCGTATACGTGACTCAGACGGGAGGGCCTTCCCGGCTTGCGCCTCTCTATATCCTCGTCATCGCGGTCAGCGCTCTCCTTGTGCCACCATCGGGGGTGCTGCTCGTTTCCGCGCTTGGCATCGTCCTCTACTTCGCGGTAACGATTCTCGGCCCGCTCACGGTTTTCGATCTGTCCGTCCTGGTGCAGCTGGGGATATTCGGAGTCGTCGCTCTTGGTTGCGGCTACATCGCCGCCAGGCTGCGTGGAGCAACTACCGGTCGTGAAGAGATGGCCGCCGAGCTGGCCGCGTTCCGCCTTCGTGAGGCTGATATCGAGGCGCTGCACACGCGAGCGGAGAGACTCGAGGCAGTGGCCGAGCTCAGCGCCTCATTGGCACACGAGATCAAAAATCCGCTCGCCTCGATCCGCAGCGCGGCCGAGCTCCTCGCGCGCATTCCCGCCGCGGACGAGGATACCAGGACGCTGACACAGTTGGTGCAGCGCGAGTCGGATCGGCTATCGCGCCTGCTCTCGGAGTTTCTCGACTTCGCGCGCACGGAAGTAACGCAGGTCGAGCGGGTGGATATCATTGAAATCGCGCGTCACGCCGCGGCGCTGGTGGCGGCGCACCCGGACAAACCTCGAAACGTCACGATCAGGGAGCTGTTTCCTTCAACTCCGCTGGTCGTCGTTGGCGATGATGATCTGCTCCATCGCGCGATCTTCAATCTCCTCCTCAACGCGGTGCAGGCATCTCCTCCCGGTGGAGAGGTTCGACTCGAAGCGGCGGAGCTCGCGCCGCACCAGCTTCCTCCGAAAGCCGCCCGCTTTACCCGTGGAGCGATCATGGTGCAGGTGAGCGACGAGGGCGCGGGAGTCGATCAGTCCGTCAGGGAGAGACTGTTCGAGCCTTTCGTTACCACCAAGGTTGGCGGCACCGGGCTCGGGCTTTCCGTCGCGCACCGGGCGGTTGAAGCGCACCACGGCTTCATCATTGTCGACGCTGCCGAGGATGGGAGCGAAGGCACGAAATTCACGATGATCCTGCCCAAGCTCGGCGCTGGGGGAAAGGGGAGGACGCCAAGACCCATTCCTGAGAGAGAGCGGTGACCGCGGCCTCCCAGCCTGCCGCGACCGTGCTCGTGATCGATGATGAGATGGGGATACTCGACACCATCCGCATCCTGCTCAAGCGCGAGGGGTTCGTTCCCCACACTGCCCTCGGCGGAAAGAAAGGCCTCGAGCAGATCGCGGCGCTCAAGCCCGATCTGATCATCACCGACGTGCGAATGCCCGATGTCACCGGGCTCGACATCCTCGCCTCGGTTCGTGCTCACGACCCCGAAGCGGTCGTGATTCTCATGACGGCACAGGCGAGTCTTCAGTCGGCGATTGGAGCGGTGAACAACGGAGCGTTCTACTACATCCAGAAGCCGTTCAAGAATGACGAGCTGGTGACGATCGTGCGGCGCGCGGCCGAGCACCGGAACCTTCGGGCGGAGAACCGAGCGCTCAAGGTGGAGATGAAGCGCCGTGACAGGTCCAGCCAGCCGCTCGGCGCCAGCAAACCGTGGATGGACGCGCTGCACGTAGCCAAGATGGTCGCGGATACGGATTCAACGGTGCTGCTGCAAGGTGAATCGGGGACGGGCAAGGAGGTCGTCGCCCGTTATATCCACGACCTTTCCGGACGCGCGGCGAAACCGTTCCTCTCTATCAACTGCGGAGCGTTGCCAGAAAATCTCCTCGAGAGCGAGCTGTTCGGCCACGTGAAAGGGTCGTTCACCGGCGCTACACGGGACAAGGAAGGACTTTTCTTCGCGGCGGGGGAGGGAACGTTTTTCCTCGACGAGATCGGCGAGACCACTCCCGCCATTCAAGTCAAGCTTTTACGTGTACTTCAGCAGCGCGAGGTGATACCTGTCGGAGCGACGGAGGCGAAACCGGTGAACGCGCGCGTTATTGCCGCCACCAACCGCGACCTGGAGGAAGAGATCAGGCGCGGGAACTTCCGCAGCGATTTATTCTACCGGCTGAACGTGGTATCGATCGTCCTCCCGCCGCTACGGGACAGGCCCGGCGACATTCCACTTCTCGCCGAAGCGTTTCTCAAGCGCGCGGCGGAAATGCGCAACGAGGAGCCGCGCTCCCTCCAGCCCGAGGCTCTGGAGGCGATGCAAGGCTATCACTGGCCCGGCAACGTCCGCGAGCTCGAAAACGCGCTCGAGCGGGCGGGCATTCTGGCGAAGGGACCTTCTATTCCGCTCACTGCCCTTCCCGAGAAAGTGAGCGAGCGGAAGCAGGAGCCGCTCGTCAGCGGGGCCGCCCAGCCGAATCCGACTCTGGATACGATCGAGCGCGCTTACATCCTGTGGGTCCTCGAGAACGAAGGCGGCAACAAGCCCCGCACCGCCGAAGTCCTCGGCATCGACCCCTCCACGCTCCACCGCAAGCTTTCCCGCTACGGCCTCGACAAATAGCCAGGGGACGCGTTGCAAATTGCCGGAAATCTTGCAGTTCGCGCCGAAAAGTTGGGGGGTTCCAACGCGACCGTATTCTATAAGTCAATGATCCACAATGGCTTACGCCATCAGCCGTTTCTGGCGTTCGTGTTGCTTTAAAGGGGGTTGCCTCATTTCGAGGCGCTGCGTCTTTAGAGTGCTGAAGGCCACAAGCCGCCGGCGATTTCCCAACGCTTCAGGAGAAACCAAATGAGCAACAAAAAGGGCTTTACTTTGATCGAGCTTCTGATCGTAGTCGTCATCATCGGCATTCTTGCCGCGATTGCGATTCCGAAGTTCGCGAACACGAAGGAGAAGGCGTACGTTGCGGCGATGAAGTCCGATCTTCGTAACCTCGCCACGTACGAAGAGCAGTTTGCCGCCGACAACAACGGCCTATACTTCTCTGATGCCTCGACGGGCCCGGCCGCGATGGCTGGACCAGGAAGGGATTTCACCCCTTCGGCGAACGTGACGATCACCGCCACGCAAGTTGCCGGTCCTCCGGCGAGCTGGAGCGCCACCGCGTCGCACTCGCAGACTGATCAGACCTGCACCATGATCGGCGGTGTGATTACTTGCATTGACCCCAGCCCGTAATTTAGTAAGGGCTGAATTCTGGCCTTAAGAGAAACGGGGCGTCGAGAGACGCTCCGTTTTTCTTTTGTGGCGGCCTTTTCGTTTCGCGCGCGGTCGAGTAATGATGCCGGCCCATAGTGCCATTTGTATGATCGCGGTGTGCGAATATTGGGCAGCAGGGGCTACACGCTCGTCGAAATCGTCGTCGCATTATTCGTCTTTACGACCGGCGGGCTCGCCGTCGCCGCGGGGAGCGCGCTACTCGCGCGCGAAATGGGGAACAACGGCCTCCGAGCCGAAGCATCGAGACTGGCTGCCGGCCGGCGAGAAATAGTTCGGTCGACTTGTCGAATCGCGGAGTCTGGGAGCGAAAGGCGGGGGTCGATCTTGTCTGAGTGGACGGTCTCGCCGCTCGACTCGACCGCGGTGAGGCTGGCAGGAACCGTCTCCTATATGACGGCCCGGGGGAGCCGGACTGAATCCTATTCCGCGACCATTG